>RGUW01000210.1 GCA_010027605.1 Synechococcaceae bacterium WB9_2_112 | reverse complement strand
GGGCTGCCGCCGTGGCCGATGGGCTGATGGGCGCGGCCGGAGTGCTGAACCCTGGGGCCTCCAGACCACCGGCAGAGAACAGTCCCAGGGCTGCGCTCAAGGCCAGCGCTGTCGGTCTGACTGTGACTGCCATGGCCCTGGACCTGAGCTGATTGGCAGGGGTCCGGGGCATCGCGGGGTTCGTCACTCTGAGGGACCCCATGATCCCATTGCTGCGTGCTGCGTGCTGCGTGCTGGGTGCTGGGTGTTGGGAACACCGCGACGTTGTGGGGACCATCCCTACTGTGCGGCGAGACACATCGCCAGCATGGCCACCGCGGGCAGAACTCCTCTGAACGATCGCCCTTCCCTGCTGGGGCAGCCACGGGTGATCCCTGGCCCCGGCCCGGCGGCCCACAACGACAGCCGCCACGACTGGGCCTATGAAAAACCGCTCAACGACCCGGCGGTCGCCGAGATCTGGTGCTACACCCCGCGCATCAGCTACCGCGCTGGTGAGGTCATTGACGTTCACGTCCACAGCATCCGGCCAGCGTTTGAGATCGAGGTCACGCGGGATGGTCCCAATCCCGAGCGGGTGTTCTTCCAGAGCGGTATCGCGGCCACCGCTGCGGCCACGCCCGATCGGGCCCATGTGGTGGGTTGCGATTGGCCGGTGGCGTTTCAGCTGACGGTCGATCCGGCCTGGCGATCGGGTTTTTACGTCGTTGTGGTGCGGCTGCGCGAACCCGACGGTGAGGTGTTCGAGCGTGAGCACTTTTTTGTTGTGAAGCCGTCTGCTCCGGCTACGGCCAGCAGCATTGCCTTTGTGGTGTCGACGTGCACCATGAACGCCTACAACGACTGGGGGGGCGGCAACAGCTACCACGGTGAAGGCGGTTCACCGCGCTTCAAGCAGGCCAATGCCCGCACCGCGTTGCGGCGTCCCTGGAGCCGGGGTCTGGTGAAGTTGCCCGCCGGTGCGCCTCGGGCCGTGTCGACGGCGGAGCTGCCCCCGTTTGCGGTGCCCCAGCTGCCGGCTCACCCCTGGGCACGGCATTACGGTTACGCCCGCGACTACGCCGATGCCAGCTGGGCTCTGTACGGCAAGCTGTTCATCGACTGGGCCGAAGCCAATGGTTTCACCCTCGACTACTTCAGCCAGCACGATCTGCACGACGATCCGCAGACACTGGTCCCTTACCGGCTCTCGGTGATCGTCGGCCACGACGAATACAGCAGCTGGCCGATGCGCGAAGCGATCGAGAACCAGCTCGCTGCCGGCGGCAACCATGCGCGCTTTGCCGGCAACAACATCTGGCAGGTGCGCTACGAAGACGGCGGCACCACCTTTGTGAACCACAAGGACGAAACCACTGATCCCCTGCTCGGCACTGAGCAGGAGCGCTATGTGAGCAACGCCTGGGATCTGCCCTGCACCGGTTGGCCGCTGGCCAAGACCTTCGGTCTGACGGGCTCGGGCGTGATCCATGCCATGTATGGCGGTGCCGCACCCCGCGCCAGTGGCGGGTTCACGGTGTATCGCCCCTGGCACTGGAGCCTTGAGGGCAGCGACCTCTACTACGGCGATGTGATCGGCGACCGGCCTGACTGCGTGGCCGCCTACGAGATCGACGGCTGCGATTTCACGATGCGCGATGGGTTGCCGTACCCGACCGGCCGCGATGGTGCCCCTGACAACCTGACGATCGTGGCCATGGCACCGGCCTTGCTGCACGAGGAGGATCACTTCCAGGCCAGCACCGCCAGCCAGATGAATTCGGTCTCGACTCCTTCCATCAAGGGCGATGGCACCGGGCTGCCGCATCTCGAGGAGCACGAAGGCGCCAGGCACCCCCGCTACGGGGCCGGCATGATCGCCAGCCATGACCGCGGCGTCGGCCCTGGTGATGGCACGGTGTTCGTGGCGGGCAGCACCGACTGGGTCGTGGGCCTGCAGCGCCGCAACTGGTTTGTCGAGCACATCACCCGCACGGTGCTCGAGCGGCTCTCGGGGCCCAGTCCCTCGGCGTAGGGCGCTTTCAACGCACCACCCCTTGATCGCAACACGCTCTTCAAGCCATGACCATCCAATTCACACCCAAAACAGCGGCCGAGCGCCAGGCCTTCCTGCAACAGGCCGATGCTGCAAAGGCCGAGGCCGACCGCGGGGAACAACGGCTGCGGCGTGAATGGTTGCCCAGCCTGAGCTATCCGTTCCAGGAACCGATCAGCCACCCCGAGATCGTGGTGGAGCGCGCGATGGTGCCCATGCGCGAT
>RGUW01000209.1 GCA_010027605.1 Synechococcaceae bacterium WB9_2_112 | reverse complement strand
CGCAGATCGGGGGTGAGCTGCAGCGTGACGCCTGCTAGCAGGGGGTTGCCCCGCAGGTCGTCCACTTCAGCGTTGCGATCAAACACCACCTGGCCACTGCCGGTGTTGACCACCAGCTGATCCAGGCCCACCTGAAAATCACGCACCACATCCACAGCCCCTGTGGACGCGCTGCGGTTTGCGTTGACGGTGAAAAGATCACGGCCAATCCCAGCCGCGATCACATTTCCTCCTCGGCCCAGGTTGGCGATGGTGTCAGGTTGGCTGGAGAGGTCCAGCACGCCGTTGAAGCCCAGATCGACGGTCAGAGGGCCCGCCGGATGTGACACGCTCACACCGCTCGTGGTGCCCAGTTGCAGGTTGAGGTTGGTGGGGAGCCCCTGCAGGGCTGAGTTGTTGGCGCGCGCGTCTAGAACCAGGGAGGCATTACCCAAGCCAAATCCCCTGGCATCAAGGTTGATGCGGCCGCCGGGGTTGAAGAGGGCGCCGTTCTGAGACAAGGGACCGTCGAGTTGCAGGCTGCGCACCGGTTGCAGATCGGTGGGAGTGGCCTGCACGGTCTCCTGGGTCCAGCTTCCAGAGGGAGCGTTAAGCAATTGAAAGGAAGCTGTCGCCGTTTGCTTGGTCAGCGTGAGATCGAGGAATCCTCGGCGATTCAGATCGGCATAATTGAGACCGGTCACATAACCGGTGAACAGCCCATCAAGGCCATCAACCGCAGGGTATTTTGCGCGGATGTAGGCATCGGCACCTGGCAGGTATTTTTCAAAGCCTGGGGATGTCACCCCGGGGGTGGCAAATTCCACGCCGGCTATCGTGCCCACCGGCTTGCTGCCGGCAGTCATCGTGTCGAGCACACCGGCCCATGCATTGTGGGTGTCGCCCGCAAGGCTGATCAGGGTTTTGCCCAACGTCAGTGCGGTTTGCAGGATGGTTTCCCGTTCAACGCCATAGCCATCCCAGGCGTCGAGGTTGTAGGGAATCTTGCCGGCCTCGGCAAACAGGGCCTGCTCAGAGGCGGTGAGGCTTGTGAAGGGGGTGCCTGAAGCCAGCTTTTGGAGCGGCGCTGCATATTTGTCTAGTAAGGCCGGGTTGCCGGCGTTGAGCAACAGCTCGGCGGGCACGGCCATCGACTGCATTAGCACCTGCTGGCCGAGCACCTGCCAGGTGGCAGGGGATGTCGCCATTTGCTGCTGCAGCCAAGCCAGTTGGGCTTGCCCCAGTAGATCACGGCTCGGATCACCCCAGGCCTGCTGCACGGTGGCGATCACCAGCTCCTGCGTAACCAGCGGAGCCAGCGCATTGGCGAATGCAGGAATCGCAGATTGGCTCGTCGGCGGCGCGGTGCCCGCTTTGGCGGCGTAGGCTGCCACCTGAGCGGGGTCGGCCAGGATCGCGCCGATGCGGGTTTGTACAGCCGCCGCATCGGGATACTTGAGCTGCTCATCCCTGGCGGTGAGGCGTGATTCCAGCACGTGCAATGCGAGCACGTCGCCAAACGTGAAACTGCGGTACCCCTGCGTCAGGGGCGAGAGGGCATTGGCAGCATCGGTGGCCTTGCGCTGATCGGGTTCGCGGATCGGCAGCCACTCGTGATAGGCCTTGAGGGCGGCATCACGGCGGGCGATCCAGTCGCCCTCGGTGGCGCTCTGGTGGTTCTCAGCGCCGCCAGCCCAGCTGTCATTGGCGGTTTCGTGGTCGTCCCAGATGGCGATCAGGGGAGCTGCGGCGCGCAGGGCCTGCAGATTGAGATCAGTGTGGTACTGCGCATAGCGCTGGCGGTAGTCATCAAGGCTGATGATTTCGCGGTTGGGCAGGAAACCGCGATTGGCGGCCGCATCCTCTGCCGACCCATAGCCGCCGGGGCCGTATTCGTAGATGTAGTCGCCCAGATGCAACCAGGCGTCATAGGGATTGACGGCATCAAGGGCGGCGGCGCGGCCATAGGCCGAAAATTGTTCGGCAGCAGTGAAATTGGCACAGGAAAACACCGCCAGCCGCACCGGATCGTCTCCAACCGGCAACGTTTTGGTTTCTCCCACCGGCGACAGCTGGGTGCCAGCTCTGAACCGGTAGTAGTAGTTGGTGTCGGCGAGCAGGCCATCGGCCTCCACCTTCACCGTCCAGTCACGGGCCGCACTGGTGGTGAAGGTGCCGCTGTCAACGATGGAGCCGGCCTCAAAGCCGGGGCTGCGCGAAGCTTCCCAGGACACATCCAGCAATCCATTGAACCCCTGGGTTGGTGTGATGCGCGTCCAGAGGATCACCGAATCGGCATAG
>RGUW01000208.1 GCA_010027605.1 Synechococcaceae bacterium WB9_2_112 | reverse complement strand
GACCTGAAGCAATCGCCTGTTGCTGTCTTTGCGTGTTGCCATGCCTTAATGATTGTGAGTGAACTCAGCGGGGAGAGCCGTAGCCCTCCGCGCTGAGATCGTCAGCCCATGCCGTGCCGCGCGGTGGCCGCTGCCGTAGGCCTGGCGAAGGGCGGCGACAGCCTGAGTCTGGCGGGGGCGGAGCTGCAGGCTCATCGGTCACCCACCACATGCAAGCTCTCGGCTGCCCTGGTGATGCCGACGTAGGCCAGCTGGTTCTGCTGGGCGGTCGGCGCCGATCCCCAGCCGTCAATGCTCCAGTGCAGGAACACATGGCGGAAGGTGCTGCCCTGGGACTTGTGGATCGTCAGAGCAGTGGCGGGCTGCAGCTTGCCGACGCAATCCTTGCGGCTGAAATAGCGGCTCCAAAGGTCAGAGCGTTCTTGCCCGCTTGCGGCCTTTGCCTGTTCGGCAATGTCTTTCAGTGATTCCTTCCAGCGTTGTTCATGCTCCTTGGCAATGACGCGAAACGTCCTGGACCCGTAGAAGTCGCCGGTAACCGTCAGCTCCCATGTGTCCCATGGCTCGTCAGTCAGCAGATCGCCGTAATCGGTGAAGCGGTGCGGGCCGCGCACGGCCTCCTCAATCAGCACATCCATCGTGCTGTTGAGCAGCAAGCCGGTCCCGATCGGGTCGGGAATGGCATCCACCGTCACGCAGGTCATGCCTTCCACGAACTGCGGTGCGTTCACGCCGTAGCGGCGCTGGTGGATTCGCAGGTTCATCTCGTCCACTGCCTTGTTGGTGTGAGCCAGCGCCCTGCAGAAGTCGGGATCGCTCATCGCCTCATTCGATGCCGCCATGTCCAGCAGGGAGGCGCCCCACTGCTCACGGCTGCGATAGGCCACCACCCGCGAGCCGCCACCTTCGGCAGCAGCGAACCGAGCCCGACCGACCGGCATCAACCTGGTGGCCGTGGCCAGGTTGAGAATCGCGCCGTCGTGCCGCAGCACATCAGTCAGCCGATAGAGCGAGGCGCCCTCGGTGAAGGCCCGGCAGACCTGATCTTCGCCAACAGGCAGCAGCTGGCGATCGTCGCCAACGAACACCACGGGACGGCCCTCAAGTTCACGCAGAAGCAGGTCGTACAGCTCACTGTTGAGCATTGACGTTTCGTCAACGATAACAACATCAATGCGGCGAATCTTCACCATCCGCTTTTCGTCGTCATCCCATTCGTCTTCCTTGTTGAGCATGTTCTTGCCGCCGGGATCCGGCCTAAACGTCTCCTTGCCCGTGTCGCGATCGCGGACCTGCTTCAGTCCCAGCAATCGAGCGACCGTGACCGCCTCGAATCCATGAGCGCCGCAGTTGTCCAGAGCGCGTTCAACCTGAGACCGGGCCTTGTGCGTTGGCGTTGCCACGACGACCCGCTTGCCGAGATCAGCCAGCCGCGACACCAGCGCTGCAGTGGTGACCGTCTTACCGGTGCCGGCGTAGCCGCAGAGCACAGGCGTGGCGCCGGGCTTCCTGATGTCTTCGAGAATCCCCTCAATCGCAGCCTGCTGGTCGGCGGTGAGCTTCAGGCTCGCCGGCTTGGCGGCTGCCGCAGGTGGCTCGGCCTGCTCGGCTTCCAGTGATTGCGCCGTCAGCAGGTTGTAGAGCTGCGCGGGAATCTCATCAGCGAACACCTCGTCCAGCCAGTCCCTGATCGCCAGAATCTCGGCCGCAATAGCGTCGCGTGGCGTGCCCGGAGCGTTCATGCCGGCAAGCTCCATCGCCAGCCATAGCGGCCGGTGCTCGGTTGCTCTTGGTGCGGTCATCGCTGCAGTGGTGTCATGGTGAGGTGGAAGCCATCCCCGCTTGCTGCCGGCCTGGAGCTACGTCGAGCTGGAGCCGCCGGCAGTCCTCGACGGGACCCGTGGCAGCCGAGAGGCCCGGTGGCCCACCGCACGGTCCGGGCAGTGGCGGGCATCGGCAGGGAGCAGGGAGCGACTCCGGCAGCAGCGTAGCGCAATGCTGCGCATCTGCAGCAGATAGACAGTACGCTGCCCAGGCACAGCAACACAAAGCCGCATGACGCGCAGGAAGAAGCCGGCCGCTTATGAGCGCATCAGCGTCCAGCTGCCGGCGGAGTTAGTCCGCTTCCTTGACCAACAGGCCCGGGCGGACATGACCACCAGACCCACCGTGGTCCGGCAGTTGGTGGCGGCGGCGCAGAAGCAGGCGCGCACAGCGGCCTGAGCATGGGGTCAATCCTGGAGCAGGCAGCCGGCCAATGGCCGCGGCTGCTGACGGAGC
>RGUW01000207.1 GCA_010027605.1 Synechococcaceae bacterium WB9_2_112 | reverse complement strand
CGTGCTGGCCGCACCGACCGCAGACCAAGGGCAAGGACGAGCGCGGCGTGGGTTACGTCAAACGCGGCGGCTTGGCAGGTCACCGCTTTGATACCTGGGGCCAGATGGAGAGCCATCTGGAGTGGTGGAACCGGGAGATTGCTGATCTGCGCATCCACGGCACCACCGGCGAGAAACCGCTGGAGCGCTTTCTGCGGGCTGAGGCCGGGGCGTTGCTACCGCTCAACGGCAAGCCGTCATTCCTGGCAGAGCAGGAGTTCAGCCGCCGTGTCGCCAAAGACTGCTGCGTGCAGGTGGAGGGCAACTGGTACAGCGTGCCGGCCGCCCTGGTGCGCCAGAGCGTCACGGTTCAGATCCGTGACCAACAGGTGCTGATCCGCCAGGGCGGACGAATCGTGGCGCGTCATGCCCGCCAGATCGCCAACCAACGCTCCCGACAGGTCATGGCCGGTCACTGGGAAGGGTTGATTCCGCAGCGCGCCATCGATGCTGCACAGGAAGGCAACAACGCCACAGTCGCTGAGGTCGTGGTACTGGATGCGGTGCGGCGCTCGGCCCTTGCCCGGCCGCTTAGCGACTACGCCGCTGTCGTGGCGGAGGTGGGCTGATGGCACGCAACAAGCCACTCGCTCTGACGACCGTGACTGCCGCCGCCGGTATGCCCGCCCCTGAGGCAGGCGATATCGCTCAGCTGGTGGAGGATCTCGATGGGATGCTCAGCCGCCTGCGGCTCGGTGCGATCCGTGAGCAGTTGGATGGGCTGCTGGAAGAAGCAGCCCGGCGGCAGCTGAACCTGCGCGAGGCACTGGCCTGGCTCTGCGCTGCCGAGGTGGCCAGCAAAGAGCAGCGGCGGTTGTCGATGGCGATGACCATTGCCCACTTCCCCTTTGTGCGCACGCTGGAGGGATTTGAGTTCGAGGCCCAGCCCTCGATCGATCCGGCCAAGATCCGCGATCTGGCCACCTGCCGCTGGGTGGCCAATGGCGACAACGTGGTGCTGCTAGGCCCTCCCGGTGTGGGCAAGACCCACCTGGAGGTGGCCTTGGGCCGTGAGGCGGTCAGCCGCGGTTACACGGTGCAGTTCACCACGGCGATGGAGCTGCTCGGTTCCCTGGTCAAAGGCCAGCAGCAGGGCTCTCTGGAGGTGCGGCTGGCGCAGTACAGCAAGCCGAAACTACTGATCGTCGATGAGCTGGGCTACCTGCCGCTGGAACCGGAGGCCGGGCACCTGTTCTTCCAGCTGATCTCCCGCCGCTACGAGCAGGGCAGCGTGCTGATCAGCTCCAATCGCCCCGTCGAGGAATGGGATGAGGTCTTTGGCGATCAGGTGGTGGCGGCCGCGATCCTTGATCGGCTGCTGCACCACAGCCATGTGGTGACGATCCGTGGCGACAGCTACCGGCTCAGGGAGAAGCGCCGCTCAGGCCTGTTCCGCCCGCAGGCGGGCGGAACCTTGCCGCCACTGCCCAGCAAGGAGGAGGGAAACAAAAGCAGCCGGCTGAACTGAGCAGGCAATAACGACAGACAACCACCAAGCCCAGCAGGACCCATGAGCAAGACCAGGCAACAACCAAAAACCAGCCCCAAACCTCCGGCCCTCACCGGGCCGGAGGTGGCTCACTTTTCAATGTCGCCTGTGGCTCGGTTTTCAATGTCGCTTGACAAAGCCCTGCGGTTGGGTGTGGATGTGATTGCCACGGAGTTCGGGGGGAACACGGATTTCTGTAGCGGGCCGCTCGCGCATCCCGTGCGCTGGCGGTCGGCTCCGATTCCCCGGGGCGCGTATCCCTACGCCGATGGGCACAGCTGGGCGGAACCGGATCTGGAGCATGCGGCGGAGCTGTGTCGCCAGGTGGCGGCGCGGCGGCTGAGTCGGGATATCCGCGGATATCCGGTTGCGGACGATCCCAGCCGGGATCCGGCGGTGCTGGCTGGCTATCGGGAGCGGTTTTCGTTTGCGTCGGTGGGAGCCCGCTACCGGGCACGGCTGGAGCAACTCTGGGTTGATCGCGAGAGCGTGAGCGCCCGCCTGCGCTGGCGGGCCGATCGGAGCCCGGTGGGGTGGTGAGCGCAGCCGGTCAGGCCGTGAAATCACGGATGCGCTCCGCTCAATACAGGCGTACTATCGAGTCGGTTTTGGCGGTTCGTGGTCTTGGTTGTGTCTTGGTGCCCTTCTGGTTGCAGCAAGCCGGAGGCTGAGCCGTGAAAACGGATCACTGGTTCTACGGCCTGTTCCAAAGCGCGCCGGATCTGATCACGCTGTTGCTGCCGGGTGCTGGG
>RGUW01000206.1 GCA_010027605.1 Synechococcaceae bacterium WB9_2_112 | reverse complement strand
CCCGCGGTGGTCGGTGTCCCGCTGATCACGCCGTTGGTGGCAATCGACAAACCCGCCGGAAGATTCGATCCGCCAAAGGTGATCGGAGCGCTCCCGCTCGCCGTCGCAGTGTTGCTGAATACCACCCCCACCGTCCCGCTGAAGGAGCTGGTGGAGGTGATCGCCGGGGCCAGGCCCGCTGACTCGGACTGATAAAGCTGGCTGATTTCGGAATCGGAAAGACCGCGGGAATAGAAGCGGATTTCATCCATCGCCCCCTTGAAGCCGTACTCCACCCGCAGACCGTGGTTCGCCGCGCCCAAAAAGGGCGCGGAATGGTAGCCCATGTTGTTGCCCGCCACGGCGCTGGAGCCCACCACCTGACCGTTGAGAAAGACCCGGGCTCCGCCGGACCGCAAGACCAGGGCCACCTGCGCCCATTGCCCGGTCTGCCACACCTCGCCGGTAGTGATGGAATCCCCCAAATCGGGCTTGGTGAAGGTGGCCTGCAACCGACCCCCGGTATTGATGGCGATTTCCGTGTCCCGCCCCGGGGTGAAATAGGCGGCATCGTAAAAAATCACCCCATAGCGCTGCTCATCGGCACGCATCCAGCCGACGAAGGTGAGCTCCTGGGTGTCGGGAAGATTCCGGGCGAGGGTGATGTGCTCGTTGTTCCCGGCAAAATAGTAGGCCTGGTTGGTTGCCCCGAACCGGTCGGCGGTCAGGGTCACGCCCTGCAGGTTGCCGTTGTAGCCGGCCCCGGTGACATCGTTGGCATTGCCGATGAACGGCAGGTAGGCGATCAACCCGCGATTCAACGCCGGTTCCACCGTCAGCGTCTGGGTCACGCTCGTGGCCGCATTCCAGTTGCTGTTGCCCGCCTGGCTGGCCGTGATCGTGGTCGTACCCACACCCCTCAGCGTCACCGTGCTGCCGCTCACCGTCGCCACGTTGGTGTTGGAGGAAGTGTAAGTGACCGTCAGCCCGCTGCTGGCCGTGGCCGTGAGGTTGAACGCCGCATCCCCCAGATACTGGACCGGCAGGGCCCCGAAGGTGATGGTGTTGCTCCCCTTCGCCACCACCACGGTGTTGGTGATTGTTCCCCCGCTCGTGTAATTCGTTGCGTCCGTAGGAGTGAACGTTCCCACCAATGTGTTGGTGCCGGCATTCAGCACTGAACCATTGGTCGGGTTATAGCTCCAGATCCCCGCCACCGTGCTGGTGGCGTTCAGCTGGGTGGAAGACAGAGGGGCCGGATAGGTCAGGCCTGCCGCCGGGCTCGGCGTCCAGGTCAGCACCGGGGTCGCCTTGTTGACCACCAGGCTGATGTTGGTGCTGACGCTGTTGTAGTTGTTGGTGGCCGTTGGTGTGAAAGTCACGCTTTGGGAATTGGTGCCGGCGTTGGGTTTGTTGGTGGGCACCGTCCACGTGAAGTTTCCGGTGGGATTGGCCACGCCGCCGCTGAGCACGGAGTTGCTCACGGCCTGGCCGTAGGTGATCGGACTGGCCGTCGGCCAGTTACTGATCGCCGGGGTGCCCCGGGCAATCACAAAGGTCACCGACTGATTGGTCGAACCGACAAAATTACTGGCCGTCAGCGTAGAGGAGAAGGTGCCAGCATTCGTCGGCGTGCCGGTAATCAGACCGTTGGTGGCGACCGAAAGGCCGCTGGGAAGACTCGTTCCACCGAAGGTGATCGGCGTGCTGCCGCTTGCCGTCACCGTGTTGCTGAACGCCACCCCCACCGTGCCGCTGAAGCTGTTGGTCGAGGTGAAAACCGGGGGTGTACCCAAGGTCAGGGTGGCCACCTCGCTGGTCACACTCCCGAAACTGCTGCTCACCACCACCCGATAGGAGCCGGCCTGATTGGTTTGGAGATTCGTCAGCGAAAGGGTGCCGGAGGTTGCGTTGCTGATCGCCACCCCGTCCCTCTGCCACTGGTAGCTCAACCCGTTGGTCGTGCAGGGCCGGAAGAAGAAGTTGTCGATCACATAGGTGTTGTTGCTGGGTGGATTCCACGCCACCAGCATGATCGCTCCGTTGCCGCTGTTGGTGCAGGTGAACAGCTGGCGCACCTTCACCCAGTTCGTTCCCCCCGCCAGGTTGTTCGTCAACAGCGGCGGATAGCGCACGCTGACCAGCACCGGCCCGTTGACGTTGTCGTTCCAGAACTCAAACTCGTCCCCCGTGGCCGCAAAGCGGTCCCGCACCATCGCGCTGGCCAGGTAGGAGACCCCGGAGGTCAACGTCAGCGAGTTGGAGTAGCGCAACCGCGCATACCCGGTGCTCCGGGTCAGGCTGACTGCGTTGCTGCCCGTGTAGGAGGAGTTGGTCAGGGCGATGGTTCCGCCGAAGTTG
>RGUW01000205.1 GCA_010027605.1 Synechococcaceae bacterium WB9_2_112 | reverse complement strand
CCATTGAGATCAACGTATAAAGCATCACTTCCATGGATGTCGGTCTGAACTCAACCCACAGACCGTATGGACGACAGAGCCTGTTTGAGGCTGCATCGCTGCTGTAGATCAGCGCCGATGGCAGAGATGCGCATCACCCAAGATTGCGATCACTTGCTGGTCGTTCACGGTCTCAAACTGCTGATACCAAGACCCCACAGCCCAGAGGTCCTCCACCGTGGCTAAGGCCACGAGCTCATCCACCTGGGGGTTGAGCTGCTGCGCCACCTGGCGATCGATGACCGGCACAGCCAGCACCAGCTGCCTCGGGGTGGCTGCACGCAGCGACTGGATTGCAGCACGTACCGTCAATCCAGTGGCGACCCCGTCATCGACGACGATCAGCGGACGGCTGCGTAGCGCCTCAACGCCGGGATCGCCATAGAGCTGTTGGCGCCTCCTGAGCTCCCGTTCCTGTTCGGCAACCAGCTGTTGGCGGAGCTCGTCATCCAGTCGCCCAAATGGTTCGTCCCAGATCTGCACACCGCCGGGGCCAATGGCGCCAAGCGCCAGCTCTGGATTGGATGGGTGGGCCAGTTTTCGCACGGCCCAACTGTGCAAAGGCAGCTCCAGTTCCCTTGCGATTTCAGCCGCCACGACGACTCCCCCTCGGGGCAGCCCCAACACCCAGGCCTGGGGATCGCGACGCCACTGGCCAAGATGCTTGGCCAGCTGCGCACCAGCCTCGGCACGATCCCTCCAGAGAGCGCGTTGCCAGTTCATCCCTTTGCTGAGCTGAATGAAGCGAACAGTGCAACTCTGTTGAGATCCGCGTCAGCGACCGCTGCATCCCTGATGTAGTGCTGCTGGAGACCCGCTGAGCCGCTCCAATTCCGTTGTTGTTGGTCTGCAGTCTGTTGCCCCACAACAGCTCGTGCTGCCATGAATGCCAACAGCCAGAGGGGGGGGATTCACGGTGCGCGTGTTTTGGTGGGAGCAGGGATCCAGGTGTTTCTGTGGACAGTGCCTGCACAAGCCGAGCCGGTGCCCTTGCCGTATCGCAGCCAAGCACCGTTTCTGCCCACCATTGATCTTTTTGGTGGCCCAAACAAGGGGCTGATCCTGGGTGCTGAAGAGGTGGATCGCGGCCGGCCGGCACCGGTCACCATCGGCAACACCACCTTTTTCCCTCAGGTGCGCCGTGCCGGTGAGCTGTATGGCGGGTTCACCCGGGTGAATGGTGATTTGGAGATCCTGCATGGAGATCTCTACCTCGGCGGCCAGGCGGTTGGTGCAACCCTGCAGCAACACCAAAGCAGCTTGAACACGCTCAACACAGGAGCCGCCCAGGCGCGTCGACGACACTCCAGCAACACGCCACCGTGATGAGTCAACAATCGGCCAGCCTGTTGCAGCAGGGTGTGGCGATCGATGGCTTGTCTTCGGAGATGAGCGGCGTGAAGCAGTCGATCGCGGTGCTCGACCAGAACCTCAACAGCTTGGGCAATGGCGTGGCGGGTGCAACGGCCCTGGCTTCAGCCCTGGCCAGCCTGCCGGTGGAATCCGTGCAGTCTCCACTCTCCTGCGGCGTGGGTTCTGGGGGCTACAGCGATCGCTACGCCCTGGCCATGGGCTGTGCTGTGCATCTGGCCTCTTCGCTGTCGCTCAATGCTGGTGGTGCCTATCTCTTTGGAGGTTCCAGCTCCTATGGCGGCGGATCGCTCTCGGATGTGGCGGGACGCTTTGGCTTGACCTATCGCTTTGGTGCCCATGACGAGCAGCCCACCCGAACGGCCCAAGCACAGCGGAAATTGGAGCAAGACCTGAAGGCAGTGAAAGACGAAAACCGTGCCCTCCAATCGATGTTCATGGCACTGCAGCGGAGGGTCGATTTGTTGCATGCGGCTGCGGCTAAGCCTTGATCAACACATTGGAGCGTTGATCTCTGCTGTATTGCCGCTGTTGATCTGCCGATTTGAAGCCCGTCTGTATGGATCTGTTTAAGGTTTCAAGGCGTCAAATTTGGCCATGTCTGACTTCTCTTCCCCTTTGCGATCGACCCCAATCAATCGCACAAGGCTTATCCCTGTGGATGCCGTCACCGAAGCGCAGCTGAGCGGCGGTGCGCGTCAGCGAGCTCAGGTGTTGCCACACCGTGCAGCCAGGAATGGGGAGGCCCCGGGGCGGGCGGTCAAGATCTCAGGCGCTTTCTATCAGATCAACATGGCCTTCAATTTCATCATGGGTGGCAGCAACAACACCATCACCAACATTCAGGGCAATGGGATCGAGTCGCTCAACTTCAAGGTGCTGGGCTTGTTTTGAGGTGTTGTGGTCTGATCATGCCTTGTGTTCAGGCCGAAGCAACGCTGCAGTTCTGCTGAAAAGAAC
>RGUW01000204.1 GCA_010027605.1 Synechococcaceae bacterium WB9_2_112 | reverse complement strand
ACCAGAGCCCGGATCAGCTGACGTTGTTTGCGGAGGCTTCCCCTGCCAGGACATCAGCATCGCGGGGAAACAAGCGGGCCTTAAGGAAGGCACCCGCAGCGGATTGTTCTACGAACTCATGCGAGTCGTTCGCCTGGTGGGACCGCGCTACGTTGTCTTGGAGAACGTCGCAGCGATCACTTCTAACGGACTGGACGTTGTACTCGGAGCGCTGGCCACGGCAGGGTTTGATGCTGAATGGGCGTGCATACCGGCGGCAGATGTGGGCGCCTGCCATCGACGGGATCGGTGGTGGTGCGTTGCCTATCGGGCCGGACGGGACGCCGGGGCTGCCGACACCAGCGGCGTGCGTGGCGAACGATGGGGAGCGGCCGGAGACGTGGCTGGAGCGCAGGGAGCGAGTGAAGTTGACGGCCAACAACGGCAACGGCATGGGAATGCCGCTGACGATTGCGGCGCAGTTGCTGTCTACGCCAGTGGCGCAGACGGGCAATGGCGGGCCGAAGGGATTGGGCGGCGGCAGCCAAGCGCGGCAGACGCTGGCGAATGCTGGTTTCCCGAGAGCAGCGGGGGCACCGACGCCATTGCCGACTCCCCGCACCTGCTCAGCGATGGCAGCCCGACTGGACACGACTGGAAATCTAGAAGGCGAGCGGTTTCCGAATCTCGAGACGGTGATGGCGCACCAGCTCCTCACCCCAACCGCTACCGACTGGAAGGGCCGCACCAACTGGAAAGCGGCCGGAAGGAATGGCCCGCAGCGCTTGCCCAACTTGATCCCAACTGGCGCAGCTACCTATCTGAACCCGTCCTTTGTCGAGGAAATGATGGGCTTTCCAGTCGGGTGGACCGCCTGAAGGCCCTTGGTAATGCCGTAGTGCCACAGGTGGCGGCGATTCCTCTTGCTCGTGTTCTGCAGCTTGCAAGTGATCCTCCGCGCCTTGGCAGATTAAGCGGGCCAGCAGAATGCTGGCACGTCAATGAGCTCCGCACCATCGCCGCCGAGCTGGAGGGCAAGCGATGACCACAGCACAACAGAAGCTGAGCACCGTCCTTGGCATGGCCTACTGCAGAACGCTTGGTCCTGCCAACTGCAAGATGCCGTGCGTTGAATGTATCCACCACGCCAAGGAAATCAGCGGAGAGCTTGCTAAGTGGTTGCGAGTCCGTTATGGCGGCAGCTCGCAGACAGCGGATCTACTGGATGCTGCATTTTACAACCCACAACAACCACAGCAGTAGGAATGATGTCACCCAACATTGTCCATCACGGCGACGGCTGGACCATCATTCAGTCGCCGCTATGCACCAGCAATCCCAATCTAATCCAGTTCTATCGATACAACGAGACGCGCAAGCTGCTTGATCGGACTGCCGAGTGGGATCCTGGGGCTCAGGTCTGGGTATCCAGGCGCTGGGTGCCCAGGCCGCCAAAGGTGCCGCTGGCGCTGATCCACAAGGTCGTGGCCCACATGCGAGGCCAGCAGCCATGACCGCACCGGAACGCGAACCCGGCCGCCCGTACCTGCTGGTTGATGCCGAAGGCTTCCTTGTCCCGGCAGCCAAGGCGTCCGAACACGACATCGAATGGGAGCCCGACGACTGGCAGCGCATCTGCCGGCATGGCGATGCCATCGCCTTGTTCCAGGACGCCATGGCGGACCTGATGGCTGCGATCCCCAACTTCAGCCTGGCCCTGGTGCTTGGAGATCGCACCACGTTCCGGTATGGGGTCTATCCCCAGTACAAGGGCAACCGGAAGAAGGAGCAGAAGGTGCCGGGCTGGCCGGCCCTGGTGGAACGGATTGAAGCGCTGGCCCGCAGCTGCGGCTGGATGGTCTGGCGGCTTCCGAATGTCGAGGCCGATGATGCCTGCGGGATCCTGGCTTCCAGACGGGACATCATCGCCAGCAAGGACAAGGACCTGCTGACGATCCCGGGCTACGTCTACAGGGGTGGCGAGATCCAGCTGCAGACCCAAATGGACGCAGACCTGGCGTTCTACGGCCAGACCTTGATTGGCGACAAATCGGACAACTACCCCGGCTGCCCTGGCATCGGGGAAAAGGGAGCGGAGAAGGTGCTGGCTGGCTGCAGCACCGAAGCCGAGATGTGGCAGGCAGTCGTCAAGGCCTACAAGAAGGCCGGCAAGTCAGCAGCTGAAGCCATCGTGCAGGCTCGATGTGCACGGATTCTCCGACCTGGCGAATACGACATGGCTGAATCCAGGCCGATTCTCTGGCGGCCTCCGGTAGCCTAGAGACGGTTGCAGCCCTGCAGTGCTCACGCCCGTAGTCTCCCAAGCCCTGCTTGCACGGTTGCGGGAGACATTCCCTGCTGATGTGGTTGGCCTCAGCCGCCTGAGCCACGAAGTCATCCGGGA
>RGUW01000203.1 GCA_010027605.1 Synechococcaceae bacterium WB9_2_112 | reverse complement strand
GCTCAAGTGCTGCAGCCGCCGCTGCAGCCACGGGTGCGGTGCTGGGATCGCCTCACTGTCGCTGACCTGTCATGGCGCTCAATGGTGTGGATCTGCTGAATGCCGTGGAGCAGTGGCGAACGCTGCCAAAAGCCGAAATCGTGCGCCGTTGTGGCTACGTGAGCACCAGCGAGGGCGGCCAGGAGCGCCTCAATTACACGGCATTCTTCGAGGCCCTGCTGGAGGCCAAGGGCCTGCATCTGGGCAACGGGCGCACGGCAGAGCGGCGCCGCCGGGGACGCTCCGGGCGTTCGCTGCCGTTTCACACCAAGGTGCAGTTCAACGGCAATCTGATGGTGGGAAAGGCCTACATCGACATGCTGGAGGCCCAGCCGGGTGACCATTTCATGATCCGTCTGGGGCGTGATTCGATCCGACTGGTGCCCCTCGATGAAGCCTGAGGAGGAAGCCTGATCACGAGCCTGATCACGAAGCCTGATCAGGGAGCGGGATTCCAGCCGTTGTCATGGAGCGGTGATTGTCGCGCCGGCAGGGTCATCACGGCCGCGGGCGTAGCCTCGCCGGCACCGAAGCCGCCACTGTCGAAGGCCGTTTCCTGGGGCGTCTGTCTCGCCAGGCTCCAGAACAACAGCAGGGCAGCCAACGACAAGTGCGCGATGCAGAGATCCCAGTCGTACTGAGGCTGGAGGCTTCGATCGGCTGATCGCTCCAATGCCGCGGCAGCATGGGCGTCGATCTGCAGCGGCTGCCGGTGTCTGAGTCGTGGTCCCAGCGTCTGGATCGTTCCTTGGCCCAGCTGGGCAGCAACCTGGCGCTGCCCTTGCTGATCCTGGCGATTCCCTGGGGCCAGGAGCTGGTCGACCAGCTGTTCTTCGCCGGTCACTGGAACCTGCCCATGGGCCCGGGGAGCTCGTTTCTGGGCGTGCTCACGGCGCCGTTCAGCCACGGTGGCTTCGGCCATCTGCTGGCCAACAGCCTGGTGTTCGTGCCGCTGTCATGGCTGGTGCTGCTCAAGGGGCGCCGCGATTACCTGGCGGTGTGGCTGGGGGTCTACGCCACGGCGATTCCAGTGTGGTTGCTCTGGCCCACCTCCAGCCACGGGCTTTCGGGGGTGGTGTATGGGCTGCTGGGCTATCTGCTGCTGATCGGCTGGCTTGAGCGTCGTCCGCTGTCGCTGTTGTTGTCGCTGTTCTGCCTGATCAGCTATGGCGGCGTGCTGCCGAGCCTGTTGCCGATCGTGTCGCCGGCTGGGGTCAGCTGGATCGGCCATGTGAGCGGCTTTGGCGGTGGGCTATTGGCGGCCTGGGGGGTGCATCGCAGCCCTGTCGCCCCGTGATCAACCGACCACCCCAGTGCCGGCCTGCATCGGTGGCGCTCAGGGCTCCCTGGACTCCTGCTCTGCAGAGAGGCTGGTCTCCAGACGTTGTTCCCAGCGCCCCAGCAGCCGCGGCACCGCCACCAGCAGCACCACCAGCGCCAGGGCCAGCAGGCCGAACTCCACAACCCCCCGCAGCATGCGCGCAAGCGGGATCCAGCGTCCCAACAGCCAGGCCAGGCTCACCATGGTGCAGGACCACACCAGCGCTCCGGCCAGATTGCACACCACAAAGCTGCGGTAGGGCATGCCCACGGCACCCGCCATGGGGCCCGCCAAGACCCGCAGCACCGCCACGAAACGTCCCAGAACCACCGACAGCCGAGCCCGTTGCAAAAACGCCGTGCGCAGCTCCTCCAGTTGTTCAGGGCTGCGGCGCAGCAGCGTTCCAACCCGCACCAGCAGCTGCCAGCCAAAGCGCCGACCCACCCAATAGCCGAGGTTGTCCCCGAGCACTGCACCGGCGGCGGCGGCGGCCATCACGCCAGCCAGGTTGAGTTGGCCACTGCCAGCGGCATAGCCGGCCAGCAGCGTCACGCTCTCGCCGGGCAGGGGCAGGCCAGCGTTTTCGAGCAGCATGCCCGCAAACACCACCCAGTACCCCCAGCGCTCGAGCAGCGCCTGCAGCTGCAGCAGATGGTCAGGGCCCAGATCCATGCCGGCATCCTGCCTGAGCCACTGCCGTGTACGGTGAAGGTGATTCAACGATCACTCTTCAGCGGGTTTCTCCCCTTCAAGGCGAGTTCCAAGGATTTCTCCTTCACGGCCAGCGACTTTCTTCAGGGCTTTCGACGAATCGGTTTCATATTTCTCGAGTCCATTTCATGACCATTTACGTCGGTAACCTCTCCTTCGATGCCGAAGTGGAGGACCTTCAACAGCTGTTCGCCGGCTATGGCGAAGTGCGCAAGTGCACCCTGCCCCTCGACCGCGAAACCGGCCGCAAGCGTGGTTTCGCCTTCGTCGAAATGGCGAATGCCAGCGACGAGACCAAGGCCATCGACGATCTTCAGAACGTCGAGTGG
>RGUW01000202.1 GCA_010027605.1 Synechococcaceae bacterium WB9_2_112 | reverse complement strand
GAGGGTGAGTTTCTCTGAAGACGCCTCATCGCTCAGGCTCTGCAGCACCAGTTGTTCCACCACCCGCCTGCTGTGGTTTCCAAGGGCCACCAACGACGCTTCCTCACTGCGCAGCAGCATCAGAAGTTCACGGATGTCCTGCGCCGCCTGCGACGAGCGCCGCGTGAATGGGCTGCTGCGGCTGCTGAGCAGATCCTGTAGGCCGCTGACGGCGGGTGAGTCACCAGGAAGTCGCAACCGCATGGCCTGGGGGGCTGGGCGCTCCAACGCGGCATCAATCGCCTCGCCGAGCACCTGCAGATGCGCATCCGTCTTGTCAAAGAGGATCAAGCGCTCCAGTTCAGGCACATGGCGGAACGCCTGGTGATAAGCGTTCAGAAGATCGGGATAGTGGGCGACGACATCAAGCCCTTGATTGCCACTGCCGAGCAGTGGGCTGGCCACAGTGGCACAGGCGATCTGCCGCATCGGCAGCAGGGCTAACAGTGAAAACAGGCGGTTAAACGGTGGCCAGGGCAGCAGGTCATCCTCGTCAGACCATTCCATCAACCCCTCGATCACAGCGATCCGGCGAAAGCGGCTGAGCTGGTTGGGCTGATCGGGCCAATCCAGCTCTGCGCTGACCCAGCACTTGAGCGGACTGCTGCGCAGATCGAGGGCAATCGGAAGGGCCTTGAGCTGAAGGCCATAGGCCTCGTGCAGACGGCCGATCAGGGTGCCCGGCACCGGGGCATAACAGCGCTCAAAGGCCGACACCACCAGGAGGTCGGCCGTCAAGCCAAGGCTTGGGAAGTCGCCGGCCTGCAGCTCAACGGTGCTTTGCCCGTGAGCAGTCTCGATGTCGAAGAAGGTGAGCAGCACGGCGTGGGCGGCAGGGCCAGAGATGCCGTGGTGACTCTGGCAGCCGCTGCTTTGGGCGGCGTGATTCGCATGAGCCCGGTCTTGCATCCACTGCGGCGGGCAAAGACTTCAGCTCAAGACCTTGCGCAATGCGACCCACCATGGCGATCGGCACCATGCATCCCTCGTTAACCGTGCTGGCGGCACGACCGGCTGCCTGCGTCAACGGCTGCCAGCTTGATGTGCTGGTGGAGCTCAACACACCTGCACCGCTGGCATCGGCCCAGCGGCAACCGGTTGCGATCGCGATCGTGATCGACCGATCGGGATCGATGGCTGGGCACAAACTCCAGGCTGCTTGTGCGGCGGCGCAACAGCTGCTGCGGCAGCTGTCGGCCCGTGACCGTGTGGCGGTGATCAGCTTTGACAACGCGGTGGAGACCGTGGTGCCGTTGGGGCCGCCCAGTGAGGAGGCCATCGCCCGCATCGAGGCACTGCGCCCAGGTGGTTCCACCGCGCTGGTGGATGGCTGGCGTGCCGGCCTGGAGGCCCTGCGCGATGGGCAAGGGCTTGCGCAGCACCACAAACGGCTCCTGCTGCTCACCGACGGGCAAGCCAACGTCGGGCCCCGACGTGGCTCCGATGTTGGGCCATTGGTGAGTGCGGCCTGGGAGTGCGGCATCAGCACCAGTTGCATCGGCCTTGGCGAGGACTATGACGAGCGCCTGCTGGGTACGATGGCCCAGGAGGGCCAGGGCAACCTGGTGCACATCACGGCCCCGCAACAGCTGGAAGCCGTGTTCACTGCCGAACTCGAGGGCCTGCAGCTGGTGATCGGTCGGCAACTGCAGCTGCGCCTGCAGCCCGGGCCTGGTGTGCAGCTGACGCAGATTCACAACCCACTCGACGTCAACACTGAAGGCTGGATTGATCAGGGTGATCTGCAGGCGGGCAGCGCCCCTTCGCTGGCCCTTGGGCTGCAGATGGCACCACGTCCATGGGATGGGCCGGCCGTGGTGGAGCTGTTGAAGGTTCAAGCGCGTTGGCGCGATGACGATGGACAGGTCGCCATGGTTGAGGCCCTGCTGCGGCTGCCGGTTGTGGAGCAGTCGGCCTGGGATGCGTTGCCGCTGGAGGAAGCGGTCGTGAGCGCGGTGCTGTTGCAGCAGGCCGCGCGCCGCCGCCATGAGGCGATGCAGAGCATGGATTGCGGCGATGAACACGCCAGCCGCAGCGCTGTGCAACGGGCCCTCGACAGCCTGCAGGCGTTCAAGGGGAACAGTGCCGTGCAACGGGAGGAGCAGCTGCTTGGTGAGCTTCTGGATCTGCTGTCCACCAACAAGTTGTCGCTGGCGCGCAAGGTGATGGGCAGCCAGGCCTACATGCGTGCCCGCGGACGCAAGCTGCGCGATCAGGAGGGGCGTGATGTCCTCTGAGCTCCAAGCGCGCTTGCTGGCCGACCTGCATCAGTTCGCCGTGCCGCGTCATGCCTGTTGGGATCCGCTCGGGCTGATGGCGGTGCGCCAAGCCATCCGAGAGCGTCTGGAGCCGTTGGGGCCGC
>RGUW01000201.1 GCA_010027605.1 Synechococcaceae bacterium WB9_2_112 | reverse complement strand
TCCCGGCCCAGGGCATTCGGCTGCAACAGCTCATGACCAGCACCCAACTGCCGAAAAGGTAGCACGCAAATCCGGTTGGGTATGCGTGCTTTATGTGCTCTGCGCCACTTTCCCGTGGCCCCCAGGCGCGCACAGCGCCACGTCGCGCCCCATGGGCGTACTCCGGAGCCGGACCGCATCAGGCCCTCACGGGCCCCGCCTGCTCAGATGAAATACATGGCCTGGGCTTGCAGAAGCCCGTCGCGCCGCTCAATCAACTGCTGCAGCGTTGTGCTGTCGAGCAGCGCCTGGCGGGCGGCCTGCAATTCCCCGGCCAATCCGTGGAGAACCCGGAACTCGGGGGTCTCCCTGGAAGCCCCATCACGGGCCTGGGGATCCCCCTCCAGGATCTGGATCACGTCGGCCACCTTGATCTCAGAGGGTGAGCGCATGAGCTGATAGCCGCCCTTGGGCCCCCGGATGCTGCGCAGGATCCCGCCACGCCGAAGGCTGGTGAGCATTTGCTCGGAGGCGATCTCGCCCACCTGCATCACCCCACCACTGGAATACAGCCCAGCCAGTTCAATCAGGGCCACCAGGCCGTATTCGGTCTTCGCGCTGAAGGGCACTGCGGCGCCTGGATGGTGGGCACTGGGTGGATTGTGGCAGCAAGGGCAGCCCGCGGCGAGAGCAGATCAGGTTCCCGATGGATGTAAGCGGGAATACCCGCGGGCGGAGGGGTGCTCATTACGGTTCACCCAGTAACCAATCGGATTACCGTGGTCAACATCGCATTGCCCCGTCCCCGTCGGCTGATCGCCGGCTCGGCACTGGCTGCCCTGGTGGCGTCCAGCGCAGCTGCACTGGTGCCGTCGCCGGCTCACGCGCAAGCCAAGAAGCGCCAGGAGATCCTGGTGGTGAGCTACGCGGTCACCAAATCCGCCTACGACCAGATCATTCCGCTCTTTCAGGCCGACTGGAAAAAGAAAACCGGCCAGGATGTGGTGATCAAAACCAGTTACGGCGGCTCCGGATCCCAGACCCGCGCTGTGATTGATGGTCTCGAGGCCGACGTGGTGGCCCTGGCCATGACCTCCGACGTGGCCAAGATCGAAAAGGCCGGGCTGATCCAACCGGGCTGGGAGAAAGAGCTGCCCAACAATTCGATCGCCACCAACTCCACCGTGATCTTCATGGTGCGCGGCGGCAACCCCAAGAAGGTCAAAAATTGGGACGACCTCAACAATCCCAATGTGGATGTGATCACCGCCAACCCCAAGACCTCCGGTGGTGCCCGCTGGAATTTCCTGGGTCTTTGGGGCTCGGTGACGGAAAACGGCGGCTCCGAAGAGGCTGCCAAGAAGTACATCGCCTCTGTGCTGCGCAACGTGGATGTGCTGCCCAAGGACGCCCGCGAAGCCACCGACACCTTCGTGAAGCGCAAGAAGGGTGACGTGCTGCTCAATTGGGAAACCGAGGGGATCCTGGCCCGCCGCAACGGTGAGTGGACCGTGCCCTACAAGCTCCCGAGCCCCAACGTGCTGACTGAGATGCCGATTGCAGTGGTTGATCGGAACGTCGACAAGAAAGGCACCCGCAACGTGGCCGAGGCCTTCGCAAGGTTCCTTTGGACCCCTGCGGCCCAGAGGGCTTATGCAGACAACGGGCTTCGCCCCGTGATCCCTGCGCTGAAGGCCTACGCCAGCAGCAAGTTCTTCAGCGGCGTGAAGTTCTTCAAGGTGAGCGATCTGGGCGGCTGGGGGGCCGTGGACAAGAAGTTCTTCGGCAAAGGCGGCACCTGGGATCAGATCTTCCGCAAAACCCGCTGAGCCCTCCGCTCTCCGCGACGAATCCCCTCGAGCCCCGGACACCCGGGGCTTTTTAGTGGCCCCTTCCCTTCTGCCCTAGAGTCACCCCAGTTGCCTATCGATGAACCGTGGTTAAGGGCATGCGGTGTGCTGTATCGGGTTCTGCCGTTGCTGGAACTGCCCTTGCGATGGCCCTCGCCGGGCTTTCGGGCTGCTCAGCAACAAAACCCACCGGCCAAGCGGACAATGGGGGGCAGCAGCCCCAGGAACTGCTGCTGGTGAGTTACGCCGTCACCAAAGCGGCCTACGACCGCATCCTGCCGGCCTTCGAGGCGGACTGGAAGGCCAAGACCGGCCAAACCATCAAGGTGAAAAGCAGCTACGGGGGCTCTGGCTCTCAGACCCGCGCGGTGATCGATGGGCTCGAGGCCGATGTGGTGGGTCTGGCCCTGGGCGGAGACGTGCTCAAGATTGAGAAGGCCGGTTTGATCGAACCCGGCTGGCAACAGGAGCTCCCCCACGACTCCACGGTGACCCACTCCGTGGTGGCCTTAATCCCTCGCCAGGGCAACCCCAGAGGCATCCAAGGGTGGAAGGATCTCGGCAAGCCCGGCGTGAAGGTGG
>RGUW01000021.1 GCA_010027605.1 Synechococcaceae bacterium WB9_2_112 | reverse complement strand
TCGCTGCTGCGCGGGCCGACCTGGCCCGATCCCGGCGCCGACAACGGCTGGCAGCGGCTGCGGCTGGCCCTCATGCCCTGCCCGGCCGGCTGGCGCGCGGCGCAGCTCCCGACCCAGGCCGTGCGTTTTCGCGAACCGCTCTGGTGCCGCCCGGTGGGTGTGGCCCCAGCCTCCATCGAGGCGCTGCCGCCTCTGGGGGCTGATCTGCAGTTGCTTGCCCTGCGCGCCGAGACCACCGAGGGGGGTCGGGGCTCGGCCGTGATCAGCGTGCAGAACCTTTCACCCCAGCGGCGCTGGCTGCGGCTCGGGCCGGGCTGGACCGTGCTCGAGCGTGTCGATGGCCTCGGTCAACCGCTGCAGCGCCAACGCGACGGCACGATGGATGCCAACGCTGCTGACCCCGAGGCGTTGACCCTGCTGGGCCCCTGGGCCTGCGGGTTCTGGCGCATCAGGCCGGTTCAGTCGTCGTGATCGTCAAAGGGATCGCTGAGTTGCCGTGACGGGGGTCCGAAGGCTGTGTAGATGCCGAACCCGGTGAGTCCCAGCAGCGCCACCAGCACCGCAATCGCGACCGACAGGGCGGGTGAACCGGTGGTGCTGGGGTCCATGGGGGCGAAGCCTTCCGTCACAACTCTCGACAGCCCGGCACGCCAGGGCAGGCAAGGCCCTTACAGTAACCAGACCGCTCCATCGCCCGAGAGGCACCTGTCGCCATGGCTCAGCGCACCCGTCTTGGAGACCTGCTGCGTCCCCTCAATTCCGAGTACGGCAAGGTGGTGCCCGGCTGGGGAACGACTCCCGTCATGGGCATCTTCATGGCCCTGTTCCTGGTCTTCCTGCTGGTGATCCTGCAGCTGTACAACAAGTCGCTGCTGCTCGAGGGCATCAACGTCAACTGGAACGGCATCGGCTGATCCGCTCCGCTCCGCCCTGAGGCCAGCGCCATGAACGTGTTCGGGATCGGGTTGCCTGAGATGGCGGTGATCGCCGCCATCGGCCTCCTGGTGTTTGGGCCCAAGCGGTTGCCCGAGCTGGGCAAGACCCTGGGCCGCACTCTCAAGGGTTTCCAGACCGCATCCCAGGATTTCGAAAAGGAGTTCCGCTCGGCCATCACCACCGAGGAGTCCCCTGCCGAAGCGGCCGTGCGACCCACGCCCGTGCTCGAGCAAGCTGCTGAAGCTGGCCAACAGAGCTCTCTCGAAGCCCTGGCCGACGCCCCGGCAGAGGGCGAATCGACGGCCGCCTGACCCGGCGTCGCAGCAGCCTGTGCCTGAATCAGCGCTGCGGTTGGTGGTCGGGTTGGGCAATCCGGGGGCTCGCTACGAGGGCACGCGCCACAACGTCGGCTTCATGGCGCTCGAGGCCGTGGCAGCAGCGGCCGGCTCGGCGTTCCGCAGCCAGCCCCGGCTGCACGGTCTGCTGGCTGATGTGGGTAGCGGCGATGGGCGGCTGCGTCTGCTGTTGCCCCAGACCTTCATGAATGAGAGCGGCCGATCGATCCGTGCAGCCCTCGACTGGTTCGGCTTTGAGCCGAACCAGCTGCTGGTGGTGGTCGACGACATGGACCTGCCGCTGGGCCGCCTGCGCCTGCGCGCGTCGGGCAGCGCCGGAGGCCACAACGGTCTGCGCTCGACCATCAGCCATCTGGGCACCCAGGACTTTGCCCGGTTGCGCATCGGCATCGGTGCACCTGCCGACGATCCCGCCGAGCGCAAGGCGCGCACGGTCGGCCATGTGCTCGGTCGTTTCAGCGCGACCGAGCAGCCGCTGCTGCAGGCCGTGCTGAGCGAGGTGCAGGCCGGGATCGGCCTGATCCAGCGCCAAGGGCTGGAGCGCGCCGCCAACCGCCTCAACGGATTTGTGCCCGCATGAGTCGTCTGCCGACCACCACGGCGCAGCTGCGGGTGCTGCACCAGAGCTTCAGCCAGCGGCGCATGGAAGGCGAGGTGAGTGCCGGTGGCTTCCAGTGGACCTTTCGCTGGGCCTTTGATCGGGGCACCCTCGAGGTGGAACCGTCTCTGGGGCGGGCACTGATTCAGGACGCCCTGCTGCGCTTTCTGATCAAGGCCGATTACCAACTCGAGGCGGGCGGTGACTACGTCTTCACCGTGCGGGCACGCTTCTAGGGCGTGTCGGCTCGTGTGAGCGGTCGCTGCAGCCAGCGCTCCAAGAGAACCTGGGCGGCCAGATCATCGAGCTGACGCGGTGGGATCCGCAGCCCACGGGGCAGCAGTCGGCGCCAGCCGCGGGCGGGCCAGAGCTGCCAGTAGCGCTCCCGCGCGGCCAGGGTGGTGCCCCATTCATCCACCAGCTGGCTTGGAATCTGCAGCGCGGTCAGCGTGTCACCCCACCGCCACCAGCAGCCCCTGGCCATGCCAGGCGGCCAGGGTGGCCCGACATCGGTCCGGGGGCAGGATCAGCGCCTCCTCCACCTGCAGGCAGCGGCGATCGGTGCGCACCAGGCCGCATTTGCTGCGACCGGGGTCAAGGGCGGCGAGCGGGCCTGACTGCTTCACGGGGCTTCAGGGGCGCCGGGCCGGCAGGGGCGGCGTGACGTTGGCATTGACCCAGCGCAGTTCGACCACGATCGGATCAGGCGTTTCGGCCCTGTTGAGAACCACCGCCTCCAACTGCACCACCTGAGCGCTGGGGCGATCACTCAGCTCCTGCACCAGGCCATTGAAGCGGGCAGCATCAAATTGCAGGCCATTGGCGAGGGTGCCCTGCCGCTGGGCCCGCGCATAGGCGGCGGCCAGCAGCAGGTTCAGCCGTCGGCCGATCTGATTGGAGTCGCGCAGATCCCCCTCGATGGTGGTGCTGGCCAGCACATCACCCGGTTCGACCACAAGACGATTGGGGCGCAGATCGGGGAAGCCCAGAACCTGGCGCTCACCCCGCAGCACGTTGGCGGCCGAAAGAAGGCTCACCACCCAGCTGCCGGGCTGCCGCAGCATCGCGTCAAGTTTGCTGATGTCGCTGCGCGGCACCAGCAGGATCTGGCGGTTCGGTGGTTCACCCGGAAGCACCCGGGCGAAGGCGGTGCGGTTGGCCTGTTGCAGCAGGGCATTGATCACCTCGCCGGCCTGGTCGGGGCGCTCCAGCTTCACCTTGGCGGTGGCGAGGGCCTGGCCGCTGCTGATCACCACATCGCCACGGCGTAGCGCGATGAGATGACCTTCCAGACCCTTGAGTTCTCTTGAGCGGCTGGCGATCTGCTGGCGCACCCGCGTGAGCTCCGCCTGGTTGCGTCGGATCTCGGCATCCCGCTGATTGACGTCGCGGCTGAGCCGATCGCGTTCCCGCTCCAGCCGGTTGCGCTGGGCCTGCAGCGGAGCCAGTTCACGGCGCAGTTGCTGGGCTCGCTGGCGGGCCTGATTGCGTTCGCGTTCAGCCGTCGACAGTTCAGCCGTGCTGCGTTGCAGGGCGCTGCGGCTCAGCTGCAGGCGTTCCTCCAGCTGATCCAGCTGAAAGAGACCCACCCGCAGCCGCTCGCTCACCAGCAGCATCAGTCCCAGGGAGATGGCGCTGATCAGGCTGCCGGTGAGCACCGTGATCAGCACGGCCGTGCGCCGGGGGCGCATCCCCAGCAGGCTCAACCTGGCCTTGCCGACGCGGCTGCCGAGTCGATCGCCCAGGGTGGAGAGAACTCCGCCGAGGACGAGCAGCGCCAGGATCAGTAACCAACCCGACACAGCACCGTTGTGGGTGAGACCTCAGTATCCCGGCTGGGCTGGCGGCGTGCAGTGCACCTGGGCCGCTCTCTTAACTGAAGCGCTTGGCCAGGGCGATCGGATCAAACACCGTGATCTTCTTGCGATCGATCTGCAGCAGGCCGTCCTGGCGCAGGTCTCCCAGCAGCCGAGTGATGGTCACACGGGTTGAACCGATGGCCTCCGCGATCGCCTGGTGCGACAGGCGCAGGTCGATGGTGATCCCCGTATTGCCTGGAACGCCGAAGTCACGGCACAGCACCAGCAGAAAGCTCACCAGCCGCGATGACATGTCCCGGTGGGTGAGGGTTTCGATCATCGTTTCGGTCTGCAGGATCCGTGATGAAAGGCCCTGAAGCAGCAGCAGGCCAACGCTGGCGTCGTCTTCGATCGCCCTGCGCGCCGAACCTGCCGGGGCGCTCACCATCTCCACACGGGTGAAGGCGATGGCGTGGTAAAAGCGGTCTGATCGCTGGCCGGTGAGCAGCGACAGCACCCCGAACAGGCTGTTCTCCCGCAGCAGGGCCACGGTGATCTCCTCGCCCGATTCGTAGACCCGAGACAGGCGCACCGCGCCACGACGGATCAGGTAAACCCGTTCAGCCGGATCGCCGGGGAAGAAGATCGTCTTGCCCCGCTCGATCGTCTCAACGCTGCTGCCGTTGAGGCTGCGCATCACTTCGAGCAGCGTCAGGTTGGCCTGGGCAGCGGCTCCGATGGGCGCCACCGAACCTGGTGCGCCGGTGGATGGGTTGCTGGGGTAGCGGCTGAACCCGCGATTGGCGCCGACCATCGGGGCGATACGGATGAGCGGAAGCTAAGGAGCAGCCTGGCCGCTGCTTGTAGCGAATCACACGGTTTGGTGCTCTGCCTCTTGGATCGTGGACGCCCCGGCCCCGGGTGATGGTTCAGACGTACGCCACTACAGGTGGTGTGCGGCGCTTGTGAAGCGCGTCAGGCCCGCTACATTCAGATCCGCGGGCCGCTGCGGCCGATACCCGGGGAAGCCCATGACCGCCAGCCTCAGCTCCGGCCCCAGCCACAGCCGCGGAGCCCAGCGCGGCCTCCATGCCGTGGCACCGTCGCCGGCTCCTGCCGTGGCTGCGCCGGTACTGCGTCTGGTTCCCCAGCCCGAAGGTCTGCTGCAGGTTCATACGGCTCCGTTTCGTGGCAGCGTGCCTACGGTGCTGAGTCAGGCGCTGCGGGCTGCCGGGCTGGGCAGCCGCGTGTTGATCAGCCAGTTCCTCAAGGGCGGTGTCGATCAGGGGATCCATCGCCCCATCACCCTGTGCGGTCGGTTGCAGTGGCTCCGTCCGGCCATGGTCGACTGTGTCGACGGCCCGGGGCACAGCCCGGAGGCCATTGTCGAGTTGTGGGCGCACTGCCGCGACCAGTTGCTGGCCGGGGCCGTTGATCTGCTGGTTCTCGACGAGCTGGGCCTGGCACTGGCTTACGGCTACCTCGACCTTGATGCGGTCCTGGCCACCCTCGAGCAGCGCCCGGCCCAGATGGATGTCATCCTCACGGGGCCCTCGATACCAGAGCCGTTGATGGCGATGGCCGATCAGGTGACGCAGCTGCGCCGAGGTTTCTGATGCTCAAGAACGACCGTTGGATCAACGCAATGGCCAGGGACGGCATGCTCGAGCCGTTCCAGCCGACCCTGGTGCGCCATCTGGATCCCGACAACCAGGCCAACCCGGTGCTCAGCTTCGGCTGCTCCTCCTATGGCTATGACCTGCGCCTCTCGGCCCAAGAGTTCCTGATCTTTCGCCATGTGCCCGGCACGGTGATGAACCCGAAGCGGTTCAACCCGGCCAACCTGGAGCCGGCCCCCCTGCATCACGATGAGGACGGCCAGTACTTCATTTTGCCGGCCCATTCCTACGGCCTCGGCGTGGCCCTTGAGCTCATGCGGGTGCCACCCAACATCACGGTGATCTGCCTGGGCAAAAGCACCTATGCCCGTCTGGGCATCATCGTCAACACCACGCCTGCCGAAGCGAGCTGGGAGGGGCACCTCACCCTGGAGTTCAGCAATTCCTCGGGTGCCGACTGCCGCATCTACGCCAACGAAGGCATCTGCCAGCTGCTCTTCTTCGAGGGTGATCCCTGTGAGACCACCTACCGCGACCGCGCCGGCAAGTACCAGCACCAGCCTGAGCGGGTCACCCTCGCCAGGGTCTGAACCGCCGCTCAGAGCGGCGCTCTGGCCCGTCCACTGAGCAGGGGGAGAGCGTTTGATGACGCGGTATGCGACGCCTCATGGTGCTCAACCTCTCACCAGCTGTTGCAGCAGCAGGCCATGGTTGGTGCCGCAGACCCTTCAAAAACCGGCGGGATTTCTGGCGTGTTTTGTGAGGGGCTCACCCAGGGCTTGCCCTGGCATCTGAGGTGAGTTGCGATGCACCGCGTCACAGCCATCGCACCGCAAGGAGCGTCCATGCGATGCATTCAAGGTTGCTTCCAAAAGGTGGCGGCCAGGACGTTGCTGTCAGAAGCCTCGCACTGGGGAGTAGTACATCAAGGCGCGAGCCTGGCTTTGTGCAGTCGGCTTTTTTCGTACCAGGCAGCGATCTCGGGTGCCCACTTGACCATGTGGGGCCACATCAGATCGCAGAGGGCGCGGATCTCCTCCTGGGCATCAAGCTTGGCGCGCAGGTCCATGAAATGCAGGAAGGCCCGCAGCGAGAAGCTCACCACGAAGTGCTGGCGGTAGTCGAACGGCAGAATCCCGCGCGCATGTTCCTCGGCATAGCCGACGGCCAGCAGATCGCGGTAGCGCTCGGCGGCGGCGCGGCAGAGATCGAGATCCTGACTGCGTTGTGCGGCGTCGTAGTGGTACTTCTTGCCCTGGCGGTCGCTGTAGTCGCCGAGCGGCCGCAGGTAGAAGACCTCCTCGAGTTCGATCTCACCGTTGGCGGCCCGACAGATGCGCTCGCCCGTGTAGCGCATCGACTGCACATCGAAGCTGACCCCCACGCGGTGGGTTCGGGCCTGTTGCATCACCGAATGGGGAAACCACCCCACGTTGAGCACGATCTGGGCGTGCTCGAGCGGCCCGTAGTGGCCCCGCTCACCGGCCAGCAGCCGTTTGACGCAGATCTCGCCGGCGCGGGTTTCATCGGGCCATTCAGTGCGGGCGGCCGCGACGAATCCTTCGCTGTAGTCCTGGTGCATGCCCGCATACACGCACTGCTGGGGGTTGGGGGTGGCAGCGATCAGCTCCACCCTGAAGCGCGGATCCATCAGCCGTGGGCGCGTGGCGTCGCCATGGTGGCAGGGCTGGCGCCCGTGCGCAGGCTGGTCTGCCCGATCCCCGGCAGCTGGGGCAGCGGCTGCTCGGCCACCAGTGCCGTCCCGATCGCGCTCAGCTGCGCGGCGCTGCGGGCACCGATGGAGCGTCCCACCGGTTGGCCTTCACCGTTGAACAACTCCAGCTGCGGAATGCCGTTGACCTCGTAGCGATCGATCTCCGGTTGCCAGCGCGGGTTGTCGACATTCAGCAGCACCACATCGAGCCGTCCCTTCTGCTGTTGTTCGAGTTCGGCCATCGCCGGGGCCATGGCCTTGCAGGCTTCGCACCAATCGGCATAGAACTCGACGATGGTCGGGCGGCCATCGGCCAGGGCGACCGGCAGTTCGAGAGACTGGCGGGCCAGCTGTTCGAGGGGGGCCGTGCTGTGCAGGCCGCCGCGCAACCAGATCAGGGCCACCAGCAGTGCGGCGGCAATGACTCCCAGCAGAGCCCGCTCGCGGCGCCCAAGGGTGTCGTCCATCGTGGCGATGCCCACATGCTTTCGCTGTGCGGCACTCTGGCAGGTGGTCGTCGGCTGTCGACGTTTCTCTCCTGACGACCCTGCTCCCGACGACCTTGTTCCGAAGACCCTGATGTCATGAAGCGCCGCCTCACGCTGCATGTGCCTCGGGAAGCGGTGCATCAACCGCTCACCTATCGCCTGGCCGTCGACTTTGATGTGGCCGCCAAGATTCTGCGCGCCCAGGTGGCCCCCAACCAGAGCGGCACCATGGTGGTGGAGCTGTCGGGCGACATCGATGAGCTCGATGCCGCCGAGGCCTGGCTGGAGCGCCAGGGCCTGCGGCTGGATCGCGCCCCCGGTCAGATCCGCGTCGATCCGGATCGCTGCGTCGACTGTGGCATCTGCACCAGTCTGTGCCCCAGCGGCGCCCTCAGCTGTGAAGCACCCACTTGGCAGCTGCGCTTTGACGCGCAACGCTGTCTCGTGTGCGAGCAATGCATCCCCAGTTGTCCGTTCGAGGCGATTTCCCTCGGTCTGGATCAACCCATTGACGGGTCCGACCCGCACCCAGCTGCAGATCAGCCATGAGCAGGCCTTCGCTGAACACCACCACCCGCAAGGTCCTTGGGCTGTTGCTGTTGCCCTTCAGGGCGCCTCTGCTGTTCCTTCTGTTTGGGATCGCGGTCTATCTGGGCATGCACTGGCGGCTCACCGACGGCCACGCCACGCTCGCTGAGGGGCCCTTGCTGGAGCTGTTCTGGTCGGTCGATTGTCTGCATGCGGTGTTGGTGATCTTCATCTGCACCATGCCCGAGGGGTTCTTGCAGCGGGTGTCGTCGCTGATGGCCGCCTCGCGGGTGGTGAGCCTGGTGATCAGCCTTCTGATCGTCACCGTGGGCGGTCTTTATCTGCTTCACCTCAACGTTCTCACCAATGTGCTGATCCTGGCGTCGGCGGTGCTCCTGGCCCGCCTCGATCTGCTGCGGCTCAAGCTGATGCCTCCGCCATTTGTGCTGGCGATCGCCCTCAGTGTTCTGGTGCTGCTGGGCTCTGCAGTTGGTCGCCATCTGGCCCACGGCACAGTCGCCTGAAGGCCCAGCCAGGGTGGTTGGGTGGCACACCGTCAGCGCTACCCCGTCAGCGGCACACCGGCAGGCGCGGTGCGGCATGGCTCCAGCTGTTGCCCAGCACCGTTTTGACGTAGTGGCGTGTTTCCGGATAGGGAATCGCCTCGACCCAGACCTCGGGCTCGCGTTGTGGTCGGGGCGTGGTCCAGCGAGCCACGGCATTGGGACCGGCGTTGTAGCTGGCCACTGCCCGCAGTGGGTCGCCTCCCCAGCGTTCCAGCAGTTGCCTCAGGTAGCGGGCACCCAGCAGGGCATTGCGCCTCGGGTCCTCGAGCGCGTTGCCGGCGAGTTCTGTGCCGGCCAGTTCGGCAGCGGTGGCGGGCATCAGCTGCAGCAGGCCCTGGGCGCCGGCGACCGAGCGCACCCCCGCTTGAAACCGTGATTCCTGTTGGGCCACCCCCAGCAGCAGGTGCAGTGGCACGGCCTCGGCCCGGGCGGCAGCCCGCAGGGCAGCCTGCTGTCTGGGTTGGTGCAGGTTCAGCTCGATCAGCTGTTGCAGCCTGCACTCGCCTGGCTTGAGCCGCAGCAACGCCAGCTCCTGCTGGCCCAGCCCGGTCCAACCGTCGCCGATGGCTTCACGCAGGCGGCCCTCGGCCAGCAGGGCTCTGCTGCCCGTGGGCGGACGGCCGCCCTGCAGGGTGCGCCAGGCTTCCCAGGCCTCGAGCGTCTGGCCGACGCGCCAGAGATCATCGACCAGGGCTGCGCCGCTCTGCAACGGCTGCCAACCACGGCCCTGGGGTGTCTTGCTGAATCCTGGTGTGGCAACAGCTTTGCCGAGCCGCAGGGCTGCGCGCCAGCCGTAATAGCCCCCGGGGCGCTCAGCCAGCAGCTGTTGCCATCGCCGACGGGCCCCAGCGTGGTCGCCCAGGTGCCATTGGCTCATCCCCAACCAGAAGCGCCGCCGCGCCTGCAGGGCCACCGGCATGGTCGCTTCGAGCCTGGGCCCGCCGGCATCCAGCACCCGGCGGGCCTCTTGCCAGCGTCCTGCCAGTGCGGCCCGCCGGGCCTGCTGCCATTGCAGCTCCCAGCTGGCGGGGTCATCGGGCCAGCGGTTGAGCACCGTCAGGGTGGCCGCGATCCCGCTGTGGCGGCTGGCCAGACCGGCCTGTGCCGGAGCCGTGTTGAGCAGCGCGCGTGGCAGTTGCCCAAGCGCTGCATGGGATGCGGCCCCGGGGTCTGCGCCCAGCAGTCGCACAGCCTGCTCGGCGGCCGGGTCTGTCGGGTTCTTGTGGATGAGCCCGAGCAGCTCTTCCACGGCCCGGTCGTGATCCCTGCCCTCAGCCAGCAGGTCGGTTTCGGCCAGGCGCAGCAGCGTCGAAGCCAGGGGTGGGGTGCCCGCCAGGCAGCGCCTTGCTGCGTCGCGCTCACCCAGCTGGGCCAGGCCGTCGGCCAGATGCTGCCGCTGGTTTGCCGTTGGGCCAGGCCCTTGGCAGGCCGCCTGCAGGCGCCGTTGTGCTCCGGGCCAGCGGGCGCCCCAGCGGGCCAGATGCAGGGCTCCGCTCCGATCGCCCCGTTCGCTGGCTGCCGCCAGGGCGGCCGGATGGGCGGGCCAGCGCTGCAGCAGCCGTTGCCGCAGCGCCGGTTGCTCCCGGCCCAGGGCATAGAGGGCGTCGGCGCTGGCGGGTTCGTCGGCCAGCCGTGTGAGTCGCAGCAGTCGCCGCCAAAGCCGCTCGGCCCGCTCGGTGTTGCCCAGGGCCGCGGCATCGAGGGCCTGCTGCTTGAGCACCACGGCTGCCAGTCCATCGCTGCCCCAGCCCTGGCCCCGCAGCAGGCGTTGGCGCCGCCGAGGATCGTGGCCGCTGCCACTGGCGCGCAACAGGGCGGCTTCGCGCCGGCGCCGGGGGTCAGGGGCCAGATGCTGCTCCAAGGCCAGCAGCGCCTTGTGCTGTTGGGGTGAGGGGCCGGGCAGTTGCCGCAACAGCCCGCTTGCTGCCGCCAGGGCGGCAAACACGCCGAGGCTGGAGGCCGTGAGCAGAGCCGGGAACCGCAAGGGGGCGTGAACAACGGGGTGGGTGCAGGCATTCTGGGAACGTCACCCGTGCCAGCGTCGATGCCGTTTCTGCGCCGGACCTTTGAGCGCCTGCCCCGTCCTGCCCTGCCGGCTGCCCTGACCACCCAGCCGGGAGCCGAGCAGCGGTTGCGCCTGCTGCGGGTCTGGGCTGCGGCCGGATTGCTGATGGTGATGCGCTCGCTGTGGCCCCTGCGGCTGCTGCCGGGCTGGGTCGTGGGTCTGCTGCTGGTCTGGGCCTTGCTGGAGACCCTGCGCTGGCTGTGGTGGCCGCGGCGGTACCGCTGAGACGTCGGGCTTAGCCTGCAACGGCTTTCATCCACCGCCGATGACCGCTGGGGCACCCCATCCGATCGGAGCGCCGCTGGGCGAGGCCTTCGGCGGTTTTGGCACCGACGGGGTCAGGGGCCTGGTGGGGGAGCAGGTGACCCCTGCCCTGGCGCTGCAGCTGGGCTACTGGTGTGGTCAGGTGCTGCGCAACGAAGGGCCGGTGGTCATCGGCATGGATTCGCGCAGCAGCGGTCCGATGCTCACCGCCGCCCTGACCGCCGGTCTCACCGCTGCAGGCCGGCAGGTCTGGAACCTGGGCCTTTGCCCCACCCCGGCGGTGCCGCTGTCGATCCGCCGCACCGCGGCGGCCGGCGGTCTGATGGTTTCAGCCAGCCACAACCCCCCGGGCGACAACGGCATCAAGGTGTTCGGCGCGTCTGGGGCCAAGCTGGCCAAGGAGCAGCAGCAGGCGATCGAAGCAGGCCTGCGGGGTCAGCCCGGGGCTGATGACCGAGGTCTGCTGCCGATCGGCACTGTGCACGAGCGGCCCGGGTTGCTGCTCGACTACCAGAACCACCTCTGGCAGAGCGTGGCCGGCCGGCGTCTCGAGGGGTGCCGCGTGGTGCTCGATCTCTGCTGGGGGTCGGCCACGGCCTGTGGCGAGGCTGTGTTCCGCGAGCTGGGGGCCGAGGTGCAGGTGCTGCACGGCACGCCCGACGGCAGCCGCATCAATGTGGGCTGCGGCAGCACTCACCTTGAACCCCTGCGACAGGCGGTGGTGGACAGCGGCGCCTGCATGGGATTCGGCTTCGATGGAGATGCCGATCGCATGCTGGCCGTCGACGCCCGCGGGCGTGTCTTCGATGGCGATCAGATTCTCTATCTGTGGGGCTCGGCCCTGCTCGAAGCCGGCGAGCTTCCCGACCAGCGCCTGGTGGCCACGGTCATGAGCAACCTGGGCTTCGAGCGGGCCTGGCAGGCCAAGGGTGGGGTGCTGGAGCGCACGGCCGTGGGCGATCAGCATGTGCACCAGGCGATGGAGGAGCTGGGTGCCGGTCTGGGCGGCGAGCAGTCGGGCCATATCCTCTCGGCCCGCCACGGCATGAGCGGCGATGGTCTGCTCACGGCCCTGCAGGTGGCGACCTTGATCCATGGCCGCGGCGGCACCCTGGCCGAATGGCTCGACACAAGCTTTGAGCCCTACCCCCAGCTGCTGGTCAACGTGACCGTGCCCGATCGCCAGCGTCGTACCCAGTGGCAGCAGTGCGAACCGTTGCGGCTGGCGGTCGAACAGGCCGAAGCGGCGATGGCGGGCCAGGGCCGGGTGCTGGTGCGGGCCAGCGGCACCGAACCCCTGCTGCGGGTGATGGTCGAGGCCGCGAGCCAGGAGGCTGTCGACCACTGGGCTCACGCGCTGGCCGTCGTCGCCGACACCCAGCTCAACGCGGCCTGAGCGGCTCTGCGGCCAATTCAGCGGCCAGTTCAGCGGCCAGCTGCAGGGCCCCGGCGCAGCCGTCGCCGGCCCCAGGGACCAGGTGGGCACCGGGGTGGCAGGCCGCCAGGGCTTGGGCCACGCTCTGACGCAACAACAGCAGGTGTTCAAGGGCGCCCCCCGCGGGCCAGACCGGCGGGGCATCGAGTTCCAGCTGCCTGGCGATTGCTGCGGCCATCGACGCCAGCGCCACGGCTGACTTGTGCACGATCGCCAGAGCATCGGCATCGCCGGCCATGGCGTGCTGATGCACCAGCGGCGCCAGTCGCGCAAAGCCGGCGGCGCCGAAGCCCGGTTGCACGACCAGGGCCTTGATCGCCTGGGGGCTGGCCCCATCGTCGATCGCCAGATCCAGCGCCTGCCAGAGGGTCTGGCGCAGGGGGGTGTCCTGGTGGCGGCCATCGGCCATCTGCAGGGTCAGGGCGAGGCCGTCGCGGCCGATGTCGGTGGCCGAGCCGGCCCCATCGAGCAACCAGCCCCAGCCGCCGCAGCGGTGCTGCTGTCCGCGGGCGTTGCGGCCCAGGGCGATGCAACCGGTGCCGCTGATCAGCAGGATGCCGGCTCTCGCCTCGCCCCGGGCGCCTTCGAGGGCGGTGCGCTCATCGCCGGTCACCAGCACCCGTTGGGGCGCCAGGTCCAGCGCCGCCGCGGCCAGCCGTTGGCCGCGCCGCTGCACGCTGCTGCCGGCCTCGATCCCGCTGGCGCCGATCGCAGCGGCGGCGAGCGCGTCGCCGGTATCAGCGTGCTGCTCCAGGGCCTGTCGGGCAGCCGCCAGGCTCACAGCCAGGGCCTGGCCAAAGCGCTGTTCGCCATCGGGGGCATCGAGGTGGCTCACGCCGGGCCCTTCGGCCTCGGCCAACACCTGCGGGGCCCCGTTGGCGACGAGCCGGGCCAGGCGGCAGCGGGTGTGGGTCTGGCCGGCGTCGAAGCCGGCGATCAGGGGGGCGTTGCCCATCAGTGGCGGGATCGCTGCGCGTCTCCCACCGCCAGCACCGCCACGGCAAACCAGCCGATCAGCTGCACCTCGGGCCTGAAGAAGATCGTGTCGGTCAGCCCCTGCACCCCAAGACCGGCCACGATCGCCACCGAGGCCAGCGCCGGCAGGGCCAGGGGGCCATCGCTGCGGCCCAGCCGCAGACCCGTGTGCACCGCCGTGATCACCAGGCCCAGGAGCGCCAGCAGCCCGGGGATGCCGGCCTCGACCGTCACCTCCAGCGGGATCGAGTACGCGCTCAGGGCATTGAATTTGGGCTGCTGGAACAGCGGATAAATCAGGTTGAAGGCGGTGTTGCCAGGGCCGATGCCCAGCCAGGGCCGCTCCTGGATCATGCGCAGGGCAGCCAGCCACACGTTGATCCTGAAGTTGTTGGAACTGTCCTCGCGGCCGGCCACCAGGCTCATCACCCGCACCCGCAGGGGCTCCACGTGGGTGACCAGCAGCACCAGCACCACGGTGCCGCCCAGCAGCAGCAGCACCGGCAGCAGGCGGCGCCACAGGGGCGGCCAGCTGCGGGTCTGGCGCAGGGCCAGCAGCAGCGCCAGCAGCCCCAGCGAGGCCACCATGCCCATCCAGGCCCCGCGGCTGTAGCTCAGCACCAGGGCCACCAGCCCCAGGCCCAGGGCTGAGGCGGCATAGAGACGCCGCAGCGGGGTCTGCCAGCGCAGCAGGGCCACCGCGGCGAGGGGCAGGATCGGCAGCAGAAACCCTGCAAACAGGTTGGGGTTGTCGAGCGTGCCGTAGATGCGGATCGTGCCGTCGGCCACCGAGTTGGGGTCGGCCCAGCGGGCCAGTTCCTCGGTGTTGCCATACAGCTGGCGGATGCCGACCACGCTCGTCATCAGCTCACCGGCCAGCAGGGCCGCGACGATGCGGTCCCACCACACGGGGTTGTGGGCCAGCAGCTGGCGCAGCAGGGCATACACCCCCAGGTAGCTGACCAGCTTGGCCAGCCCCTTGGCTGCCGCCACCGGCACCGGCGAGAAGCCGGTGGCCAGCAACGCGATCGCCAGGATCGCCAGGATCCAGAGATGGATCGCGCCCAGTCGCCCAGGGGGCGTGCGCAGGGCCCAGAGAATCCACAGCAGACCGCTGGCGGTGATCAGCAATCCCACCCCGCCCCGGCTCAGCACGGGCAGGCCTGCCATCAGTGCACAGATGACGATCCCGGCGATCGTGCTCAGGTGGCCGCCCAGTCGACCGCTGGGGCCGTCGGCGAGCCATCCCTGCCAGCGCAGCAGCCAGGGGGTGGAGGTCGGGGGAGAAACGCTCAGGGGGTTGCCAGATCGCTGGCTGGATTATCCGCGGCTTCGGGGTTTTGCTCCAGGGTCACAGCCACGTGTTGTTGCAGCTCGGCCAGGGGCGGGGGTGGCTGGCCGTTGCGCCGATACAGCACCCGATACACCGGCAGCCCCTGGGCCAGCACGTGCCGCTCGCGTTCGGTGGGCACCGGCAGGGGGTTGTGCTCGCGCCACGGCCGCGCATCGTCTGCAGGGCGCTCAAAGCAGCCGCTGGCCTCGATCACCGCCACCATCGGCTCGATCACGGCCAGCACATCGCTCTGCACGAACAGCGCCAACCCTTCGGCCAGGGCATCGGCCAGCGCCAGCACCAGCTCGGGTTGCAACACCCGGCGCTTGTGGTGCTTCTTCTTGAACCAGGGGTCGGGGAACTGGATCGTGACCCGCTGCAGCAGCCCGGGAGGCAGCGCCTTGAGCCAGCACTCCAGGCTCACGTTGGCGTTGCCGAAGAGGTAACGCAGATTGCCGAGCTCCAGGGCCAGCCGGTCGGCTTCGGCGGCTTCCACCAGGGGTCTGCGGATCTCGAGTCCCAGGTGATTCCAAAGCGGTTCGGCCTGGGCCATGGCCAGCAGGAACCGTCCCCGTGCCGCGCCGATGTCGAGATGCAGGGGCAGCGCCGGTTGCGCAAACAGCTCGGCCGGTGGCGGCAGGGGCCGCGGCAGCTGGTAGAAGCGGCTCAGCGGGTTGACGTGCTGGCGCACCATCAGCCTTTCGACACCACGAAGCCCCAGCTGGCCGTGTAGCCATGCAGATGGGTGCTGCCCGCCACCGGACCGATCTCGCCCTGGCAGAAGGCCCCGGCAATCGGCAGCTGGGCAAAGCGCTCACGGCACGGGCCCACGTCGCCGTCGGCCCGACCGTGCAGCCCCTGACCCCGGCCCAGGCAGGCGAACAGCAGCGCTGCCAGGGGTGCGCTCTGGCGCTGGGCCTGGGCATCGAGTAGCTGGCACAGCTCGCTGTGGCTGGCCTGACCGTCGCGCAGTTGAAACTGCACCTGCTGGCCCACCCGCATGCGCTCACCCACGGCCACAGCCCCGTTGCGCGGGTCGACGCCGATCAGGTTGCGCACCAGAAAGGCCGGGGCGCCAGGGTGCTGGAGGCTGAAGCTGCTCTGGCCGACGCCCAGAAACAGCGAATGGCGCACCTGCTCGCGCTCCTCGGGGCTGAGGTCGCTGAGGATCGCCTGCAGGGCGGCCACGGGTGAACGGCGCCGTTGGCCTTCGCTGACCTGCAACACCACGTTGCGCTGGGCCTGCTCGACCTCAAGGATCGGGCCGATCGGTTTGCAGCCCTGGGCCACCACCGCATCAAAGCCCCAGCTGCCGCTCATCAGGCAGCCCACGGCTCCCTGGAGCACCTCGCCATCGAGGAGCACCGAGCCGTGGGGGGCGCTGTGGGCCGCGGCCAGGCCACCCACCTTGACCGCATCGGGATAGGCGTAGTCGAGGCCGCTGATCAGATCGTTGATGGCGGGGCAGGTGGGATCCACCAGCAGCAGCATCGAATGCACCCCGGTGCTGGCGCTGCCCACCTGCTGCAGCCAGGGTTCGGCCGGACCGTCAAGATCCGGCAGGGCTTCGCTGCCCAGGGCGAACGGGTGCAGGCTGGTGCCTGGCAGGTGCAGCAGGGTGACGCTCAGGGCGCTGTCCTGTTCGATCTCGTGCGGCACCCCATCGGCGGCGGTGCCGACCACGCCACCCCCCAGGCATCCCAGCCAGTGGTCGGCCCTGAGCCGTTGCTGCAGCAGGGGCAGCAGGCGGGGCAGGTCGCTGGCGAAACTCGACGAGGCGAACACCAGAGCCAGATCGGCTGCACCGCAACGGCCCAGCTCCCGCACAACACCATCGACGACCTCCTGCAGGCCCGTGCCCTGCACCAGGGCGGTGCGACACCAGGCCTCGTCGTGGCGGCGTGTCAGCCGCTCCAGCAGGGAAAGGGCAGCCATGGCCCGGACCCTAACGCCGGCCCCGCCCCCGAGACAGCCACAGATAATGGCGACTTCCCGTACCGCCGTTTCGGCGTCTGCCGTGACCGACTCCCTTCATCGCACGCTGGTCTGGCTTGATGTGCGGCTGGGATTGCTGTTTGCCGTTGGGGTGCCGCTGGTGCTGCTGGTCTGGGCGATGGTGCGCCGTCAACAGGCGATCACCCGTCTGCTCGGGCTCTACTGGACGGTCGCCAGCCTGCAGTTGATCGCCCTGCTGCTGCTGGTGGGGCGCCAGGCCGTGGGCTACGCGGTGGTGTTCGTCGCCCAGCTGCTGATCGCTGCGGTGCTGTGGTTCTGGGTCGATCTCAACGAAGAGCTCCAGGATCTGCCCCCCTGGCGTGCCCTGCCTCTCACGGTGCGCATCTGGCGCTGGTGTCTGACGATCCAGTCGCTGGCCGGTGCGGCCCTGGCCAGCACGGCCCTGGCCTGCATGGGCGGTCAGGCTGCGCTCGGCTCAGCCCGCTGCCTGGTCTGGCAGCAACCTCCCCAGCTGTTCAACGCCTGGATCGATCACGCCCTTGATTTCATCATCGGCGGCGACTGGAACCCAACTCTCGCGGCCGTCGCCGGTTATCTGGGGCTGCTCGGTTATGCAGTCGGCCTGCTGCAGTGGCTGCTGGTGCGGCTGCCCAAGCAGGGCCGTCTGGCCGGCGAGTTCTGAGCCATGGCGGCTGAATCGTTGCTCGCCCGGCTGGAGGCGATCAGCCGTGAGCGCCCTGATCGGGTGCTCCGGCTTTGCGGCTCGCTCCCTCCGCTCGAGGCTGAAGGTTCGCCGGAGACCTGTGAGCTGGTGATCTATCGGGGGTTCTCGAGCAGCACCACCCATCCCACGGCCTTTGACCCCGATGCGCCCGTATTGCCACCGGGCGCGGTGTTCGACCAGGCCGATCTGCTGGAGGGACCGCTCAACCCCGCCGCCGAGCAGGTGCTGGTAGCGGCGGTTTCACCGGAGCGCTTTGCCGAGCCAGAGGCTTGGCTCTAGCCCGCTGTGTTTCCAGAGCTGTTTCCACAGCTGTTTCCAGCTCTTGTTCAGTCCAGCACCGCCACGCAGCGGCCGCACAGGCTCGGGTGGGCGCTGTGCTGGCCGATGTCGGTTTCGTAGTGCCAGCAGCGCTCACACTTGAGGCCGGCGGCCTTGGCCACCCGCACGCGGACCCCGTCCTCATCGATGGCCTGCAACACCTCGGCGGGAGGAGCACCACCGATCTGCAGGGCTGAGACCAGCAGCCAATCGGCCAGGTTGTCGACCTGGGGGTGGGCCGAGCCCGATAGCCAGGCCAGGGCGTCGTTGAGCGCGGTGGCCTCGGCCCCCAGTTCGAACTGCACCTGGGCCTCGAGCGAAGCCCCAAGGGCGCCGGTGCTGCGGCAGGCCTCCAGCTGGCGGTTCACCAGGGCCCTGAGCTCCAGAATCGCCGCCATCGGCGGTTCCAGCGCGGGTTGGCGCCAGGCGTCCGGGGCGCTGGGCCAGCCCCGCTCGAACACCGAGCGCTCGGCCACCGGGTAGGGCAGGTTCTGCCAGATGTCCTCGGCCATGTGGCACAGCACCGGGGCGATCAGCCCGGCCAGGCGCTCGACCACCAGGTGCAGCACCGTCTGGCAGCTGCGCCGCCTGAAGTCACTGGCTCCGCTCACGTAGAGACGGTCCTTGGCGATGTCGAGGTAGACGTTGGAGAGATCGACGACACAGAAGTTCTGCAGCGCCTGGAAGAAGCGGTAGAACTCGTAGCGCTCGAAGTCACCTGAGACGTTGTCGATCAAGGCGGCGGTGCGCTGCAGCATCCACTGATCGAGCAGGGGCAGCTGCGCATGGGGTACGGCGTCGCGCTCGGGCACGAAGTCGTGCAGGTTGCCGAGCAGGTAGCGCGCCGTGTTCCGCACTTTGCGGTAGACATCGGCCAGCTGCTTGACAATCCCGGGGCCCAGCGGCACGTCGGCCGAATAGTCGACCGAACTCACCCACAGCCGCAGCACATCGGCGCCATACGGGGGATCCTGTTTCTCGTTCTTGCCACCTTCGACCAGCACCGCCGGATCGACGACGTTGCCGAGCGATTTGCTCATCTTGCGACCCTTCTCGTCGAGGGTGAAGCCGTGGGTGAGCACGCGTCTGTAGGGGGCGTGGCCGTTGACGGCCACCGAGGTCAGCAGGCTGCTCTGGAACCATCCGCGGTGCTGATCGCTGCCTTCGAGGTAGAGATCGGCGGGGTAGTTGAGCCCGCGCTCCTGGACCACCCCGGCCCACGACGAGCCCGAGTCAAACCACACGTCCATGGTGTCGGTGCCCTTGCGCCAGCTGGCCGCCTCGCCAGCCCACGGCTCGGGCAGCAGGCCGGCTTCGTCACGCTCCCACCAGACGTCGGAGCCGTGCTCGGCAATCAGCGCCTGAATGTGCTGCAGGGTCTGCGCGTTGAGCAGCACCTCGCCCGATTCCCGGTGATAGAAGACCGGGATCGGCACCCCCCAGGTGCGCTGGCGGCTGATGCACCAGTCGCCCCGTTCGCGCACCATCGCCTCGATGCGGTTGCGGCCGCTGGCCGGCAACCACTCCACCTCGGCGATCGCCTGCAGGGCTGCGTCTCGGAAACCCTCGACCGAGGCGAACCACTGCTCGGTCGCCCTGAAGATGGTCGGCTTCTTGGTGCGCCAGTCGTAGGGGTAGCGGTGCCCGTAGGGCGCTTCGGCCAGCAGGGCACCCGCTTCCTGCAGGGCGGCGATGATCGCCCCGTTGGCGTCCTTGAGCACATTGAGCCCGGCAAAGGGGCCGGCTTCGGCGGTGAGGGTGCCGGCTTCGTCAACGGGGCAGAGCACGGGCAGGTTGTACTTGCGGCCGGTGTTGAAGTCGTCGACGCCGTGGCCCGGAGCGGTATGCACCAGGCCCGTGCCGCTCTCGGTGGTGATGTAGTCGCCGCCGAGCACCACCGGGCTGGTGCGCTCCAGCAGCGGATGGCGGTAGACGATGCCCTCGAGGTCGGCTCCTTTGACCTGCAGCACCGGCGTGAGCCCTTGGCCCAGGGTCGCCTCGAGGCTTTCGCGCAGCTCGGCCGCCACGATCAGGTGGCCCCCGGTCGGTGTCGCGCAGATGGCGTAGTCGAGGGCGCCATTGACCGAGACCGCCAGGTTGGCCGGCAGGGTCCAGGGGGTGGTGGTCCAGATCGCCACGGCCAGCTGGTGCGCGGCGATCAAGCCGGCTGCGTCCACGCCTGCGCCATCCAGTTGCTGAGCCAGCGCAGCGGGCAGCTCCACCACCGGGAAGGCGGCATAGACGCTGGGTGAGACGTGCCCGTCGGGGTACTCGAGCTCGGCTTCGGCCAGGGCGGTGCGGGAGCTGGGGCTCCAGTGCACGGGCTTGAGCCCGCGGTAGATGTGCCCGGCGAGCACCATCTGGCCGAACACCCCGATTTGGGCCGCTTCGTAGCCCTTCTGCAGGGTCAGATAGGGCTGCTCCCAGTCGGCCCAGATGCCCCAGCGCTCAAAGCCACCGCGCTGCACCGCCACCTGCTCCAGGGCATAGGCGTGGGCCTTGCGGCGCAGCTCGAGTGGTGTCAGGGCGGCGCGCTCGTCGGCCTTGAGGCCCTGCAGCACCTTGAGTTCGATCGGCAGACCGTGGCAGTCCCAGCCCGGCACAAACCGCGCCCGCTTGCCCTGCAGCAGGGCGGTCTTGTTGATGATGTCCTTGAGGATCTTGTTGAGCGCATGGCCCACGTGCAGGGCCCCGTTGGCATAGGGCGGCCCGTCGTGCAGGGTGAACACCGGGCCCGCATTCTCACGGCTGAGACGCTCGTAAAGGCCAAGCTCGGCCCACAGGGCCTGGAGCTCGGGTTCGCGCACCTTGGCGTTGGCGCGCATGCCGAAACCGGTCTGCAGCAGGTTGAGCGTGTCCTTGTAGCTCGCGGTCACCGGGCCTGCGGCAGGGAATCGGCGATTATCCCGCTTCGCCGCTGGCCACAGGAGCAGAGGGGCTGGCGCTGGCCTGGATCAGGGCATCGATCTCGCCCAGCGAGCGCACCACCAGGTGGTCGATCCCGGTGTCGTTGTTGTTGATGGTGGTTTCCGCTTCCGGACGGACCCAGCGCTTGCTCACGGTTCTGGCCGAGCCATTGCGGGAGATCAGTTGACCCAGCTGATCGCGCCATTCGGAGGCGGTGGCCAGCAACCGGGCGACTGTCGCAGCCAGCTGCTTGAGATTGGCCTGCCAGCGCTCGGCCGACACCAGGGTCTGCTGTTCTTCGGGGCTGAGCAGGCGCCAGCGCAACTGGCTCACCTCCAGGCTGAGCCGGCCGATCAGCAGGGTGGCGCAGAGCACGGCCAGCATGGGTGCGCCGGCCAGGCGCTCGCTGCAGGTCACCAGGGTCAGGCCCAGGAGCAGCACCACCGCGCCCCAGAATGAATCGCGCTGGCGCGAGAGCTCCGGGGTCATCAGTGGCACCAACAGAACCACCAGCCCAGCCAACAGGGCAAACAGGCCGGCAAGGGTGGCAACCATGATCACAACACAAACCTTGGACCCATTGTGGGCCATTCCAGGCCTGTGATCGAGTGCTCGCCGGTGCCTTCCTAAGCTCGCCGCACTGCCCACCTGGCGGAATTGGTAGACGCGCTGGGTTTAGGTTCCAGTGGCTTCGGCTGTGGGGGTTCAAGTCCCCCGGTGGGCATTCGCGCCAGACTCGCCTGGCCCCTAAGTTGGGGCAGGCCCATCGCGGGGCTGTTGCCGTTCAGGTTCCGTGAGGCCAGGCTTTAACAGAGGCGATGACCCAGGCGCTGCTCCAACCCGTGATCGCCCAGCAATCTGCCGCAGTGCAGTCTGAGTCGCGATCCGGCTCGGTGCCCCGGGAGTTCCTCGATCCGCCGGCAGCCTGGAATCCCACGGTTGGGTTGTTTCTGGGTGGCTATGTCCTGGCGGCTGTCACGATCTGGGGTTGGTTCGTGGGGCAGTGGCCCCTGCCCTTGCTGCTGACACTCGGCTTTCTGGCCCTGCATCTGGAGGGCACGGTGATTCACGACGCCTGCCACAACGCGGCCCATCCCAACCGCATCTGGAATGCGGTGATGGGTCATGGGGCGGCGTTGTTGCTGGGCTTCAGCTTTCCGGTGTTCACCCGTGTGCATCTTCAGCACCATGCCCACGTGAACGACCCCAAGCACGACCCCGATCACATCGTCAGCACCTTTGGACCGTTGTGGTTGATCGCTCCGCGATTCTTCTACCACGAGGTCTTCTTTTTCAGGCGTCGTCTCTGGCGCCGTTATGAATTGCTGGAGTGGGGACTGGCCAGGGGTGTGTTTGCAGCGATTGTGATCGCGGCCGCCAAGTATGGCTTTCTGTCGTTCATTTTCAATTGCTGGTTTGCGCCTGCCCTGATGGTGGGCGTCACCCTGGGTCTGTTCTTTGACTATCTGCCCCACAGGCCCTTTCAGTCACGCAACCGTTGGCACAACGCCAGGGTTTACCCAGGTCGCCTGATGAATTGGTTGATCATGGGCCAGAACTATCATCTGATCCATCACCTCTGGCCATCGATTCCCTGGTTCGAATACCGGCCCGCTTATCACGCCACCAAACACATACTTGATGCCAAGGGTTCCCCCCAGCGTCTCGGATTGTTCGAGAGTCGCAAAGACGGTTTGAATTTCCTCTATGACATTTTTCTTGGTGTGCGGAGCCACAGGAAGCGCCGTAGCAAGCTGCGTCCCCTGGCTGCCCTGATGCCCACGCGCCATGCCCGTCGGCGGGTGCTCGAACTGCTCCACCGAACGGCCGTCT
>RGUW01000003.1 GCA_010027605.1 Synechococcaceae bacterium WB9_2_112 | reverse complement strand
TGCACGAGGCGCTCGACAAAGGCACCAGCTTTGGCGCCCCCTGCGCCCTGGAGAATCGCCTGGCTGAGTTGGTGATCGCGGCGGTGCCCAGCGTCGAGATGGTGCGCTTCGTCAACAGCGGCACCGAAGCCTGCATGTCGGTGCTGCGGCTGATGCGGGCCTTCACCGGCCGCGAAAAGATCATCAAATTCGAGGGCTGCTACCACGGCCATGCCGACATGTTTCTGGTGAAGGCCGGATCCGGGGTGGCCACCCTGGGCCTGCCCGACTCACCCGGCGTGCCGCGCACCACCGCCGCCAGCACCCTGACGGCCCCCTACAACGACCTCGAAGCAGTTAAGAAGCTGTTCGCCGAGAACCCCGGCGAGATCGCCGGCGTGATCCTCGAGCCGGTGGTGGGCAACGCGGGCTTCATCCCACCGGTGCCTGGCTTCCTCGAAGGCATCCGCGAGCTCACCAAGGAGCACGATGCCCTGCTGGTGTTTGACGAGGTGATGACGGGCTTCCGCATCAGCTACGGCGGTGCCCAGGCCAGGTTCGGCATCACCCCCGACCTGACCACCATGGGCAAGGTGATCGGTGGTGGCCTGCCGGTGGGCGCCTATGGCGGCCGGGCCGACATCATGGGCATGGTGGCCCCTGCCGGCCCCATGTACCAGGCCGGCACCCTCAGCGGCAACCCGCTGGCCATGACAGCCGGCATCAAGACCCTGGAGCTGCTGAAGCAGCCGGGCAGCTATGAGCGCCTCGAGGTGATCACCAGGCGTCTGATCGAAGGCATCCTCAAGGCCGGCAAGGATGCGGGCCTGCCGATCACCGGCGGCTCGATCAGCGCCATGTTCGGCTTCTTTTTGTGCGATGGCCCGGTGCGCAACTTCGACGAGGCCAAGGCCGCCGACACCGCCCGTTTCGGCAGGCTGCACCGCGCCATGCTCGAGCGCGGCGTCTACCTGGCCCCCAGCGCCTTTGAAGCCGGCTTCACCTCACTGGCCCACAGCGACGACGACATCGACGCCACGATCGCGGCCTTCCGCGAGTGCTTTGCACTGGTGGCCTGATCGCCACTGAGGCCCGTCATCCATCAGGGCCGTGGCGATGACGTCTTCCCCAGCAACCCCATCGCCGACTGGCCGCCGAGCCGTTCGGAGCGACGAGCGCCGCCGTGGGGTCCTGCGCCTGGCCTCGTTGCTGCTTGCAGGCATCGGCGCCATCGCCTGGCTGGGCCGCAGCGCGGACCCCGCCTCCAGGCCGCTGGCCGCAGGCCCCCTCAGCCTCGGTGCGGCCATCGCCCTCACCGGCAACGCCAACCTTTATGGGCAGGATCAGCGGATCGGGCTGGCCCTGGCGGAGCGCTGGGCCCAGCAGGACGCAGCGGGAGGGCGAGCCGTACGCGTGTGGCTGGAAGACGGCGCCTCGGATGAACCCAGCGCCATCGCCGCCTTCAACCTGCTGATCCGCCAGGGGGTGATCGCCCTGATCGGGCCCACCCTGTCGCAGCAGGCCTTTGCCGCCGATCCGATCGCCCAGCGCCAGGGGGTGCCGGTGGTGGCACCCTCCAACACCGCCAAGGGCATTCCCCAGATCGGGCATTTCATCAGCCGCGTGTCGGCCCAGAGCTCGGTGATCGCTCCGCTCTCGATCGACGAAGCCCTGCGCCGCGACCCCTCGATTCAGCGCGTGGCCGTGTTCTACGCCCACGACGATGCCTACAGCACCGCCGAGGTACAGATCTTTGACAAGGCCCTGGCCGCCAGGGGGCTCACACCCGTCACGGTGCAACGCACCCAACTGGCCGACAACGATTTTCAGACCCCGATCACCAACGCCCTGCAGCGCGCACCCCAGTTGGTGGTGCTCTCCGTGCAGGCAGTGGCCGGGGGCAACCTGATTCGCCAGCTGCGCGAACTGGGCTACCGCGGCCAGATTGTGGTGGGCAACGGGCTCAACACCCCCAACATCTACCCGATCTGCCAGCGCTGGTGCGACGGCATCCTGATCGCCCAGGCCTACAGCCCCGAACTGAACACCCCGATCAACCGCGACTTCCAACGGCTGTACCGCCAGGCCCGGGGCGATCGCCGGCCACCGCAGATCACTGCCCAGGCCTTCACCGCCTATCAGGTGCTGCATGAAGCCATCCAACGGCTGCACAGCAAGGGCGGCCTCACGGGGGTGACGCTTGGCCAGGCCCGCGTCAGGCTGATGCACGAACTGCTCGCCGGCCGGTATGAGACGCCGCTCGGGCCGATTGGCTTCAGCCCCGAAGGCGAGGTGCAGCAGCAGCGGTTCTACGTGGCCGAGGTGCGCATGGACCCCAGTGGCCGCGACGGTCGCTTCGCCCTGGTGGGCCAGCGCAGCCTCAACGGAGCGCGACCGTGATCGAAGCGCTGCTGCAGACCCTGCTCAACGGCGCCGCCAGCGGGGGGGTGTATGCCCTGGTGGCCCTGGGCTACACCCTGGTGTTCTCGGTGCTGGGGGTGATCAACTTCGCCCAGGGTGCGCTGTTCTCCCTAGGGGGCTATCTCACCTATCTGCTGATGGGCGGCCGGATCGGCGTCAACGGTGCACTGCCCGGCTGGGGGCTGCCGGCCGGCCTGCCGTTCTGGCTGGCACTGCTGCTCGCTGCGGCGGGCTCGGGTCTGGTCGCTCTGCTGGTGGAGCGGGTGGCCTTTGCCCCGCTGCGCCGCCGCGGCGCCGAACCCCTGCTGGCTCTGATCACCAGCCTTGGTGCCGGCGTGGTGCTGGTGAACCTGCTGCAGATCCTGATGGGGGCCGAGGGCTACGCGTTCCCGCAGGAATCCGGGGCTCTGGCCGGCCTGCCCGAGGTGCTGATGATCGGCGGCGCCCGCATCCGCACGATCCAGCTGCTGCTGCTGCTGGTCTGCAGCGCGGCCGTGGTGGGCCTCAGCCTCTGGCTGGAGCGCAGCCGTGGCGGCCAGGCCCTGCGCGCCGTGGCCGAAGACGCCACCACAGCCCAGCTGCTGGGCATCAACAGCGACGCGATGGTGCGCCTCGCCTTCGTTCTGAGCGGAGCCCTGGCGGGCCTCGGCGGCAGCCTGATCGGCATGAGCGTGAGCCTGCCTGGGCCCTACTTCGGCATCGGCTATGGCCTCAAGGGATTGGCGGTGCTGGTGCTGGGGGGGCTGGGCAGCGTGCCCGGCGCCATCGCCGGGGGCCTGCTGATGGGGCTGGCCGAAGCGCTGGTCCCCGCGGAGGCCTCCGGTTGGCGGGATGCCCTGGCCTTCGCGATCCTGTTCGCCGTGCTGCTGCTGCGACCCAGCGGCCTGCTCGGCCGCCGCACGGTCGACAAGGTATGAGGAGCGGGGCGCTGTGATCGACAACGGCCTGCTGGTGCAGATGCTGCTGGGCGCCCTGCTGGGTCTCTCGGTGTATCTGCCGCTGGCGGCGGGCCAGCTCTCGCTGGCCACCCCGGCGTTCTACGCCGTGGGAGGCACCCTGGCGGCCCTGCTGTCGACCCGCTGGAGCGTCCTGGGGGCCACGGCCGCCGGTGGCTTTCCGGTGCTGTCGCTGCTGCTCGAACTGGTGCTCGGCGGGGCGCTTGCCGGGACTCTGGCCCTGCTGGTGGGCCGGCTGGTGCTGCGTCTGCGCGGCATCTACCTGGCGATCGCCACCATCGCCCTGGTGGAGATCGTGCGGGTCGCGATCCTCAACCTGCCGTTCACCGGCGGTGCGATCGGCATCTTCTCGATCCCCCAACCCTTTACCGATGCCAGCGGCTACCTGCTGACCGCCCTGATCCTGCTGGTCCTGACGGGCTGGATCTGCCAGCGGCTGGACACGATGCCCCTGGGCCGTGCCATGGCCGCCATTCGCGATGACGAACTCGCGGCCGGCTGCATGGGCATCGACACCACCCGGGTGAAGCTCACCGCCTTCGTGCTCAGCGCCGTGGTGGCCGGCACGAGTGGCGCCCTGGCAGCCCACTTTCTCAACACCTGGAATGCCCGCCAGGGAAGCTTTGATGTGAGCATCACCACGCTGGCCTTCGTGATCCTGGGCGGCTCACGCGCCTGGCTGGGGCCTGTGGTGGGCGGACTGCTGCTGACGGCCCTGCCGGAGTTGCTGCGGCCCGTGGGTGATGTGCGCCTGGTGCTCTTTGGGCTGGTGATCGTGCTGGGACCGGTGCTGGCGCCACGCGGACTGGTCTCCCCCGAACTGTTGGAGCGGCTGGGCCGCTGGGGCTCTCCCACCCGGGAGCAGAAGCCATGAGCACCGCTCTGCTCGAGGTGCGCGACCTGAGCTGTCGCTTCGGCGGACTGATGGCCCTCGATGGCGTCAGCTTCAGCGTCGCCTCGGGAGAGATCTTCGGCCTGATCGGCCCCAATGGCGCCGGCAAGACCACCCTGTTCAACCTGGTGTCGGGCCTCACGCCACCCAGCTCAGGCAGCGTGATCTGGCGCGGTGCAGCGATCACCGACCTGCCCCCCCATCGCCGCAACCGGCTGGGGCTGGCCCGCACCTTTCAGAACCTGCGGCTGTTCGATGATCTCTCGGTGCTCGACAACCTGCTGGTGGCGCTCGAGCGCCACAGCCGCAGCAGCAGCATCGATGGTCTGCTCTGCACCGCACGCCACCGCCAGGCCGAACGGCAACGCCGCGAAGCGGCCTGGCAGCTGCTGGAAGAGCTGGGGCTCTCGGCCCTGGCCGATCGCCAGGCGGGGACCCTGGCCTATGGCGATCGCCGACGCCTGGAAATGGCGCGGGCCCTGGGCACCGACCCGGCCCTGCTGCTGCTCGATGAGCCCGCCGCCGGACTCAATCCCGCCGAGAAGGAGGGGTTGTGCGCGTTGATTCAGGAGCTGCGCCAGCGCCACCGGCTCACCGTGATGATCATTGAGCACCACGTGCCGCTGCTGATGCGCCTGTGCGACCGCATGGCCGTGCTCGATTTCGGTGTACGCATCGCTCTGGGCAGTCCAAACGTCGTACGCCGCGACCCCAGGGTGATCGCGGCCTACCTGGGCGGCGATGCGAGCGGTGAGACCCCATGAACCGGACCCCGCTGCTGCAACTGCAGGGACTCAGGGTGCGCTACGGCAACGTGCTGGCGCTGCAGGGCCTTGACCTCACCGTGCACGAGGGCGAGCTGGTGACCCTGCTGGGCTCCAATGGCGCCGGCAAGAGCTCCACCCTGAGAGCGATCTCGGCCCTGGTGCCCACTGAAGGCCAGATTCTCTGGCGTGGCGGCAGCCTGGGCGGCGTGCCCCCCCATCGCATCGTGCGCCTGGGCATCGGCCACTGCCCCGAGGGGCGCCGGGTCATCAGTCGCCAGAGCGTGCTCGCCAACCTGGAGCTGGGTGCCTGGCTAAGGCGCGATCAGGCCGGAATCCGCCACGATCTGGAACGCTGTTTCGACCTCTTCCCGCGGTTGGCCGAGCGCCGCCACCAGCTGGCCGGATCCCTGTCTGGAGGAGAGCAGCAGATGCTGGCCATCGCACGCGCCCTGATGGGTCGGCCAACCCTGCTGATGCTCGATGAACCCAGCCTTGGTCTGGCCCCCAGACTGGTGGCCGAGGTCATGCAGGTTCTCAAGGCCCTTCACCGCGAGGGACTGACACTGCTGCTGGTGGAGCAGAACGCCAATGCCGCCCTCGCCATTGCCGATCGGGCCTATGTGCTGATCTCGGGCAGGGTCGCCCAGGAGGGGCCGGCCTCAGCCTTGCGCGACGACGAGCAGCTCAGGGCTGCCTATCTGGGGGGCTGAGCACAGCCCGCCTCCACCGTTCAGGCCTTGTCGACGAGTTCTTCGCTGCTGCCGAAGGCGTGCAGCAGGGCATCGCCCCAGCTGTTGATCGCCGTCAGTTGATGGTCTTCAGCGGTGGCCAGGGCCTTGCCCTGCTCCCGCAGCAGCACGGTCTTGTCGAGGCTGTGACCGTGGGCCGCAGCAATGGTCAGCACGTCGTCGACACCGGTGGCGGCATGGAGCTTGTCGCGCAGCTGTCCATCAGCTGACACCGAAGCAGCAAAGGAACGCAGAGCAGAAAGCGACATGTCGGGGAACGCAACGCCCCTGTCCTAGCAGCACCTGGGATCAGAGCTAGCGTTCCTGCCATGGCAGCGCGGTTGGCGGATCTTGGCGCGCAGCTGCGCAGCCTGACGACGCGTCAGCGCCGTCAGGCCATGGCCGCGGCCACGCTCGTGGTGCTGATCGGCGGGGGCCTTGTGCTGCACCGCACCCAGCAGGCCCAGCAGCGTGAGCGGGCCCGCCAGGCCGCCCTGGCGGCGCCGATCACCACGGTGACCGCCCTGGGCCGGCTCGAACCTGAAGGCGAGGTGATCAGCGTGGCCCCGCCCGCCGGCGCCATGGCCGGCGCCCAGGTGCGGCTCCGGCGCCTGTTGGTCGAGGAGGGTGACACGGTGCGCCAGGGCCAGCTTCTGGCAGAGATGGACTCCCTCCCGCGGCTGAGCCGCGCGGTGGATGAGGCCGCGGCCCAGGTGGCCATCGCCCAGACCCAGCTGCAGGTGGCCACGGCCACCCAGCGCAGTGAATTGCGGACCCAGCAGGCGCGCCTGCAGCGGGCCGAGGCCAACCTGCGCACGGCCGCCGCTGAAGAACGCCGCTACCGGGAGCTCTACCGCAGCGGCGCCGCCTCAGCCTCGCTCTACGACAGTCGCAGCCTGAGCCTGGAGACCGCACGGGCCGAGGTCAGCGAAGCCCGCAGTCGCCTGCAGCGCCTCCAGACCCGGGTCAGCACCGCCGATGGGGCGATCAGCCTCGAGGAAGCCCAGGCCCAGCGGGAACTGCAGGCCGCCCGCTCGCATCTGCAGCGCACCACGGCCGAGCGGGACGACGCCCTGGTGCGTGCCCCGATCGACGGCCGGGTGTTGAGCGTTCTGACCCGTCCAGGGGAAGTACCCGGAGCAGGGGGCATCCTCGAACTGGGCCGCACCGAGCACATGCAGCTGGTGGCCGAGGTCTACCAGAGCGATCGCAACCGCCTGCACCTGGGACAACCGGTGTCCATCACCAGCACCGCATTCACAACACCCCTGCATGGCATGGTCAACCGCATCGGCGCGATCGTGCGGCGCCAGTCGCTGATCAACACCGACCCCAGTGCCAACACCGACACCCGCGTGATCGAGGTGCGAGCCCGCCTGGATCAGGCCAGCAGCATCCGGGCCGCCGACCTGTCGAACCTGCAGGTCACGGCGGTGTTCGGACGATGAGGCCATGGCCCGGGCCGCTGCACCGGCTGCGTCAGCGCACCCCCCTGGGCTGGCTGCAGCTGCGCCATGACCGCGGCCGGTTGCTGGTGGCTCTGGCCGGCATCGCCTTCGCCGATGTGCTGATGTTCACCCAACTGGGGTTTCAGGCCTCGATCTACGACGCCAACACCCGCTTTCACCGGGCCCTGAACGCCGACATCGTGCTGATCAGCCCCAAGGCCCAGAACCTGCAGAACCTCTCGACCTTTCCCCGGCGACGCCTGCTGCAGGCCATGGATGTGCCGGGCGTGAACGAGGGCCATGGTCTCTACGTGAACACCCTTACCTGGAAAAACCCCGACACCCGCAGGGATGCGACCGTCCAACTGTTCGGCTTCGATCCCGATGCCCGGCTGTTCAACATCCCCGAGGTGAACGCCCAGCAGCAGACGCTCAAGCAAGCCGACACGGTGCTGTTCGATCGCGGCGCGCGCGGCCCCTACCGAGCGACCATCGCGGCACTGGAGCGGGGCGAGACCCTGACCACCGAAGCCGAACGGCGCACCCTGCGGATCTCCGGGCTGTTTCCCCTGGGCGCCAGCTTCGGCTCTGATGGCACCCTGATGGCGAGCGACCTCACGTTTCTGAGGCAGTTTCCGCGCCGCAACGTGGGCAGCCTGAGCCTGGGACTGATCCAGCTGCAACCGGGAGCCGATGCCGACCTGGTCGCCGCGCGCCTGCGCCGCCATCTCGATGCCGATGTCAAGGTGCTCACCAAGAGCGGCTATGTGGCCTTCGAACAGGCCTACTGGCGGCGCGCTTCGCCGGTGGGCGTGATCTTCGGCATGGGCACCGTGATGGCCTTCGTTGTCGGCGTGGTGATCGTCTACCAGGTGCTCTCCACCGATGTGGCCTCGCACCTGGGCGAATACGCCACCTTCCGAGCCATGGGGTTCCGCAACCGCTACCTGCTGGGTGTGGTGTTCGAGCAGGCCCTGGTGCTGGCCAGCCTGGGGTTTGTGCCCGGGTTCGTGCTGCCGCTCGGCATCTACGCCCTGGCGTCGAAGGCCACCTTTCTGCCGATCGCCATGACCGGCGAACGGGCCATCAAGGTCTTTCTGCTGACCGTGCTGATGTGCGGTGCCTCCGGGGCGATCGCCACCCGTCGGCTCCAGGCGGCCGACCCGGCCGAGCTCTTCTGAGCACGCCATGGCCAGGAAAGCGGCGATCAGCATTGCGGGGCTCGACCATCACTTCGGCAGCGGCAGCCTGCGCCGCCAGGTGTTGCACGACATCACCCTGCAGGTCGCAGCCGGAGAGATCGTGCTGCTGACCGGCCCGTCGGGATCGGGCAAGACCACCCTGCTGACCCTGATCGGCGCCCTGCGCCATGGCGAAGGCGGCAGCCTGCAGGTGCTGGGGCACGAGCTGATCGGCTGCAGCGACAGGCAGCTCAGTGAGGTCCGCCGCGATCATGGCTACATCTTTCAGGCCCACAACCTGCACCGCAGCCTGACCGCGCTGCAGAACGTGCGGATGGCCCTGGAGGTGCGGGGCCATCTCGATCGCACCGCCATGGACGACCGCGCAGCCTCCATGCTGGAGCAGGTCGGCCTGGCTCCCCAGATCCACAGCTACCCCGATCAGCTGTCGGGCGGCCAGAAACAGCGGGTCGCGGTGGCGCGGGCCCTGGTGCACAGCCCACCGCTGGTGCTGGCCGATGAACCGACCGCCGCCCTCGACAGCCGCTCGGGCCGCGAGGTCGTGACCCTGATGCAGCAGCTCGCCCGCGAACAGAACAGCACGATCCTGCTGGTGACCCACGACAACCGGATTCTCGACATCGCCGATCGGGTGCTGAGCCTCGAAGACGGCCATCTCCGTGAGGCCACCGGCATCCGTGACGCCAGCCACGGCACCGCCCCGGGCAACGGCGTCTGATGACCGGGTGTCGCACGGCATGGCACACCGCAGGGATTGGCAATAGGGTTCGGCCGTCAGCTCAAGGACCATGGCGCCAGAGCGGTTTTTTCTGGAACTCGATCCACCTGCAGCCATCCAGGCCAGCTGGCCCCATGTGGTGATCGTGGGCGGGGGCTTCGCCGGCTTGCGGGCCACCCATCGCCTGATCGGCAAACCGGTGCGGGTCACCCTGATCGACAAGCGCAACTTCAACCTGTTTCAACCGCTCCTGTACCAGGTGGCCACGGGCCTGGTCGGCCAGGCCGATGTGGCCTCGCCCCTGCGACAGATGATCGGCAACGCCCCGAACGTGCAGGTGCTTCTCGGCGAGGTCGATGAGATCAACGTCAACGACAGGGAGATCGTCTTCAACGAACGGCGTTATGCCTACGACCACCTGATCCTGGCGACGGGCTCGGGCAGCAGCTTCTTCGGCCACGAGGAGTGGCGGCCCCTGGCGCCGCCGATGAAGATCCTCGAGCACGCCAATGAGATCCGGCGGCGGGTGCTCTCGGCCCTCGAGGAGGCCGAACAGACCCCGGATCCCCAGCGCAGAAAGCTGCTGCAGAGCGTTGCGGTGATCGGCGCTGGCCCCACCGGCTGTGAACTGGCGGGTTCTCTGATCGACCTGATGCGGCACGCCATCGAACGTGACTTCAAGCAACTGCGCGCCGAGGATTGCCGGGTGTTGCTCGTCGACCCGGGCGATCGGGTGCTGCGGGCCATGCATCCGTCGTTGTCTGAGGCAGCCGGGAGCTACCTGCAGCGCAGCGGCGTCGAGCTGGTGCTGGGTGGTCGGGTGCAGCAGATCAGCGCCACCGAAGTGACCCTCACCCTCAAGAGCACCGGGGAGCAACAACGGCTCGAGGCCGCCACCGTCTGCTGGACCGCAGGCGTCAGGGCCTCCCATCTGGGCAAGGTGCTGGCTGCAAGCAGCGGTTGCGAAGTCGACAAAGGCGGCCGCGTGATCGTGGAGCCCGACTTTTCAATTCCTGGCCACCCCGAGGTGCGGGTGGTGGGTGATCTCTGCTCCTACAGCCACACTGCCGATGGCAAAACGCTGCCGGGCATGGCCGGCCCGGCTGTTCAGATGGGCGGCTGGGTGGCCGCCGACATTCTCGCCAGCATTGAGGGCACGCCCAGACGTGCCTTCCGCTTCACCGACTTCGGCTCGATGGCTGTGGTCGGACCGCTCTACGCCGTCGCCGACCTGCGAGGGATCCGCCTGAGCGGCCTGATCGGCTGGCTGGTGTGGGGACTGGCCCACCTGGCGTTCATGCCCGAGATGGAAAACCGCCTGAGCCTGCTGCTCAAGTGGCTGTGGGTGATCGGCACCCGCGAACGCGATTCGATGCTGATCATCGGCAACCGCAACCAGCACATGGGGGTTGAGGTCGGGCTCGAGCAGCGCGAGGCAGCTCCTGCAGACACCACCCCGGTGGCCAGCGCCTGAGCGCCGCCCATGGATGCATTGCAGTCTCAGGGGGAGGGCCCGTCGTCGCTGGCCGCCGCTTCCTCCTCCTCCTCCTGGGTCTGCACGGTGAAACGACTGATCAGCAACCCCATCACGATGGCCAGATACAGCGGTCCGACCACGCTCAGTGACACGCTGGTCATCTGAGCCAAGCGACGCACCGGCACGATGTCGCCGTAGCCAACGGTGGTGAGACTGACGAAAGCGAAGTAGTTGATCCGCGAGAAGTCGACATCCCAGGCGGGTCCGAGCGGAGCGAGGTGCAGAGGTCCCTCGTGGGTGTGAAACGCCTTGTGGGACACCACATCGATGAAGCTCCCCGGCTGCACCGTCTCAAGCACGCTGAGGGCCAGACCGCCGCTGATGCCCAGCATCAGGTAGCCGGCCACCGCCCCGGCGAGCACCGGGCGGACCACGTCCTGCTCCTGGCGCAACAACTGCAGCAGCCGCAGCAGGCTCCAGAACACGAACACGACGATCAGAACGACCAGCAGGAGCCCGTGCCAGTTGACGGTGGCTGGCACCAGCAACCAGCTCGTCAATGCCGCCACCCCGGCCAGGCCCAGGAGGCGATAGAGGCGGTTGGTCCAACCGCCGGCTCTCAGTCCGGCGGGCAGCAGCCGGCCCAGCTCAGTCAACAGATAGAGCAGCATCACTGTTGTCATCGCCATGCCCAGCCGGTGCAGTTTCCAGGGCAGGGCCGTGAACACCACCTGCAGCAGCATCAGCAGCAGCAGCCTGCGATACAGGCGATGGCGCCTGAGCGTCTGGCGGGCTGCACCCGACTGGGACTCCAACAGCCCGTTCATCGGGGGCGCCGGTGAAAACGGCCAAGAATCAAGGCGATCAGGATCGCCACATACAGCTGGCCGGCAACGGTGATCACCGTCACGGCGACCTCTCCGAGCACATCGGCCGGTTCGACGACGGCGCTGCCGACGGTGGTCAGGATGTTGAACGAAGCCGCCATCAGCAGGGGGGCGTCTTCCACGGCCGCCAGCGAATGGGAACCGCCGTTGGTCATGGCTGCCATGGCCTGATGGGCGACCGAGAAGCTGGTGGGGCTGAGGGCTGCGATCGCCACCAGCATCACCCCGCCCGAGATGCCAACCAGCAGGTAGCCGGAGGCTGCACCCATCACGACCGACGTGGTGACGTAGGGCTCACTGATCAACGTTCTGACCTTGCGCAGCAGCGACAACGTCAGGAAGACCAACCAGGCGATCACATGGGGGATCGTCAACCATCGCCCCAGGGCTGGATCAAACCGCAGTCCCAGATGCCAGAGGATCTCCATCAGCACCGCCAGAGCACCCAGGGCGTAGATCACGGCCCGGGTACGGCGCAACGCCGAGTAGCGACTGACGAAACCGATCACAACACCGCACAGGGCGATCATCAGCACCGACAGCAACCAGCTGACGTGCTGGGCGAGCGGCAGCAACAGCAGCACAATGATCTCGGTGATCAGCACGATCAGGTAGCCGCGGTGCCGACGCTTCAGCCTGAGCACAACCTCGCGACTGACCGGCACCGTTGGCTTCCCCCAGGCAGCCGCATGATGCCACCGATTGGGTTGCCGGCCAGGTCGCTGCAGCGGTGCCGGCGGTGGCTGTGGCGCCGAGCCGGAGCCCTGCTGCTGGTCCCCGCGGCGATGGCACAGACGCTGGCGCCGTCGCCGACCAGCCACAAGCGCCCCAACCCCTGTGGCCTTCGCTGCAGAGCCGACTGGGTCTGCCGGGCTGGATCGACATGGATCTGGAACTGACTGCAGAGCCCGTCATGGGGGAGGCCCCGACCCTGGGCGTCGCAGGCTCCTGGATGCAGCAACTGGTGCTGAACAGCACGTTCAGCTCCGGATTGACCCGCGACAAACCGCAGTGGCGCGAAATCGACCGCTGGGCCGTCAATCTTCAGCTGACCGCCTTCAGCGGCAACGCCAACCTGGGACAGGCCCTGGGTACGGCGTTCCCGCTGCAGACCACGGCCCATCCGGTGGGTCTGTGGTTGACCGAAGCGGCCATCGAGCGCAGGGCCGCCGGCGGGGAGCTCTTCCTCAAGGCGGGTGTGCTGGCTCTGAATCCGGGTTTTGTGCAGGCCCCGGTGCTCAACAGCTACATCCATTCAGTGTTGAACAACACACTGAACCTCGAAACGTACGGACTGCCGATCAATCCCTTTGCGGCTCCAGGGGCGATGGCCCACCTGCGACTGGGAGCGAGCAGCGAACTGCGGGTGGGGCAGTTCTGGCTCGAACCGGTCAACGGCATCGCCTCCCTGTTCGGTGTCAATCCACAGCAGCCCAGCGTGGGAGGCAGTCTGCAGATCGTGCAGTGGAACCTGCACGATCTGCCGGGATCGGTCTCGCTGCGACGCCCGCTGCTGCACAACCAGCAGGTCATCGCGCGTCAGCTGCCGCCGCCGCTGCTGCAGATCGGTGCCTACAACACCACCGACCCCGATCCGAACCAGGTGGTGTACGGCCTGTTGACACTGGCTGCACCCCTGCCCCTGGGTCTCGACCATCGCCTCTGGTTTGGATTCAACCAGGGATTCGATCCGCAGAACAATCCCAACCCCAGTTTTCTGGCCGGCGGGTGGCTGGCTCAGGGACTGGTGCCCGGCCGGCCGCTTGACGTGATGGCGGTCGGCTACGGCAGCACCAGCTTCAGCCAGACATTGACGCCAGGACTGCGACCTGAGGGTGTGCTGGAACTCAATTACACCATCCCGATCAGCAGCCAGCTGTCGATCCAACCGGTGCTGCAATGGATCCTGCAGCCGGGTGGCAGCAACAGAGCCGCCGTTGTAGCCGGAGGCATGCAGGTGAACCTCAGTTTCTGAAGCAGGAGCAGCAGAGGCTCAGGCGCAGCTCAACCGGTGGTCATCAGATTGAGGACAGCCGAGATCACGGTGGAATAGAAGAGAAAGCTGATGATTGAATGCAACAGCACCATGCGACGCATGCGTGAATCCTCAAGATTCACATCGCTCATCGCATACGTCAGGCCCACGGCGAAGGCCACATACAGAAAGTCGGTGAACACCGGCTCATCACCACCGGTGAACACAAAACCCTGCGGATCCGGTCCATCGGCAGCAGGGGTGGGATTGAGCGAGAAGTAATGCTTGGCGTAGTAAATGGCAAAACCGATGTGCAGCTGCATCCAGGTCGTGAACAGGGCCGCAAAATAAACAAGAATCCGAATTCCTGTCGGCAGAATGCTGGCGGAGCTGGAACTGTGCACGTCATGCACCGACAGACTCAGCAGGCCGATGCTCATGAATGCCAGCAGCACCGTGCGCTCCACCAACAGGCTGCGATTGGCCCGCCAGCCTGCAAACACCTGGCGCGTGGCCATCGCGCTCATGTGCTGGGAGATCCGGGCAATCATCAGCAGATCGATCGCCATGCCACTGAGGAACCCCACGGAGAAGGCCTCATCGAGGGGCAGCCGACGCATCAACGCCACGGTGACCGCCGTGCCGATCAACAGGGCGCGCAGCCCGCGATACACATCGCTGAACACCCGGGGATGGTGTGGGGCCGCACCGTCCATGCCGTGGGCTCCGAAAGGCAGAAACACCCTGAATGATGGTCAGTGGACCTGCAGCCGTCCAGTCGCTGTGAACACGGCCGAACCGTGGCACCATGTCGCGTGTGGCGATCGCTGCTGATTCCCCATGGCTGATCCGATCAGTTCCTCCGGCCTGGTTCAGGCCGAGCGCCTGCTGCGGGAACTCAGGAGTGGTCACGAGCGTTTCCTGAGCGGTTGCTCAGCCCATCCCCATGCCTCCTACGAACGGCTGGAGCAGCTGGTGTCAGGCCAGCATCCGACGGCGGCCATCCTGAGCTGCGCCGATTCGCGCGTGCCGGTCGAGCTGCTGTTTGATGCCGGCTTCGGCGATCTCTACGTGGTGCGCAACGCCGGCAACGCCTGCACCAATGCCACGATCGGCTCCCTCGAATACGGCATCGGCGGACTGGGGATCTCACTGCTCGTGGTGATGGGTCATGAAGGCTGCGGCGCCGTGACCGCCGCCTATGCCTCCCACGGGGAGCTGACACCCCAGCTCCACGATCTGGTCCACACGATCCGCTCAGGGCTCGACGAAGTCGACCCGCCCTTGCAGGGCGATCTGCGGAAGGCCTTTCGCCACAACCCCGTGCAGGCGGCCCGGCATCTGGTGCAGGGCAGCGCGCTCCTGCGCGAACGGCTGGAGGCAGGTGAGCTGCTGCTCGAGGCCGCCTACTACACCCTGCACCGCGGCGAAATCGAGTGGCTCGGCCAGATCGATGCCGACGGTTCGCTTCAGCCGTCCTGCCTGGTGGACTGAGGCTGCACCGAAGCCTGCAGCGGGACCAACCGGTGACGATGCAGGCTCGCATTCCAATCGACGCGGCGCCCCAAACGCAGGCCGAGGGAGGCACCCAGCTCGCGGCCGACCTCACTGCCCCCGGTGAGCCGAGAGCCGAGGCGGGCAGCCAGGCTCTGACTCATGGTCTCGGCGGATGTGTCACGCACCATGCCGACAAACCATCGCCCCTGACCGATGGCGGCACGGGACGATGCCGATCCGGTGAAATCGCTGGCGAGCTGACCGCCCACCATCGAGCCAACCGCCAGCCCGGCCACGGCTCCGACCGGGCCGGCCAAGACGGCCCCCAGGGCCATGCCTGTGCTGGACCCGGCCTCCTCGCCCATCCGGGTGCTCAGCTTGCGCCAGGTGAGATGCCCGAGGGTGTCGGGCAACGTCGTGGCCTGACCATCGGCAATGGCCGACCCGGCGATCGAGCCGATCACAGCGCCCACCACGGCACCAAGACCGCCAAACAGCAACGCCGCCGGCGGACCGGCGAGGGCAGCTGCCGCGGTGGCGGCGCCACCACCCACCAGCACCTGCCCCAGGGCGGCGCCGATCATGCTGCCGCCCAACTGACGGCTGATGTGAGTCCAGGGGTCAGCTGCGCGGGCCGGTGGCGGCTGGGCCGGCGGGCGTGGATCGTCGAGCTGCCAGCCAAGTGCCGCCAGCGCCAGCTGCCATCGAAGCAACGGACATCCCGGCACCAGCATCAGCAGCAACGAACGGGAGCCCTGCCGCCGCTGCCAGGTCTGCAGCCACGACTGACAGGCCAGCTGAGCCTCGAGCTCATCCAGTGCTGCGCCATCGACCGAGTCGGCCCAGCGCAACCGCACCCGCTGCGGCAACACATGGACGATCTCAAGCGATCCGGCCATCGATGCAGCAGACAGATGCCAACATCAACGATAAGTTGGCAGTGCGGTTGTTTCCCCGTTGCTCCGATCCCATGTTTGAGCTCGAAGCCCTCATCGCCATGGGCGTCGGTGCCGCCCTCGTTGCGGTTGCCCCCCTGGTGGCCTCGGTCACCGGCCGTGAACACCGCATCACCAACGCCATCAGCGGTGCCGGCCGCTCCCTGACCAAGCAGGGACTCAAGGTTGGCATCTGCATCGCCGATCGCTCCTCAGGTCTGGTGCGCCGCGTGGGCCAGGGACTGTCGGAGGCCGGGGAAAGCTTCACCGACCTCCTGGCCGAAGCCAAGGCCGATCTCGAGCAGGCCAAGGCGGCCAAGAACGGCTGAGCCCTTGCAGACTCCACGGCTGCGGGTGCGGCATCAGCTGCCCCACAGGCTGCGCATCGACTTTGGTGAGCGGCTGAGTCCTGAGCAGATGCGCAGCGTGCTCTGGCTGCTCGAGCACCAGCATCCTGACGCAATCGTGCGTGAGGCCGCCTCGGGCCGCGGACTGGTGATCACCAGCCGATCGATCGACCGGCCCCTTGAGGATCCATTGCCCAGGCTGGCCGCCGTTCTGGATCAGCCGATCGCCCACCTGCCCGAACCGCCGCCATCGGGATGGCAGAGGCTGTTGCGTCAGTCGCACCAGCGAACCATCAAGCTGCTGATGGCACTGGCAATCGCAGGCTGGGCGCTGCCGATTCTTCCCGGAACACCCTTCTTCCTGCTGGCGTGGTGGATGGGCTGGCGGCCCGAACCCAAGGACTCGGACGATGCGTCTTCCGATCAGCCGAAGTCGATCACGAGCCAGGGGGAGTCGATCCGAGCCGATCGACAGGCCAGCTGAGACCATCCCTGGGGCATTGGCACCGCCAGGCGCAACCCGGCACTGCGGATCTGCAGGATCTGCTCGATCCGCTGCACCTGCAGGCCCTCGCGCTGCAGTCCTGGCAGATAGAGCCTGCAGCACTTGAGCCCTTGCCGGTCTTGCCAGAGCACGGTCTGCTGCGGCAGCGGCTGGCGCAACCAGACCTGCGAATCCAGACCCTGCCGATCTCGGCAGCCGATCAACAGGGGCATCGCCAGCTGCTGCTGCACCTGAACCGCAACCCCATCCGGCAGATTGGCGTCGAGCCAGAGCCGTAGCCGCGGCAGTCCACACAGGGGCAGGGCAGCCAAGCGGGCAGCCAGACCCTCCAGATCTGCGGGCTCGGCCGCGACAGCCAGCAGCACCTCGGCCGTCGCCGCCACCGGATCGAGCCGCTCGGCCAGCCGCTCGAGGCAGTCACGCCAGCGGTCCGCCAGTTCCAGGCTGTCGGCCGAAGGCAGCCGCAACCGCAACACCAGCTCGAACTGGGCCAGGCGCTGCCGGGTCTGGCTCCACCACTGCAGCAGGGGTCGCCAGAGTCCCTCGAGCAGATCCGGTCCGCGGCAGGCCAGCTGCAGCATCGGCAGCGCCTGCTCCAGCGGCGGCAGGATCACGAGGATCTCCTGCGCCTCTGCGGTGCTCTGACCGGCGCATTGATCGGCCAGAAACAGGCAGCGCAAGACCGCGTCGAGCCCTGGAATCTCCTGACGACCTGGAGGTTCGGGGACCGCAGATGCTCCATCGAGCAGCTCCCACCAGGGCTGCAGCACGGGCAGCAGCTGCTGCCAGATCTGTTCAGCCCAGCTCTCGCCGTCATAGGCATGCCAATCAAGAGCAGGTGCCGAGCCCTGTGCCGGAGGCGCCACAGCCGTCCCGCTCAGATCAATCACCAGCGGGGAGCGCTCACGCTCCTGGTGAAGCAGTTCAGCCAAGGCCTCCTCGACCAGCCAGCGGCGCTGAGGTGCGGTCTCAGCACAGACCAGCAACAGTCGCGCCGCAGCGGGCTCGGTGATCAAGGCGGAACCATGGAGCTGATCTGCAGGCAATCTGCCGTAAAGTCGCGCCAGAGCCCATGTTCTGATCCGGTGTTTGAACTCGAAACCGTCCTGGCCTTCGGCGTGGGTGCAGGGCTCGTGGCTCTGGCACCGATGGTGCGACGCCTGGGTAATCCCCAACTCGGCGATTCGATGAACCATGTGGGTCGCTCGATGGCCAAGGGCGGCATCAAGGTGGGCGTCACCGTGGCCGGCGCTGCCGGCACAGCCGCCCGCTCGGTGGCCCGCCACGCTGCCGAAGCCGTTGAGTCGCTCGGAGATCTGGTGGCCGAAGCCCGCACCGAACTCGACGACGCCGATCAGCAGGCGGCGGCTCCCACCAAGAAGGCCAATGGGGCACGCAGCTCCAAGAAGACCGTGACCGTGACCGACATCACGGTCGAATAAGCAGGAGGCCTCCGTCCCCTCCGGTCTCGCTCCAGCTTCGTCGATTCCCTCGCCTGCCTCCTCTCGTGCTTGCTGAAGAGTTGCCTTCCAGGGCCCGCACCATCCGCCGCAGCGGCGGACCACGGCCCCGGTTGGTTCCTTTGACTGCAGCCGACAGCCCCGTCGAGGCCGTTGTCCATCGCAGTGGCCTGCGGCTGCGGCTGCGGCTCCATCCCAGCGAAGCGGTTCAGCAGGGGCTCCGTCGCCATCTGGCTGGGTTGCCGCAGGTACGGGACGTGCGTCTGAACCCCCTGGCCTGCAGCTGCGTTGTGCAGTTCACCAGCCCGGAGCTGGCACCCTGCGATGAAGCCTCCCTGCAGCGATGGATTCGGGACCTCCCCGACAGCTCGGTCCTGCTGGCCTCAGAGAAGCCAGAAGCCGTCGCCAAGCCAGCCGCCGAGCAGGATGGTGACGATGACAGCTTTGTGCCGTCACGCATCATCCTGCCGGTCAGTTCATTGGCCCTGGCCCTGCTGGCCGGCCCCCTGGCCCTGCCACCGCTGGCTGTAGCCGGCTTCATTCTGGTTTCGGCCCACCTGAGCTTCAAACGCGCCTGGGCCGGCCTGCGTGAGGAACGCAAGATCAACGTCGACTTCCTCGACGCTCTGGCTGTCACGCTGCACAGCCTCGAAGGATTCCTGGTGGGCCCCGCGCTGATGATCAGCATGATCGAGGGAGGCGAGGCCGTGCGCGACGCCACCCAGCGCATCGCCCATTCAGCCAACACCGATCTGCTGGCCAGCCTGCAGGCTGATGTAAGACGTCTGCGTCCCGACGGCTCCGAGGAGGTCGTGCCCAGCTCGGAGCTGATCGCGGGCGACCGGGTGCTGTTCTTCCCCGGCGACAGCATTCCGGTCGATGGGGTGATTGAGAGCGGCGAAGGCAGTTTCGATGTGGTCAAGCTGACCGGTGAATCAGTGCCTCGCCATGCCGGCAGCGGCGACGAGGTCCTGGCCGGCTTCATCCTGCTGGAAGGATCCCTGACGGTTCTGATCAAGGCCGTGGGCGATGAGACCCGCATCGGCCAGATCACGGCAATGATCGAAGCTGCGCCGGTCTACGACACCCGGGTCGGCAACTTCGCCGCCCGTATCGCCAACCGGTTCGTGATGCCGACGCTGATGCTGGCGGGCGTCTCGCTGCTGCTGAGCGCCGGAAATGTGGCCCAGGCGGCCTCACTGCTGATGTTCGATCTGGGCACCGGTCTGCGCGTCTCGGTTCCCACTGCGATCATGGCGGCCCTGACCCGGGCTGGCTCCCAGGGGCTGTTGATTCGCAGCGGCCGGGCGCTCGAACAACTTGTCGACATCGATGTGGTCGTGTTCGACAAGACCGGCACCCTGACCCAGGGTCATCCCTCGGTGGTGCATGTCGATGTGCTCCACCCGACCCTGGACCTCCATCGACTCACCTGGCTGGCCACCAGTGCCGAGCAGGGGCTCAACCATCCGATCGCCACTGCGATCGTGACCCATGCCGAAGGCCTTGGTCTCGATCCTGGGCCTTGCGAAGCCTGGGATTACCGCATCGGCAAGGGTGTCTGCGCCGTGATCGACGGTCAATCGGTACTGATCGGCAACGCCAAGATCCTGCGCGAGGAGGGGTTGGCTGTACCCGAGCTGCACCCGGATCAGGCACTGCAGGCCTCGACGCCTGTCTATCTGGCGGTCGACGGAACCGTGGCTGCCGTGTTCTATGCCGCTGATCAACTGCGACCCGACAGCCGTGACCTGGTGGCCGAACTGCACCGGCGAGGCATCCAGGCCCACATGCTCACCGGGGATGTGGCCAGCGTGGCTCACGCCGTCGCCGCCCAGCTGGGTCTCGAACCTCACGAAGTGCATGCCGAAGCGCTTCCCGATCAGAAAGCCGAACTGGTGAAACAGCTGGCCGAACAAGGTCACAAGGTTGCCTTCGTGGGCGATGGCATCAATGACTCGGCCGCTCTTGCCTATGCCGACGTGTCGGTTTCCTTTGCCTCCGGCAGCGATCTGGCCCGTGAAACGGCCGACATCGTGCTGACCAACGACAAGGTCTCCGGTCTGCTGGTGGCTCAGGATCTGGCCCGGCGCACCTTCGCGCTGGTGCGTCAGAACATCGGCATCGTCGGCGTTCCGAACCTGTCGGCTCTGGTGATCGGCACGTTCATCCCGGTGAGTCCGATCGCTGCTGTGCTGCTCAACAATGGCTCCTGCCTGGTGGCTGCCGGCAATGCGATGCGCACCCTGGCTTTCACCCCCGCGCCCTTGCCATCGGTCGCCCCCGCATCGCAACCCACTGCCACGCCTGACGCCTCCGGCAACGCCCCAGCAAAGACATCAGCAAACGCCACAGAGAAAACCAACACCCCAGGCGACGCCAAAGCTCCCACAACCCTGACGGCGAAGGCCCTGGCAACACGACTGGGCACCACGCACCAGACGCTCACGGCGCGCCGTCGTCGTGGCGATCTGGCCAACTGGAGTCGCAGCCTCGATCCCGAAGGACTGTCGTGGAGCCATGTCTCCGGCGACGGCACCTACGTGGCACTTCTGGCCTGAGCCCATGGCCAGCCTGCTCGGCTGTCTTGAGCTGGTCCACAAGAGTCCGATGCGGCAACGCTACCGGATCAACTCGGCGACCCCGTTCTCATGGACCCTGCTGCAGGAGCAGCTCCAGCATCACCTGGAGGGCCTGCCCCTGCGCTGGCGGCTGAACCGCAACGCCACCTCGGTGGTGCTCTGGTACCAACCGCCTGGTGACGGTCACCGGGACGGTCAACAAACGGCCCCATCGACCTTGCGTCAGGGTGTGCAGGCCCTGCTTGCGGCCCTGAACGGCTGCGGTGCCCAGCCCCCGGAAGCAGCCCCGATTCAGATCCACACGCGCGGACCGGGGAGCACCCTGCTGGCACCACTGCACTGGCTGCTCAACGGCCTCAGTGCTGGCGTCAGCCTGATCCTGCTGGCATCGGCCAGCGCACTGCTGCTGCTGGGCATCGTGGGCATGATGCTGCCGCTGTCGCCCGGCAGCCTGGTGGTGCTGTTGGCCTACTCCCTGGTGGAACTGGCCCTGTGGCTCAGGCGTCCATTCATGGATGCAGTCAGCACCATGGGTTGATCCTCCTAGCACCATGGCCGTCGCCACGCGCACACCCCAATCCAGCAGTGCCTGCGAGGGCTGGCAGATCGTCAGCGATCTTCCCGGTCGCCTGCGCGTGCGTCAGCCCGAGCTGATCGCATCGCCCCTGCTGCGCCATCACTGCCGCTTGATCCTGACCAGCTGTCACTGGCTGTCGCGGTTTCGCATCAATGCGCTAGCGGGTTCGGTCTGCATCGACTACCCCCAGCACCGACGCGAGGAAGTCATCAACCTGCTGGTGCTGGCCCTTCAGATGACGCCCCTGGAGGAGTCGCTGCTGACTGTGCCCAACCCACCCTTCTCGGGCCGGAAGGTGCAGAAGACCCTTCTCCATGGCGGTGTCTGCGCAGGGCTGCTCGCGCTTGAAGGTCTGGTGGCGCTCCCCAGCCTTGTGATGAGCGGTGCCACGTTGCTACTGCTATGGCCTCTGACCCGTGAGGTGATCCATCAGCTCAGAAAGCGCAAACTCACCGTTGAGACGCTGGAGCTGAGTTTTTCGGGAGTGCTGGTGAGTCGAGGCCTGGCAGCCGAAGCCCTGGTCGACCTGGCAATCGGTGATGCGGTCGAGGCGACCCAGAACGCCGTGGACCGCGACGATCTGCTGCTTGACAGCGACCATCTCCTCGATCGTCTCGGAGACGCCGTCAACCTGGAATGCCTGAGTCCCGACGGCGCCCTGCAGCGCCTGCCACTGCATGAGGCGACCGTTGGCATGACCATCACGCTGCGGCGGCGTCAGCACTGCTTTCTCTCAGCCAGAGTGACCAGCGGCAAGCTGGTGATCATCAACCGTCTCGTCGATGGTGACTGGCGTCCGCAGGCGGTTGCAGCCGGTGATGCGATCCTCCCGGGCGCGCTGGTGATCAGTGGCGAAGCCACGGCAAGCATCGAACGCTGCATCCGCTCCGACCCGGCCTACGACCTGCTTCGCGAGCATCACCAGCGTCCCGAACCCGACCCCAGCGCCGCCGAACGCTGGATCCAGTCGTACCGGCGGGTGATGCCCCCGCTGCTGCTGGGCCTCGGTGGGGTGTTCCTGGCCCAGGGTGCGGTGGAGCGCTCACTTGCGGCTTTCCAGTTCAACCCGGTCAGTGACTGGGAAAGCCACAAGCTGGCAGCCCAGATCACGGCCATTGCCGATCTGAATCTGCACAAGCTGCGGGTGCGTCATCCCCAGGCGATCGAGACCCTGGGCACGATCCGCCATCTGGTGATCAGCCGCAGCTGCCTTGATCGCATCGGCGGCATCCAGGTGTGCGAACGGATCGACACCAGCAGCACTGCGCGGTCGGGGTCCCTGGTGCAACTGCTGGCCGGAACACAGCGTTGGCTCTGCGGCAAGGATGGCGCGGTGATCTGGTCACAACAACTCCAGCAGGTTGCCGATCCCGTTGCCGTCAGCAACGTCATCATCGACGACCTGTTCGAGGGCTGGCGCATCGACGCCGAAGACGGTCGCTGCTGGACCCTTCGCCAGTCAAGAAGCGATGCACCGGCGCCGCACCATCCCCACTTTCTGCCTCTGGAGGTCTGGCAGGGTGACGAGCTGCTCGGCCGCGTCGAACTGATCCGCGAACCCGACGGCCATTGGCTCGAGACCTGCGGGCTGCTCAGGAACATGGGCATCACCCTCCATCTCATTGCCAGTGAGCCGGTGGAGAATCTGCGGGAGATCGCGACCGAACTGGGGATCAGTCCCGAGCATCAACACGGCTCGTGCACGGCAAGCGAACGTCTCGAACTGGTCCAGCAGTTGCAGCAGCAAGGAGCGGTCGGCTTCGTCGGCTACGTGTTGCATGATCTGCCAGCACTGGCCCAGGCCGACGTGTCGATTGGTCTGGATGTGGATGACGACAGCCGCTATCTGTCGTCGATCTGCGATCTGTCACTCGGCGCTGATGCCCTGTGGTTGCCGCGACTGATCCGAATCAGCCGCAGCATGACCCACGCCTGCAACCAGAATCTTGGTCTGCTGGGAGCGAGCCAGCTCGTGACGTCGCTGGCGACGGCAGCAGGATGGATCGCCCCGCTTCAGACGGTGCTGCTGGCTGACATTCCCCTGCTGCTTGCCGAACTCAACAACCTGATGGCAATGCGCACGCCGACGTCTAAGACGAGGGTCCAGCCGAAATCACGTCCACTGGAGCGTCACTGACCTCAACCACCAGCCATTGGTGCAGGGAAGGGAGAATCAGACTCTTGATCAGCATGGAAATCACCACCCCAAAACACACCGAATCGATCACGAACGATTCAGACACTGGATTGATGACCTGGCTGTAGGGGATGCCGCTTTTTTCAATCAGGTCGGGAATGGTGATCGCCAGGGCCATGGAAATGGCTCCCTTGGGTGCCCAGAAGGACAGGAAGCGCTGCTCACCAGTATTGAGAAAGTTGGAACCACGGAAAAACAGTGCCACGGTGATGGGCCTCAGGACCCACACCACAGCAACAAGCACGATGCCAGCCAGCAGTGAGGCAAGGAAGCCATGCCTCAGGTCAACCGCCAGACCCGCCATGAAGAAAATCAGCGATTCGCAGGCAATGTTGATCGACTCAAGCTGAACAGACAGCATCTCTTTTTCATCCTTGCTTTCCTCGTTGGAGAGCATGACACTCACCACCAGTCCCATCACCAGACTGCAGACCAGCCCACCCTGGCCAAGCCAGGAATTGAAGCCGTAACCGATCATCACGAATCCGATCGCCAGATCGATCGACTGGGAGCGCTCCAGCGCAAACCGCTTGATCGCCACAGAGAGGAGATAGCCCAGTACAGCGCCGACGACGATACCCTCGGAGATGCTGCCCACAAAGATGTTGACAGCACGCGAGAGCAAGGTGGAGGTCCCCTGGTTGGTGAAGAACTCAAACAGAGCATCGCCAAGGATAAGGGTCATCGCAGCACTGATGGCTGTCTCAAACTCCAGCACTCCGGAGACATGGTCACTGAAGCGCCTGACCCGCTTGACGAGAAAACTGAAGGAGCCCCAATCCAACGGGGCGATGCAATACGACATGGCCATCGCGATCAACAGCGGCTGGGAGCTTGTGCTGAAGCGAGCCTCGATCGATCCGAGGGCGAAATACATCACGCCGGCACCGATCACAATCACCATGAGCACACCCAGAACCGACAACAGCAGCGATGGGATCAGATAGTCCTGACGCTTGAAATACCGGCGGCACAGCTTGACACCGCTGTAGAACAGCAACAGGCACAAGGCGATCACGTGCAGGCTTTCAAAGCCCTTGTGATCAAAGCTCGACCCCGAGACCGGCTGGATGACCACCCCGGCACCAAACAGCGCCAACGCCCCAGGCACGCCAATGCGCAGGGCATAGCGATCGACCACGATGCTGATCACCAGCACCAGACCGATGGCCGCAAGCTGCACTGGCAAGCTGGCCAGCGTCAGAGTCTGGGGAGACTGCAACACCGAGCCCAGAACAGCTTCGCCAGGCTCAGAAGTCTGCGCCAGCAAGGCCGGGACGACGGCCAGGACCGACAGGTCAGACCAACTGACAATCACGGTGATCTCCAGGCTAAATAATCAGTGATCGCATCGTAATGAGCGTCAACAACGGAACCACAGACAGCTCACGCCATTTCACGCCATTGTCATGGTTCCGAGCTGGCTGTCACCCTCCAGCTGAGACGCTGACCGGCTCTGTTGCGCCGCCAGAACCGCAGCCCCAGACGATCAAAGAAGGCGGCATCCCCCTGCTGCTCCACGGAAGGTAGACGTTTGAGCTGCAACAGATCGGCCAGCTCCCGGCTGTCGATCTCAATCCCGGTGCGCACCAGGCGCTCAAGAATCTCCAGGCGTTCGCGAAACAGCCGCAGGTCGGCATAGAGATCCGCCTTGAACCACTGCGGCTCGATCGGAACCGGCAGCTGACTGACCGGAGACTCCTCCAGCACCAGTTCAGCCGCCACCGATTCGGTGCCCTCTCCGGCGATGCGGCTCACCAGCATGGCGGCATCCTGACTGCTCAGGAACGTGCGCATGCCCCGACGGATCGGCTCCAGGCCAAGGCGACGGATCAACAGCAACAGATCAACCCGGCTGATGCCGAGTTCGGCTTCAAGACGGGACAGGGGGACAAATTCCTCTGTGGCCATGGCGATCACAGCCCCGGGCTGCTCTGCATGATGCCGCCATCGGCAAAGATCGTGGTCGCCGTGATGTAACTGGCCGCATCGCTGGCGAGGAAGCCGACCACACGGGCAATCTCCTCGGGCTGGGCCATCCGCCCCAGCGGTATGGCTGCATTGAGCTTGGCCAGCAGCTCAGGATTGTTCATGGTCGAATCGTTGATCGGTGTGGCAACGGCTCCAGGTCCCACGTTGACCACGGTGATGCCGTGGGGTGCGAGTTCGAGGGCTGCGGTTCGCGTCATCATGCGCACACCGCCCTTGGCGCAGCAGTACGGGGTGTTATTGGGCATTGGCCAGTCTTCATGCACCGAGGAGATATTGATGATGCGACCTCCGCCGCCCTGGGCGATCATCTGCTTGGCCGCAAACTGCGTAGCAAAGAACACACCCCGCAGGTTGACATCCAGGACCTTGTCGTAGTCGTCGGGGGTGGTGTCGAGAATCGAGGTGCGGGTCTCGATTCCGGCGTTATTGACCATCACATCAAGGCGTCCGTAGCGGCTCACGGCCGTATCGACCAGACGCTGCAGGTCATCCAGCTTCGAGACATCGGCCTGCACCCCGAAGCTGCTGCCGCCATAGCTGCCGATCTCCTTCTCGATCTCCTCGGTGGCTTCAGGGTGGGAGCGGTAATCGATCACCACCTTGGCTCCCAGCTGCGCCAGGCATTCAACGATCGACCTGCCGATGCCGCTGTTGCCACCGGTGACGATCGCCACCTTGCCCGCCAGCAACGTGGAGAGAGTCTCCTGGGCATAGGGATTGGTGGTCATGGCTCGGGCCCTCGGCTCGAAGGGGAATGCCGCAGAACCTAGGAGGAACTGCCGGAGCGTGCCGCCATCTGCAACACCCCACGACAGACGGCAACCAGAGCTCAACCCGGGCTCCGTAACAGTGGGTTCACAGCCCGGCGGAGCTCCCTACGGTGTGGGCAAGCCAGACCGACCACCCAGGCCATGACCGAACCGCGGATCCGCCGAGCCATTCACAGCGACCGCTTCCCCAAGCCTGTGGCCTCGTACAGCCAGGGCTTCCAGGTGGGCGACATGCTGTTCATCACCGGACAGCTGCCGGTCGATCCGGCAACCGATCAGGTCGTCGGCAATGGTGACATCACCCTGGAGGCGCGGCAGGTGATGCGCAACATGATGGCGGTGCTCGAGGAAGCGGGCTTCAGTTTTGGCGATGTCGTCAGTGCCACCGTCTACCTGACCGACATCGACACCCTCGACACCTTTGATGCGGTCTGGCAGGAGTATTTCCCCGATGCCAACGCCTACCCCTCTCGGGCTGTGGTGGAGGTCTCGGCTCTGGTGCTGGGCATCCAGCTGGAGATCTCGGCGATCGCCATCAAGGGATGAGCATGACCATCGCCGAGCCCTACAGCCAGGCCCCCGCGCCGGAAACCTACTGGCATCTCTGGTGCGACCACGATGGTGTGAGCCGCCAGCGCCAGTGCACGATCGATCGTTTCGAGCTGGGTCAGCTCGGTCCGGGCGACTCACCGCAGTTTTCACGCCACCTGTTTGAGCAGGGCAATGCCTTTGTCACCTATCTGCCGGTGGGCTGGAAGGCCGACTGGCACGAAAACCACATTCCCAAGTGGATCTACGTACTGCGGGGCGCCTGGTCAGTCGAAAGCATGGACGGCCACAGGGTGGTGATCCAGGCCGGTGAATACTCCTTCGGAGGCGATCAGGGCTGCATCACCACCCCCGATGGACGCATCGGTCATCTCTCGGCCCAGGTCGGTGATGAACCCTGCGTGCAGCTGATCATTCAACGCAACGACGAGGCCTGGCGTCGGGCGGCGCCCGGATTCTTCAGCTGAGTGCAGCGCCCCATGCAGAACCCTTCCGCCTGCACCGAATGCCACGATCCACGCTTCGAGCGTCTGGTCCTGTTCAACGCCGAGCTCGAGCTGCTGGCGGATGGCTTTCGCTGGGTTGAGGGGCCGGTGTGGTTCGGTGACCACAACTGCCTGCTGTTCAACGACATTCCCAACAACCGCACCCTGCGCTGGAGCGAGCAGCACGGCGTCACGGTGTTCCGGGCACCTTCAGACTTTGCCAATGGCCAGACCCGCGACCGCCAGGGCCGCCTGATCAGCTGCCACCACAGCAGCCGCAGCCTGACGCGATTGGAACCCGACGGCACGGTGACCATCCTGGTGAGCCATGCCCGCGGTCATCGGCTCAACGCGCCCAACGATGTGATCGTCAGCCGCGACGGTGCGGTCTGGTTCAGCGATCCTCTCTATGGCCTGATGAACGACTACGAGGGGGGACGCCAGGAGTCGGAGCAGCCGCCCGCCCTGTACCGCCTGGATCCCGAGAGTGGCGCGGTGGAGGCGGTCGCCAGCGACTTTGACGGTCCCAATGGACTGGCGTTTTCGCCCGATGAGCGGTTTCTGTATGTGGCCGAAACCGGTGCTCCCGGTGCCTCCCAGCCGCGCCAATGGATTCGGCGATTCATCGTCGGCGACGATGGCCGCAGCCTCAGCGGCGGGGAGTTGTTTCACAGCATCAACCCCGGTTGGGCCGATGGTTTTCGGGTCGATCAGGACGGCAACCTGTGGTGCAGCGCCGCCGACGGCGTGCACTGCATCGCCCCCGATGGCACCCTGATCGGCAAGGTGCTCGTACCGGCACGGGTCTCCAATCTGTGCTTCGGCGACCGCCACCACAGTCGGCTGTTCATCTGCGCCTCCCACGCCATCTACAGCCTGTTCACCAACACCCGCGGCGCCGCTGCCCCCTGAACCGCTGTCCCCCCTGATCACCATGGCCAATCCCTCGTTGGAAACGTTCCTGAAACAGGCCAAGGCCGATTCAGGCCTGCTGCAGCGGCTGCAGGCCTGCCCCAACCTCGACGCCATCGCGCGGCTCGGCGCCGAACTGGGCTTTGTGTTCAGCGGCGTCGATCTGGTGCGACACCAGGCCGAAGCCACCCTCCGCCTCAGTGAGCCTGAACTGGAGGCTGCAGCCGCAGGGGTGAGCCTGGAAGGTCACCTGTGGCTGATGCAGATCGTCTGGCCGAACTGATGCTGCCCACCCACCAGCTCGAGCTGCGCGATGTGCGCCAGATCATCGCGGCGGCCCACACCGCCGCGGCCGCCCATGCCGACACCACAGGCTCGGCACGGGTGAGCATCGCCATCGTCGATGCCGGCGGGCACCTGTTGAGCTTTGATCGCTGCGACGGCGCCAGCCCCGCCAGTGCCGAGACCGCGATGGCCAAGGCGCGCATGGCGGCGCTCAACGGCAAAGCCACCGCCCCGCAGGAGCAGGCGATCAACAACGAGCGTCCGGCCCTGGCCCAACTGGCCGGCATCTTCGGCCAGCCTGCCGTGGCGATGGCCGGGGGCATTCCATTGCTGCATGCGGGGCATTGCCTCGGCGCGATCGGCGTCTCGGGCATGACACCGGAGACCGACCTGGCCATTGCCGAGGCCGGCGCCGCTGTGCTCACAACCCTGACGCCATGACCACCGAGACCGGCACCAACCCGCGGGTGCTGCAGCTGGGCTTCACCACGGCCGACAGCGATTGCAGCACCGACTTCTACAGTCGCTATCTCGGCTTCTGCCCCGACCAGACCCGCCTGCTGGAGGGTGGTCCCTACGGGGCACTGCTGGGGCTGCCCCAGGGGCGGTTCAGGCTGGTGCGGCTGCACCTGGGGGAGGAGTGCCTCGAACTCACCCAGGTCATCGACCCCGGTCCTGGGCAGCGAGCCGGCGAGTCGCTTGCCGCCGATTCGCGCAGCTGCGACCTGTGGTTCCAGCATCTGTGTCTGGTCACCAGCGATCTGGATGCCGCCCTGCAGCGACTGCAGCCCGCCCTCGATCTTGGGCTGGCCAAGGCGATCTCCAGGGCACCGCAGACGCTGCCGAGCTGGAACCGGGCCGCCGCCGGCATCCGGGCCTACAAGTTCAGGGACCCCGACGGCCACAACCTCGAACTGCTGCAGTTCCCTTCCGACAAAGGCGATGCCCGCTGGCATCGCGGTTCGGGAGTGCTGGGCATTGATCACAGTGCGATCAGCATCGCCGACAGCGCGCGCAGCTGCCGCTTTTACGACGAGCTGCTGGGGATGCGCCTGGGAGGCGACGGCATCAACAGCGGCCCCACCCAGGACGCCCTCGACAACCTTGATCAGACCGAAGTGCGTATCACCGGCCATCGTTGCAGCCGATGCCCGCCGGCCTCTCAGCGGCCGATCTGGCCCACTGGCAGATCAGGCTCCAGGTCGACGATCTCGATGCACTCGTCGACCGAGTCGAGGCCTTTGGCGGCCGGATCATTGGCGCAGGTCCGGTGGACCTGGGCACCCAGCAGCAGGCCATCGGCGCCCGACGGGCCCTGCAGGTGGCTGATCCTGACGGCCACCGGCTGCAGTTGGTCGAGGTCTGATCGGTGGGGCTGACCCGCCTGCTGCTGCCCCCGCCACGCTGGAGAGTGCTGCTGCTGGCCACCCTGCTGATGCTGTGGCCAGTCCAGGGCAGCCTGTTCAACGGCCTGGGTGGACACCTGCTGCAGTTCGGCCTCAGCGGGTTGGGCCTGGTACCGCTGGCGATCGTGCTCAGCCAGCTGGTGGAGGAGCTGGTCGAACACCTGGGGGCCCGGCTCGGCGGTCTGGTGAGTGTGGTGTTCGGCAACGTGGTCGAACTGCTGGTCGCGATCAACGCCCTCAGCAGCGGCCTGTATCCCCTGGTGGTGACGAGCATCGCCGGCTCGGTTGTGATCAACTGCCTGCTGGTGCTCGGCGTGAGCATCGTGATCGCCACCCGAGAGGCGCAATCGCTCGACATCGACCCCCACAGCCGCGATCTGCACACCCAGCAGCTGCTGATGAGCGCGATCCTGCTGGCCCTGCCCTCGGTCTTCTACCAACAGGGCCTGGGATCTGCACTGCAGGGCAGCAATCAGGCTGACGCCTTCAGCATCTACTCGGCACTCGTCGCTGTGATGGGGCTTGCCTACTACCTGTTGGCGTTGGTGGCCCCCCTGGCTCGCCAACAACAGCGAGCACACCAGCCAGCACCCAGGCAGAACGGCACTCCACAGCTGTCACTGCCAGCCGTCGTGCTGGCCCTCGCGCTGGTGACAGGGCTGGTGGCGTTGATCTCGGATCGGCTGGTAGGGGCGCTTGAGCTGGTGGTCGAAGGCTCTGACCTCAATGCGCTGTTCGTGGGTCTGTTTCTGTTGCCGCTGTTCTCCTGCCTGTCTGAAGCGCTGGTGGCCTTCAAGGCGGCATCCCGTCGGCAGATGCAGCTGGTCATGACCAGCACGGTGGAATCGAGCCTGCAACTGCTGCTGTTCGTGCTTCCCCTGCTGGTGCTGGTGGGTATGCCCATGGGGCGCTATCTGCACCTGAGCCTGCCGCCGGTAGCGCTTGCTTCCCTGGCCATTGCCATCGTGATGATCGGGCGCATCACCGACAACCGCAATGTCGACTGGTACGAAGGCGTTCAGCTGATCGTGCTGTTTGCCGCCATGGCCACCGGCGCCCTGCTGCTGGTCAAGCCCTGATGGCCTGCGATCAGCACCAGCACCGAACGGGGACCCACCAGAGCACGTTCTGCAGTGATGGCGACGGCCCCATCCCAGGGAACGATGTCGTCAGGCGACGGCCGTGACGTATCAATCCAGCGATGCCAGCTCTCGCCGCCGAAATCGGCTGCCGGCAGCCTGAAGGTCAACGGCTCCCACCAGGCATTGACCATGAGACAGAGACGAAACCGGTGACTGCTGCTGGTCAGGGTCATCGCCAGCGAGCGTGACTGGTCGCTGTGGTCGGGCTCTCCGGGCTGCACGCCGTTCCAGGTGATCTGGTTGCGATGCAGCAGATCAGCCAGGCTGTAGGCGTCGCCGTCGATGACCACATCCCTGCGGTTGCGATAGGCGATCAGCTCTCTGACAAAGCGATGCAGGTCGCGGTGCTGATCGAGCAGGCTCCAGTCGAGCCAGCTGATGGAGTTGTCCTGGCAGTAGGCGTTGTTGTTGCCCCCCTGGCTGCGGCAGATCTCATCGCCCATGGCCAGCATGGGTGTGCCCGATGACAGCATCAGCAGCGTCAGAAAATTGCGCATCTGCCGCTGTCTGAGGGCTGTGATTCCGGGATCGTCGCTGGGACCCTCGGCACCGCAATTCCAGCTGGCGTTATCACTGGATCCGTCGCGGTTGTCTTCGCCGTTGGCTTCATTGTGCTTGCCGTTGTAACTGACGAGGTCAGCCAGGGTGAACCCGTCGTGACAGGTGATGAAATTGATGCTGGCCTCGGCTTCACGGCGCTTGGAGCCGTAGATGTCGGGACTGCCGATCAGCCGCTGGCTGACCGCTGCCACCTGCCCGGCATCGCCCTTGAGAAAGCGACGCACATCGTCGCGAAAGCGGCCATTCCACTCCTGCCAGCGGTCGCCCACGAACGAACCCACCTGATACAGGCCGGCGGCATCCCAGGCCTCGGCGATCAGCTTGGTCCCGGCGAGAACCGGATCGGTGTCGAGGTCCCACAGGATCGCAGGGCGTGGCACCGGATCCCCCGACTCATCGCGTGCCAGCACCGAGGCCAGGTCAAAACGGAAGCCATCGATATGAAAGTGCTGAACCCAGTGGCGCAGGCTGTGGCGAATCAGCCGCCGCACCACCGGATTGTTGCCGTTGAAGGTGTTGAAACAGCCGGTGACGTCGAGATAGCGGGCCGGATCCGCTGGATCGAGCAGGTAGTAGTCGGCATTGGCCAGGCCGCGGTAGCTGAAGGTGGGGCCGCCGGCATCGGCTTCGGCGGTGTGATTGAACACCACATCAAGAATCACCTCGATGCCCGCCCGGTGCAGGGCCTTGACCATGTCGCGAAACTCATCGAGCACCGCCAGGGCATCACCACCGCCGCGCCAGGCACTGCTGTAGCCGTGGTGAGGCACCAGAAAGGAAATCGGCTGGTAACCCCAGTAATTGGGCAGACCAGCGGGAGCATCCTGAGGATCAAACTGAAACACCGGCAGCAACTCGACTGCGGTGACACCCAGGTCCTGCAGATAGGGAATCTTGGCGATCAGGCCTCTGTAGGTCCCGGCTGTCGACGGATCGAGGCCTGCCGACGGATGGGCCGTGAAACCCTTGACATGAAGTTCATAGATGATGGCTTCACGCACCGGGCGGTTGAGCGGGCAATCCCCCTGCCAGTCGTAGGTCCCCAGATCGGCGACAACACTCTTGAACGCCCCGGCCCAGCCCTGCTCGCCGGCAGCCTGCCCCTGTTGGCGCCGATAACCCTCTGGCACCGCCAAACCCTGCCCGTAGGGATCGAGCAGGAGCTGTTGTGGGTCACACCGCAACCCGGCATCAGGCTGGTTGGGGCCGTACACCCGGTAGCCGTACAGCTGACCGGCTGCGAGGCCGGCCACCCTCCCGTGCCAGTAGCGACCTGTGCGATGCTCCTCGCCCTGAAAGGGAACGACGGCGGACGGCTGGGCATCGTCGAGACGATCGAAAAGCAACAGCTCCACCCCCGTGGCATCTCGGGCATAAAGGCTGAAGTTGACGCCGCCCGGGTCAACCGTGGCCCCCAACGGTGCAGCCCGCCCGGGGGTCAGCGTGCACAGAGTTGCCGCCATGGTCAACATGGTTGGTGCCATCTGCTCCGATGATGGCCCCAAAGCGCGCACCCGGCCGCCGATCACCATGGCTCCTTCATCCACATCGGTGCCCGAACGACTGCGCGTCGATCTGAAGCAGGTGCTGCAGCTGGCCCTGGTGGGCGTGCTGGTCGGGCTGGCCTGCTGGCCGCTGAATCTGATCGACCACTGGCAGGATCTGCTGCTCCACCGCCTGCCCGCCTTCAACGGCGGGGCCTGGCACCCGGGCCTGGTGGCCCAGGCCTGCGTTCCGCTGGTGGTGATGCCGGTGCTGCTGGCGCTCCAGGCCAGGCCCTGGCGGGAGGGCAGCGGCTCGGGCATTCCTCAGACGATGCTCAGTGTGGAATCTCCCGAGCGGGCCGGCGCTCTGATGTCGGCGCCGTCGACGGTCAAACGCCTCAGTCTCTGGTCAATCGCCAGCCTGGCCCTCCTGTCCCTGGGACGGGAAGGTCCCGTGGTGCAGGTGGGGGCGGCTGTTGCCCAGGCCCTGCGCCGTCGCTGGCCCGGACTGCTGGCCCGCATCCCCACAACCAACCTGTTGGCCGTCAGCGCCGGTGCCGGCCTGGCCGGAGGCTTCAATGCTCCGCTCATGGGCGTGGTCTTTGTGGCCGAGGAGCTGTGCGGCAGCTTTGGAGCCCAGCTGATCTGGCCGTCTCTTGTGGTCTGTGCGCTGGCTGCAGAGATCAGCAACCTGGGTGGGCAGCCCCAGTTCACCCTGGGGCTCGTGCACCTCAACCCCCAGGAACTCGATCAGCTCAAGCTGGGCGTGGGGTTGGGGGTGTGCGCGGGCGCAATGGGCGGACTGTTCGCCCGTCTGTTGTTCGAAAGCACCCGTCGCCTGGTGCCGCAGGCCCTCAAACGACCCTGGCGCTCAGGCCTGCTGCTGGGCGGCCTGGTGAGCCTGCTGCTGCTGCTCAGCGGCGGCAACAGCGGTGGTGATGGAGAGGCTCTGATGGCGTGGATGCTCGCCGACCCGCTTGGCCATCATGTGAGTGTCGGTGATCTGGTCGGACGCCTCATCGGACCCTGCCTGAGCCTGGGTGCTGGCATTCCAGGCGGTCTGATCGATCCTGCCCTCACGATCGGAGCCGTCACCGGCCAACTGATCAGCGATGGGCTGCAGCTGGGCAGCCTGGGAGTGGCCATCGGCATGGCAGCCGGGCTGGCCGGAGCCACCCAGCTTCCGGTGATGAGCCTGGTGTTTGCCATTCACATGGCCGGCGATCAACAACTGCTGGTGGGCATCATGGTGGCCTCGGTGATCGGCGCCTACACGGGCAGGTTGTTGATGTCGAAACCGATTTATCACGCCTTGACCGATCTGCTGCAGGAGCGGCAGGGGCTCCTTAAGTTGGAGCCGAACCAGCCCGCCTGAGGTGGCCCCCGTCGCGATGCCCATCACGATCGTCGAACTCATCGTGCCAAGTGCGCCATCAACACTCGCCCAGGCGGCCCTGCTGGTGCTGCGGGTGTTTGTGGGGATCTGCTTCATTCGTCATGGCTGGCCCAAGCTGCGCAACCTCAGGACCTGGTCGGAGGCCCTCAAGACACCGGCCTGGCTCTGCTTTCTCTCAGCCTTCTCGATGTGGGGTGCCGGGATCGCCCTGATTCCTGGTCTGTTGACGCCTCTGGCAGCCCTCGCGATCGCGGGCTCGATGGCCTACGCGATGCTGCTGGAGATCCGCATGGGATTTCCCTTCATTGCCCCGGATCCCTATCAGATCCCAGAGGGCGATTACGCCGGTCCGATGGGAGTCGGCGAGCCCCCCAGCTGGGAGAAGGCTGCCATGTATGTGGTGATGTGCGGGGTGTTGGCGACCTGTGGCGGTGGTCTGTGGTCACTGGACAACCTGCTGATCAGCGATCTGCTGCAGACCATGCTGGGCTGATGCAGCGCCCGCCTCTGGTGCTGGTCCACGGTCTGTGGGATACCCCACGGCTGTTCGACCGACTGATGGCCCGCCTCCAAGGGGCCATACCCCAGGTTCTGGTGCCCCATCTGCCACACGGGCTGGGGGGTGTGCCGATCCAGACCATGGCCCGCTGGCTCAACCACGAGATCAATGCCGCCTTTGGTGCCGACAGCACGGTCGACATTCTCGGCTTTTCGATGGGTGGTCTGATCAGCCGCTGCTGGATTCAGCAGCTCGAAGGTCACCGGCGCACCCGGCGGTTCGTGTGTGTGGGCAGTCCACAGTGCGGGACCCTCACGGCCCAGTTTGTGCCGCATCGCTGGTTGCCGAGCATTGCCGACATGAAACTGGGAAGCCCGTTCCTCCGGCAGCTGGATCGTGACTGGAGAGAACACCCCGAACTGCTCGGCAACCTCGAGTGCTGGAGCTACTACTGCCCGTTCGATCTCATGGTGGTGCCCGCCTGGCGCGGAGTGCTGCCGGTGGGCCCATACCAGGCGTTACCGGTCTGGAGCCACCCGCAGCTGGTGCATCACCCCAAAGCGGTGGAGACCCTGGCGACAACACTTCTGGCCGCCGACGATTGAACGGGTTGTCGTTGTGCAACGTCATGCCAAACAAAGCATGAACAGCGCTTGGCATCGCAATTTCCACGACGCAGCATGGAAGCAGTGCACGGCTGCAACCTGACATGTGTTTTTCCGCTTCAGCCAGCTTCACCGCTTCGGCTGTTCTGATGCCTCTGGGGCTCTATGCGACCCATATCGCCAAAACCACTGACCAGAAGAACTACGTGCCCCTGGCGCTGACCCCGTTCTTCTTCGGGGTGCAGCAGTTCACCGAAGGTCTGGTCTGGACCGGGATCGACAACGGCAAGGTCGAACCCCTCACCAGCCTGGCCTCACTGGGATTTCTGTTCTTCGCCTATTGCTTCTGGATGATCTGGATTCCCTGGAGTGCCTGGTCGATCGCCCGGGGGAGTGAGAGCACGACTGTGCTCAACCGATTCAAGTGGGTGGCCATCGTCGCAACAGTGCTGGGGATCGGGTTCTATCTGCCCGTGCTGTTCAACCCTCCAGCGGTGCAGCCTGCGGTGCACAGCACAGGCCGCCTGCTCTATGACATCAGCAACCTGCACAGCGTCTGGCACAACTTCGTCAACACCGAACCCGTCGGTGAGCTGGTCTACTGGGGCTTCATCGTGCTGCCCCTTGTCGCTCTCAAGGACAAAGCCGTCAAGCTGTTCGGAATACTGATCTTTGTCTCGATCTTCCTGACCTGGTTCACCTACAGCAAGACCTTCAACTCGGTCTGGTGCTTCTACTGCGCCGTGCTGTCGATCCTTGTTCTCTGGATCGTCAACCGGCCACGCCTCAACCGCCAGGCCTCATGATCCCCGAGGTCCTTGGCAGGCTGGCTGTCTGGCTGATGCAGGCCGATGTGGGACTGGGACTGGCCGTGCTGGTGGGGCTGTCGATGTCGCTCTCCCATCTGTTTTCCCTGGTGGCCAACCGACTGACTCCCCGCCAGATCGCTGTTCAACTGGTGCTTGATGGCCTGGTGCTCGCGCTGGCCCTGCTGCTGGGGATCCTGTTCAACATCCTGATGATCAAGGCTCTGACCGGTGCCGTGGTCCATCCAAGCGAACTGCTCGACAAGCTGGGAGCCGCACTGATCCCAGGGCTCTTCTACTGCTTTGTGGCAGCGCCTTACATCAGTGATCTGATCGCCACCGTGATCTGGTTTCTGATCCACCTCAATGTGGTCACGCTCCTGCATGCGCGACTCGACCTCCCCTATGAGCAGGCCCTGGTGATGGCGACTCCAGGATTCGTCGTGGCCCTGCTGCTGGTGATGGTCCTCTTCCATCAGGGGTGGCAGGCCAGCTATCGACGACTGGCCAGTGAACTGCTCCCGGAGTCACCCGTCTGATGGCGCCGCTGCTGGCGGTCAGGAGTCATCTGGGTTGGCTGCGCAGGCTGCACCAACTGTTGCTCTGGCTGGTTCTGCTGACCGGGCTCATCACCCTGCTGGTCTTCAGACGCGCCGATCCTGGTCTGCTGGCCACGCTTTCGGGGCGGAACCTGACCACCATGCTGCAGACGTTGCTGGTGCTGGTGCTGCTGCTGATTCCGATCAGCGGGGTCTATTCGGTGATCAGTCAGTTCGCCTTCTGGAATGGCTGGCTGGGGGGGCTCACCCCACCGGCCGAATTGTTTGGCGACGACCCCGATGAGTCCAGCAGCCCCTGCTTTCTGATCTATCTCGACGGCATTCATCAGAGTGAGCGGGACCATCCACCTCGGGTGGCCGCCTTTCTTGAGGCTCTCGAGCAACGTCTGCCCGTGGACGTGAAGCTGATCAAGGGACTGGAGACCTACACCCTGACACCGTCACGTCTGGCCGATGACACGGGCAGCCAGTGGTTCTGGCGTCGTCTGTTCAGCCTGCAGGAACACCATCCCAATACCCTGGTGAGCGTTGTCTGCTCCTTTCTGGTGCAGGCCAACAACGTGATCAAAGTGGGGATCTCGTCGGATCGCCGCTATGGCCCGATCCTCAATTATGAACTGGCCCTGAAAGTGGCCAAGAAGCTCGCTGAGCAGGGTTTCTGCCCCCCCTCAGACGACACCAGAGGGCCAGTGGAGTTGGTGCTGCTGGGTTACAGCGGCGGCGGCGAAATGGCCATGGGGATGGCCGACTATCTGCGTCGTCTGTGCCGCTGCCCGGTGCGCATCATCACCTGCTGTGGGGTGTTCAGCGGCAACCAGCTGCTGGAACAGGTGGGGGCGATCACCATGGTGGTGGGCAGTCGAGACCCGGTCGCCGCCTTTGGCCGCATTGCCTACCCAGGGCGCTCACCGTTGCTGCCGCTGTCCAACTGGAACCGCGCCGTGGCCCGGGGTCAGGTGCAGCGGCTGAACATCACTGGCCTGAACCACAACGGCAGCAACGGGCCCTTTGCAGACCGCTATCGCGAGGCGGTGATCCAAGCGATCGTGAGTCAACTCAGCAGTCACGAGCCGGTGTCAACGACGTAGGCGGACGCTGCAGCTGGTGCAGCTGCTGAATCAAGGCAAACGGACTGTGCAATGGCAGGGATGCCTGCAGGCGCCGCCAGGCGTCGGAGACCGAGGCGCCGTGGTGTGAAAAATCCAGGGGCAATGCCTGGAGAGCCTGGCGATAGGCATGGCTGAGCGCTGCGGCGCCTGCTGGCAGGGAGGCTGAATGGATCAGCGACACACACCGCTGTTCCAGCCTTTCGCGCCACAGCCCCGGCAGCACCAAAGGGAACAGGTCACAGCTACCGCAGAGGGCCTGTTGCAGCAAGGCGGTGCTGTCGATGCAGAAGCCAAGACTGCCGTAACCGCCCAGGCGCAGATGTTGATCAGTCGCTTCGAGGTTGTGCACCACGGCGATCAGCTCGGTCATGTGCAATAGCGAGGGCCACTGGTCAGGGCTGAACGGCTCGCCCAGGTAGCGAACGGTTCCGTTCTGGCGATCGTTCTGCCAGGGGCGGTGCAGATCGTTGAGAGCGTCCCAGCCGCAAAGGCCGGTGGTGCCCTGAAACCACTGCAGGCGAAAGGTCCTGCCGCCATCACTGAGCTCGAGCTCGAGAGCGGTATGGGGCAACAGCGAGAGCACCTCCTGACCACGGTCGTTGAGCAGGCCAGTGCGCATCGGCAGGGCCAGCGGGATCTGTCTGACAGGCTGGCCTTCGAGCTCAAGGGCCGCACCGAAGCCGAAGCTGGCCACGCTGCAGCGCAAACGGGCGCACACGCGCCAGCCCCGACCCACAAACCACGTCAACAGCGAGGCCCCATCACGGCATCCCTCGAAGCAGAAAGGCTCCTGGGCAAGACCGTTGGCCGCCAATCGGTTGAAGACCTGAGCCAGCTGGGCATTGCTGCAGCGTTCAGCCAGGGACTGGCTGAAGGCCAGTCCCACGTTGGTCCAGCGCAGACCCTGACGCAGATGTCTCCAGCGCGCGGTTGAGGCGTCATCAACAGGGGCAGCCTGCGCGGTGGCAGCAGGCTGCACGGCCGACGTGGCCCACAGGCTCTCGAGGGTGGTGGGCAGGGGCAGGGTGCGGTTCTGCCAGACCACTGCCTCACGCTTCAGGCGGTCCACAGCCGTGGGTTGAGCGCCCTGTTGCGGCGGCCACAGATGGGCCAGATCATCGACCAGGGCCGCCAGCACCACCGGGCTGATCAGGCCCTGCTGCAACACCGCACTGAGACCCTGCAGCCGAGGCGGCAGATCCGCCGGGGCCAGGCGCCAGCGACGCGGCAGCACCCACAACAGCGGCTGCAGCCGCGGCTGGCCAAGATCAGCCAGCAGTCGACCCAGCAGGGTCTCGCGGCTGATGCCGGCGTGGAGCAAGGTGTTTTCAAGCGCCTCATCGAGGCCGATCAGGGGCAACGGCTCATGCCAGTCAGCCCCGAGCGCCAGCGGTTCCTGCAGGGGTTCCAAGCTTGGACAGCTCCTGATTCCAGCCGTGTTGACTCAGCGGGCGCCCAGACGCTCCCTGAGGTGATGGCCGACGCGGATGGCGTTGGCAATCGCCGTGAGCGATGGATTCACCGCACCGATGCTGGGGAAGAAGCTCGTATCGACGACATACAGATTGTCGAGCTCGTGAGCCTTGCAGTTCACATCGAGCACCGACGTGGCTGGATCGGTGCCGAAGCGGCAGGTGCCGGCCTGATGGCCGACAGCGGCGATGCCCATGGTGTTCTTGACATAGACCTGTCGCTCCACCAGGTGATCCTTGAGATAGAGCCGATCGAGCAGGCTCTGCAGTCGACTCCAGAGTTGATCCGCGGCTGCCTGGTTGTTGGGGGTGTAGGCCAGATTGATCGCACCGTCAGGGGTGATCGTGACGCGGTTGTCGGGGCTGGGGAGATCCTCTGTCGAAACCCAGAAGTCGAGGGCATGCTCGGCGATCTTGTCCATCGACCAGTTGGGCATGAAGAAGGTTTCCAGCGGGGCATAACCCTTCATGATCGCCCCGCGGGTTTTGCCGGTCATCTGAATGTTGCCCATCGGGTAGTCGAAGTCGGCATCCCCGAAGTACCAGTCATTGACGGAGATCGTCTTCTGGAAGACGGTCGGGTTGGGCTCGTGCGACAGGGCTACGGCCGCCTTGCTGTTGTGGAACATGTAGTTGCGGCCGACCTGGTCGCTGCCATTGGCCAGACCGCGGGGGTGCTTGTCGTTGGCCGACATCAGCAGCAGGCGGGCACTGTTGGCGGCGCCGCAGCTCACCACCACCAGATCACCGCTGACCCGCATGGGCGCACCGTTGTGCAGCAGCTGCACGGCCTTGACACTGCGGCCCGAGGCATCGGTCTCCAGACGCCTCACCTCGGCGCGGGTCAGCAACGTGACGTTGTGGGAGCCCAGGGCCGGCCTGATGCCGATCACCTCGGCATCGCTCTTGGCATGCACCAGACAAGGGAATCCATCACAGCTGTTGCAGCGGCGGCAGCGACTGAACGGCATGTTGGCCTCATCCAGCATGACCCCGCTGGGGGCGTGGAAGGGATGGAGACCCGCAGAGCGCAGATCGTCGGCGAGCTTGGCGATCCGTGGTTCGTGGGAGATCGGCGCATGGGGGTAGGGGCCGCTGGCCGGAGGCTCGGTCGGATCCTCACCCCGCAGACCATGCACGTGGTAAAGCTCCTCGGCCTTCTGATACCAGGGCTCGAAGTCGCTGTAGCGCAAGGGCCAGGCCGGAGAGATGCCATCGACATGGACAAGCTCCTCGAAATCGCGTGCCCGCAGCCTGAAGTGATGGGCCCCATACATCTTGGTTGCCCCCCCAACGAAGTAATGGCTTCCGGGTTGGAACGGCTTGCCATGCTTGTCGGTCCAGGTGTCCTTGGAGAGGTAGCGGCCCTGCTGGAACACCGCATCGGCATCCCAGTTCTCAGGCTCCTGAGGGAGCCAATCACCACGCTCGATCACCAGAATCCTGAGACCGGTGGGCGCCAGCACCCGCGCCAGGGTGCCGCCACCGGCACCACTACCGATGATCACCACATCAAAGTGCTCACCGTCGCTGACCTGCAGCTGTTCGGCCCGTGGCAGGGGTGAGGAGGTCCAGGACGGGCCGCTGAGTTCCTGCATGACGCTTGGGAAGCAATAGGGGGGGCTGAGCTATCCCGTCGGATAGCAACTGAGCTGATTGATCATCTTGGCCACCATGGCGGTCCAGCCCGTCTGATGGGAGGCGCCGATGCCCCGACCATTGTCACCGTGGAAATACTCGTTGAACAGGATCAGATCACGCCAGTGGGGATCGTTCTGGAACAGCTCGACATCACCGTTGAAGGGCCTGCGGCCAGATGCGTCACGCCGGAACAGGTTGGCCAGCCGATGCTCGAGCTGCAGCGACACTTCCCAGAGATTGAAGCAGTTGCCCGAGCGGGCGGGAAATTCCACCTTGAAACTGTCACCGTAATAGTGGGCGAATTTCTGCAACGACTCAATCAGCAGGAAATTGGCTGGAATCCAGATCGGTCCGCGCCAGTTTGAATTGCCGCCGAACATCGCCACAGGGCTGTCACCAGGGCTGTAGGCGAGCACCTCATGATCACCACCCTCGGTGAACTGGTAGGGCTGCTGCTCATAAACCTTTGACAAAGCACGGATCCCATAGGGCGAAAGAAACTCGTCCTCATCGAACAGACGTTCACAGATGCGGCGCAGTCGATCTTCAGGCACCAGGGTGAACAGAATGCGGTCGTTGCGCCACTGGCCGAGATTGGCAGCCAACCAGGTGGGTGTGGTGCGCTCATGCACAAACCAGCTCATGCTCTTGAGCACATCAAGTTCGGGAAGTCGTGTCACTGTCTCGACATCAAAGCTGGCCACCGCCAGCAGGGGAATCAGGCCTGTGAGTGAACGGGTGCGGAGATAATCGGTGCTGCCATCCGGCCGCTTGATCACGTCGTAGTAGAAGCCGTCCTGCTCGTCCCAGTTGAGATAGCCGCGCTGTCCCGGATGGTTGATGGTGATAGCCAGCTGCACGAAGTCGTGCACAAACCGCTCACACAGATCGCGATACTCGGCCTGCTCACTGCTCAGTTCAACCGCAATGGCGAGCAGGTTGAGGCTCAGTGACGCCATCCAGGCGGTGCCGTCGCATTGCTCGATGCGACTGCCATCGGCGAGCGGAAAACGGCGATCGAAGATGGCGATGTTGTCGAGACCGAGAAACCCTCCTTCAAAGACGTTGTCACCAGAGCGATCGTTGCGGTTGGCCCACCATCCGTACTCGAGAAGCAATTTGCGCAGCACGGAACGCAGAAAACCGTGATCGGAACGCCCATAGTGCTTGCGCTCGATCTGAAACACCCGCAGGGCTGCCCAGGCACCGATCGGGGGGTTGGGATCCGACAGCGCCCATTCGTAGGCCGGGGTCTGGGCGTTGGGAGCCGTGTAATGGGGCGACCGCAGCAGCATGCACTGCTCTTTGGCGGTCTGGGGGTCAATGATCGCAAAGGCGACCGAGTGGAACATCAGGTCCCACTGGCAGAAATAGGGGTATTCCCATGCATCGGGCATGGAGATGATGTCATGGGCATGCAGCCGGCTCCATCGAGCGGTTTCGGTGTGCCAGCGATTGGCCGGAGGCTGGGGCTGGGTCAGATCCCCTTCGAGCCAGCGCAGCACACTCCAGCCGTAGTACTTCTTGCACCACAACAGGCCTGCGATCGCCGAACTGTGAATCAGACGGTCGTCGTCCGAGAGGTTGGGCACCATGTGGTGCAGTGATGCGCTCCACTCCGCCTCACGCTGTGCAAACACGGCGTCAAAGTCATCTCCAAACGCAGATAGCGACTCCAGGTCCCTGCTGCAGAGTCGCAGCTTGACGACCCACTCCTCTCCGGGGGCGATCGTTCGCTGCAGCTGGCGAGCCGCCTTGGTACCGCTCCGGGCTGGATTGATGGCTCCCTGTTCGCCGTGAATCAGATAACGGTGAAAGCCATCTTTTTGATAGTTCGTGGGATTGGGTTGGCCATAGAGGCGCTCATGGTTGGTCTCGTTGTCGGTGAACAACCAACTGCCGGTCTCATCGCAACTGAGGCTGTAGCAACCCAGATGGGGCAGATCGGCGGTGACCAAGCGATCTCCATCAAGCTGCATGGGCAGCTTCGACTCATCGGGATAGCCCCAGCTCCAGGTGTTGCGCAGCCACAGGGTCGGCAGCAGCGTCAGCGGTGCAGGATCAGGACCACGGTTAACAGCACGAATGCGGATCAGCAGGTCTGTGGGTGAGGCCTTGGCGTATTCGATGAAGACATCGAAATAACGGCCCTGATCAAAGATTCCCGTATCCACCAGTTCGTACTCGGGCTGGTCGCGACCACGGGAGCCGTTTGCATTGACAAGGTGCTGGTATGGAAACTCTGCCTGTGGGTACTTGTACAACCCACGCATGAAGCTGTGGGTGGGGGTGTTCGCGAGATGGAAGTAATAGTCCTTGATGTCCTCGCCATGATTACCCTCAGGATTGCCCAGACCGAAGGGACGCTCCTTGAGGATCGGATCCTGGCCGTTCCACATCGCCAGAGAAAAACAGAGTCGGCACTCCGCATCGCAGATGCCGAGCAGGCCATCCTCTCCCCAGCGGTAAGCCCTGGAACGGGCATGGTCATGGGGGAAGGAGCGCCAGGCATCTCCATCGGCCGAGTAGTCCTCACGAACCGTGCCCCACTGCCGTTCGGGCAGATAGCTGCCCCAGAGAGCCCAGTCCTGATGGCCGAAATCCCGCTCGGCGATACGCCTGAGCTCAGAAGGCAGGGCCGCCTGCTCAGGTGGCGCGGGCGAGGGCCCGGGGCTTGCCGTCATGGCACCCTCGATGACAACGTCGAGGAGACCGATTCGGCAACCCTCAGGGCGTTGGCGATGATGGTCAGTCCGAAGCCCATCATCGGGCACGCCGGAAAGATGCTCGCATCGGCAATGGTGAGGTTGCTCAGCTCATGGCTGCGGCCCTGCAGATCAACCACCGACGTGGCAGGGTTATCGCCCATGCGACAGGTACCGCAGGCATAGCCCATGGCCGAGAGCGGTGCCTCGCCGCGCGGATGGGTGGGCGCGGCCTTGACCACCTGGATCTGGGGATCGGCCTCCACGGCCTTGAGCACGTCGATCCAGCGATAAACGAGACGGTCGTGCGCTTCGCGGTTGTTGGGGACGTAGTTGATCTGGAGGCGATCGCCCCTCAGGCTGATGCGGTTGTGGGGCTGGGGAAGCACCGGGCTCGATGCCCACCAGGTGATCGAACGGGAGGCCAGCTGCTCAAGGCCGAAGTCAGGCAGCAGACGGGTCACCAGCGACAGCACAGGGGGTGACTCGGCAAACAGAGCGTCCTGCAGGACACCGCCGCCATTGGCGATGGCACCGAGGGGAAAAGAGACGTTGCTGTCGCCCCAGAGAAAATCGGTGATCCCGAACGAACGGCCATAGCGGCCCGAGTTGGACACCGCGGCCAGCTGCAGAATCGACGTCTGTTGCAGCTTCATGAGGTTGCGGCCCACCTGATCGGAGCCATTGGCCAGACCGCGGGGGTGTCGATCATTGGCAGAACGCAGCAGGATCGCCGCGGTATTGATGGCACCGGCTGCAAGCACCACCTGATGCGCAGTGAACAACCAGCTCTGACCATCGATCCGGGCCTGCACCCCCTTGACCTCACGACCCCTGGGGTTGACATGCAACTGGGTGACTTCGGCGCCGCCTCGCACGGTCACCGAGGTAAACTGACGGGCCGGATCGACACCGAACAGTTCGGCATCGCCGCTGGGATCGATCGGTGAATCCGACCAGCTGAGCGGCAGCGGGTAGGGCGTCACGCCATGGCGCTCCAGCCCCTGGCGCAACTCCTCCAGAAACGGCTCCACCGATCGGGGAGGCTGGGCGTAATCAGCCTTGCGTCGGGGTTCGGTGGGATCACTGCCGGCCCGACCGTGCACCCGGTACAGGCTCTCGGCCTGTTCGTACCAGGGCTCCAGATCGGCGTAGTTCAGGCCCCAGGCCGGTGCTGCCCCCTCCTGCAGATGCAGACCCTCGAACTCGCGCTCGCGCATGCGCTCGAGCACGCCCCCCCAGATCTTCGTGTTGCCTCCGAAGGCATAGATCGCCTGGGGGGAGAAGGGATCACCATCAGTACCGAACCACTGCTCCTTGGGGTGATAGCGATCCTTGCGGAACAGCTCCACATCGGCGACGTTCTGGTCGGCAAGGGGCATGGGGCCGCCGCGCTCGAGCAGCAGCACGCTGTGCCCTTTCTGCCCCAGGCTGGCGGCAACGGTGGCACCGGCGGCGCCGCTGCCAATCACGATGACGTCGTAGTGGCGGTCGTCGATGATCATGGCTCAGCTCCGCTGCCAGACATAAATGAGCACAAAGAGGATGATCCAGATGACATCCACGAAGTGCCAGAACAGCGAGGTGGCCTGAACCCCCTGCTCACCCCCGTTGTAATTGCCGGGAATGAACGATTTGATCAGCATCAAGGTCATCAGGCCGACACCGGTGGCCACATGCAGACCGTGGAAGCCGGTGAGGAGATAAAACGTGCCACCGAAGGTTCCCGAGGTGAAGCCGAACTGCAGGCCGCTCCACTCAACAGCCTGGCCGTAGAGGAAATAAGACCCCAGCGCCATGGTCAGCAGCCAGAAGGCACGGAAGCCCCAGATGTTGCCCTTGGCCATGGCCCGCTCAGCCAGGTAGATCGTGCCCGAGCTGGAGACCAGCACGACCGAATTGATCAGCGGCATCTGCCATTCCAGACCTTCGACGCCGGGGGGCAACCAATCGAGAGCACTGGTCTTCAGCAATGCATAGCCGCTGAAGAAGGCCAGAAAGATGACACTTTCGGAGCACAGAAAGATGATGAAGCCTGTGAGATTGTGCTTCTCGTGACCCTCAACATGCTGGGGCTCGGCATTGGGTGCGGGATAGGCGGTGGTCATCGTGCTGCCTCCTGTTGCTCGGCCAGGGCGAGGGCCTGTTCGATCTCGGCCTGGTGCTCCACCAACGGCTTGCCCAGGCCATAGCCATAGGGCCGGGAGATCACAACCGGCACATGCTCGCCAAAGTTGTCTTCAGCAGGTGGCGAAGGCAGCAACCACTCCAGACCGATGGCATTCCAGGGGTTGTGGGTGGCCTTGGGACCGCGCACCCAGGAGCTCACCATGTTGAGCAAGAACGGAATGATCGAAACTCCAAGCAGGAATGCCCCCAGGCTGGCAAGCACGTTCCAGAAGGCAAACTCCGGGTCATAGCTCGACACACGACGGGGCATGCCCATCAGTCCGAGCGGATGCATCGGCAGGAAATTCAGGTTGGCCCCAACAAAGGTCAGCAGGAAATGCAGCTTGCCAAGGCCCTCGTAGGGCATGCGACCGATGAACTTGGGGAACCAGTGGTAGATGCCGGCAAAGATGCCCATCACCGCTGCGCCATAGATCACGTAGTGGAAGTGACCGACCACAAAGTAGGTGTTGGAGACATGCAGGTCGATCGGCACAGTGGCCAGCATGATGCCGGTGATGCCGGCAAACACGAAGTTGAACAAACCACCCAGGCAGAACAGCATCGGAGTGGTCAGGCGAAGCTTGCCGCGCCACAGGGTGCCGAGCCAGGCAAACACCTTCACACCAGTGGGAACCGCAATCAACATGGTGGTGAACATGAACAGGTTGCGCATCCACTCGGCCACTCCGCTGGGGAACATGTGGTGCACCCAGACGATGAGACCCAGACCGACGATGATGAACGAAGCCAGGGCGACATAGACGTAGCCGAACAAGGGCTTGCGCGCATACACCGGAAACAGCTCAGAGAAAATGCCGAACACCGGCAGGATGATCACGTAGACAGCCGGATGGGAATAGAACCAGAAAAAATGCTGGTAGAGAACCGGATCGCCACCACCAGCAGGGTCGTAGAAGGTGGTTCCCGCCACCAGATCCATGAGCAGCATGATCGCGCCGCCTGTCAGGGAAGGGAGTCCGATCAGCTGCAGGCTCTGGGCCGCCAGGGCCGTCCAGCAGAACACCGGCATGCGGAACCAGCCCATGCCCGGGGCCCGCATCCGAATGATCGTGGTGACGAAATTCACCGCGCCCATGATCGACGAGACCCCTGAGAGGGCCACGGCCGTGAGCCACAGACCCTGACCGCTGATCAGATGGCCCAGGGGATTCTGAATGCTCACCGGTGGATAGGACCACCAACCCGAATAGGCGGGGCCGCCAGGCACGAAGAAGCTGCTCATCAGCAGCACGCCGAAGATGGGCACCAACCAGAAGGCCACAGCATTGAGCCGCGGGAACGCCATGTCGGGGGCTCCGATCATGGTGGGGATCAACAGATTGTTGAGCCCGTTGAGCACCGGGAAGATGAACAGAAAGAGCATCACGGTGCCGTGCATCGTGTAGATACCGTTGTAGACCGTGCGATCGACCAGATCGGCTTCGGGTGTGATCAGCTCGCCACGAATGATCATCGCCAGCAGACCGCCGATCAAAAAGAAGAAAAAGGCCAGCACGATGTACTGAATCCCGATCACCTTCGCATCGGTGTTGAAGCTGAAGTAGCGGGTCCAGGAGGGCTTGGGCTCGCTGGCGGGGAAGGTTGCAAGGGTCATGGGATTGCTGCTGGCTCAGCCGTCATGGGGCTGTGTGTTGGATCCAGGCACGTTCACCTGTGGAGGGGGAGCCGGGGGAACTGTGGCCCAGCCGGCTTTTCTGGACTGGCCCCGTTGGGCGTATTCAAGGGAGGCATCGCTGAGGCCGCTCTGCAGCGGCTGCCGGGCAGCAGCCTCAAGCCAGGCCTGGTGAGCCTCGACGCTTTCAACCACCACATCGGCCTGGTTGGCGGCGAACCAGGTGCCGCTGAACTGGGAATCGCGCAGCCGGTAACGCCCCTCGCGGGTGGGGGTCACGTTGAGATCGATGGCCCGACCGGGCACGATGTCCTGCTTGAGGCGAAATGCCGGAATGAAGAAGCCGTGCAGCACATCCTCGGAAACCAGCCTGAAGGTGACCGGCTCATCCACCGCCAGATGCAACTCGGTGGTGGAGACGTCGGAGCCCGGATAGCGAAACTCCCACGACCATTGGCGGGCGATCACCTCCACCTGCTCGGCAGGCAGGCGATCACCGGGATAACCACCAGCCTGCTCAACGGAGCTGCGCAGGTGGATGTGCTCCATCGGGCCCAGCATCCCCAGGGTGGTGTTGACCCGCATGGCATAGACGGCGATCGCCATCACGAGCACGAAGGGAATCGCTGTCCAGATGATCTCGAGACGGGTGTTGCCCTCGATGGGTTCGGCGTCGCTCGCGTCGTACTTCTCGGCCCGGTGCATCACAATCACCCAGACCATGACCGAAATCACGCCGCCAAACACGAAGGTGCCGACTGCGGTTTCAAAGCTGAACAGCCCATCGACCAGGGGCGCGGCGGTTGAAGCCTGCACCGGCAGCCAGTGGTAAGACAGCTGGCCCATCCACATGCTGAGGGCGACCAGCACGCCAACCCAGGCGATCAGGGCAATCACCGAGAGCGGGCTGAAACGGGGCCCCTGGGCGGGTGAGGGGGTCATGGCAGGGCCTCCTTGAGGTCAGCGCCGGCGGCCAGCAGCTGGTCGGCGGTGATATGCACACCAAACTCGGCAGCCAGTTCGGCGCCGAGGGTGCCGTGCAAACCGATCACCAGAAACAGCCCCAGGCCCACCAGCAGATAGATCCACTGCACCTGACGGCCCATGTCGCGGCGCCAGCGAAAGCGCTGAAAGCCACGCCACACGGTCATGGCGACGATCACCAGGAGAATGACGACCCCTCCCACGCCGTGGATCAGCAAGGTCTCCATGCTCTGCAGGCCGATGCTGCTGGTGACGCCCGCCAGGGGCTGGGCCAGGAGCATCTCGTAAAAACCCGCAGCCACGGTGAAGAAGCTCACCACGGCGCAGGCCACCAGGTTGTACCAGCCCACATCGTGAAAGCCGGCCCGGGTGATCGGCAGGGCCAGAAAGCGGAACACCCGCTTCTCCAGCGGGTACAGCGCACCAGCGATATCAAAGGCGATGGCAATCACAAACAGGCCGATCGTCAGGTGCACCAGATTGGGGTGAATCGGCACGGCATAGGGCAGGCCGTTGGGTCCCAGCTGCGCGCTGAGCTGCTCGATCGGCGCCTCAGGCGTGACGTAAAGCGGTGTCGTCATGACTCAGACCAGACCGGCGCGAGCGGCCTGAACCACCGGAACGGTATGCAGGCCATACACCCAGATCAGCTGGTTGCCCAGCATCACCTGCACCACGATGAGAGCTGAGAGCACCCCGCCGGCTCCCAGAAACGAGAGGGGCAACTGCTGGGGGTCCTTGCTGCGCAGCACATAGCGCCATCCCGACAGCAGGGAGAGGACGCCAGCCAACGACCAGCCGATGGTGCTGTGCAGATTGAGGATTTCGCTCGAGGCGCCGTAGGGATTGGCCAAGCCGGCCTCCACCTGGCCAAAGATGATCGCCACAAAAATGGCCGCTGTGGCAAAGAGCAGATTCCAGAAACTCACTTCGAACAGCTGGGTCTTGCGAAACGCCACACCGATCAGATCAAAGACGAAGCTGATCAGCCCCATCGCGATCACGAAATGGACGACGATCGGATGGATCGTGTCCATCCAGGGCAGGTTGTGATCGTTGAGCGGCGGCAGCAGCTCGAGCATGGATCCTGAGTCGTCAGGTCTGCACCTCAATCGTGCAGAGGCTTGGTTCAGGCTGCGTCACTCTGTGATGGTTTGCCATACAAACCTCACCTGAGCGCCGCAGCGATACCGCCCGGTGGAGCCCAGGCAAAGCTCCCTCTATGGTGTGCGCCGACGTCTGTCTCTTGCTGCTGTGTCGGTTCCGGCTTCACCCACCCTGCGCTGGATCACGGCTGCCCTGCTGTTTGCCGCCGCGGGCCTGTCGATCGTGGTGCCGTTCGTGTCGGCCACCCTGCTCACCATTGCCATCGGCGCCGTGGCCGTGATCGCCGGGGTCAGCCAGGTGCTGCGGCTCACCGGTGAATCCGACCTCAAGGGCAGGCTGTTTCGCCTGCTGTCGGGGCTGCTCTACTTCGGCGGCGGGATCTGGGTGCTGGCGTTTCCGGTCGACAGCGAAGTCAGCCTGACCCTGTTCGTCGGCTTTCTGCTCGCCTTCGAAGGCGTCATGGAACTGGCGGCTGCGGCCAGCGGCAACGGACCAGCGCGCGGCCTGGTGCTGATCGACGGCATTGTCACAGCGATCCTGGGGGGGATGCTGATCGCTGAGTGGCCCACCGACAGCATCTGGGCGATCGGCACCCTGTTCGGCATCGGCCTGGCCTTTTCAGCCATCAACCTGATCAGCGCACCCTCGGCACCCCAGGCCTGAGCGTGCGGACCTCACAGCGGGTGTCCGAAGCCCCCACCTCCGGGGGTTTCGATCCGCAACGCCTCACCAGCTTGAAACTGCCGCTCGAAGCAACCGGGCAACGGGGTGCTCGCCCCATCGAGGCCGATCAGGCTGTTGTGGCCGATGGAACCGGGGCCACCACCTGCCAGCCCAGGTGGGGCCACGCGCCTTGAGCCACTGATCAGCGACACCGTCACCGCTTCAAGAAAGCGCAGCTGACGGATCGCCCCGTCGCCGCCCGGCCAGCGCCCCAGGCCTCCTGAGCCATGGCGGATGCCAAAGCGCTCGAGCCGCACCGGCAGCCGGGCTTCCAGCACCTCGGGATCGGTGATGCGCGAATTGGTCATGTGGCTCTGAACGGCCGAGCCACCCTGGTATCCGGGACCGGCGCCACAACCACCGCCAATGGTTTCGTAGTACTGGCGCGCGCCGTTGCCGAAGCACAGATTGTTCATGGTTCCCTGGCTCGCCGCCTGCTGCCCCAGGGCCGCCAGCAGCGCGTTGACGATGGCCTGGGAGATCTCGACATTTCCGGCCACCACCGCCGCCGGCGGCAACGGATTGAGCAGGCTGCCGGCAGGGACGATCAGGGTGATCGGCTCAAAGCAACCGGCATTGAGTGGAATCGGTTCGGCCACAAGGGCGCGGATCACATAAAGCACTGCCGCCTTGGTCACCGCAAGGGGGGCATTGAGGTTGCCGTCGTGCTGGAGCGAAGTGCCGCTGAAATCGATGCACAACCGCTGGGCGCTGTGATCGACCTGCACGCCCACACAGATCCAGGCCCCATGATCGAGCTGCAGAGTGCAACCGCCATCGCTCAGACGCGTGAGCAAGCGTCGTACCGCGGCTGCCGCATTGGCCTGCACATGGGCCATGTAGGCCTGAACCTCGGCAAGACCCTGGCGGGCGATCAACTCAGCGAGAGCCTGGGCGCCGCTGCGATTGGCAGCGGCCTGGGCCTCCAGATCGGCCAGCATCTGATCGGCATTGCGCACCGGATGGGGCATCTGCTGAAGACGTGAACGCCACCTCGACGCATCAACATCGCCATCGACGAGATAGGGCACGTTGTCGAGCAGCAGACCTTCCTCCTCGATGGTGTGGCTGCTGGCGGGCATGGAGCCGGGAGTGATGCCGCCCACATCGGCGTGGTGACCGCGGGAGGCCACATAGAACAGCGGCGGCAAACCCCGCATCGCCCCTGGGGCAAACACCGGTGTGATGGCGGTGATGTCGGGCAGATGGGTGCCGCCGTTGTAGGGGTTGTTGGAGATCACCACATCGCCGGGGCCCAGGGGCGCACGGTCTCCGCGGGCCACCGCCTCCAGCAGGCTCACCACGCTGTCTCCCATGGAGCCCAGGTGCACCGGGATGTGCGGCGCGTTGGCGATCAGGGCACCCTGCTGGTCAAACAGGGCGCACGAATAGTCGAGCCGCTCGCGGATATTGATCGAACAGGCGCTCTGCTGCAGCTGCACCCCCATCTGCACCGCAATGGCCGCGAAGCGGTGGTGATACAGCTCCAGCAACACCGGATCCAGCGCTGAGGCCGAAGGGCTCACAGCCGTAACCGGGTGAGCAGGTCGATCGGTCTCCAGCAACAGGGCCCCATCGGCCAGGCAGCGCAGCTGCCAACCGGGCTCCAGCACCAGGGTGGTGGTCGCATCGAGCACCAGCGCGGGGCCGCAGAGGCACTGACCACCATGCAGCTGGTCACGCTGCCACAGCGGCACCACCTGCCAGCCCTGGTGGGCATCGATCCAGAGGCGGCTGGTGGTGGGGCCCGAAGCCACTGGGGGCTGCTTCTGCAGCTCGGCCGCGGCCGGATGGGGGGCAGCCACCGCCTGCAACTCCACCAGCACCCGTTCGACCACCAGCGCATCGACTGAGCTGCGGTAGCCGTAGCGCTGCTGATGGCGATCGCTGTAGACCTCACGCAGCTGCGCCAGGTCTGCAGCGTGATTCAGGTCTGCAGCGTCAGCCGCTTCTGTGTTGTCAGCCGTTTCAGCCGGGTCAGCCCCATGGGCTGCAAGGTCCGCAGGCCGCCCCGACCACGGGATCTCGAGCCCCTGGGCCTGGCCAGGCTGGCGCAGTTCCAGGCGCACGGATACCGCCGGCATCCGCTGGGCCGGACCAGCGACCCGGGCCAGCTCGACTTCGCCTTCGGCCACCAGGTTGGCGACCAAGGTGCGCAGAGCGCCCACAGACGCCAGGCTCAACGGCTGGGCCAGCGTGCGCTGCAGCAACAACGACTGGGGCGCCATGCCGATGCCATAGGCCGAGAGCACTCCGGCCAGGGGATGCACCAGCACCCGCTGCAGGCCCAAGGCATCGGCCAGGCGACAGGCGTGCTGGGCTGCGGCGCCGCCATAACTCACCAACAGGGCCGCCCGCGGATCGTGTCCCTGCTCGATCGAGATGCGTCGCACCGCCGCGGCCATCGTCTCGACCGCGATCTGCAGGGCCCCGGCCGCAGCCTGCTCGGCCGTGACACCAGGGCGCACCAGCGACATGGCCTGGGCGAGATCGGCGAAGCCTTGCGCCACCACGGCATGATCAAGGGGCTGGTCGCCGCCCGGGCCAAACACCGCCGGCAAGGCCTGCTCGGGCAGGCGACCCAACAACACATTGGCATCGGTGACCGTGAGCGGACCGCCGCGGCCATAGGCCGCAGGCCCCGGGTCGGCACCGGCCGAGGCAGGCCCCACCTGCAGCCGCTCGCCGACAAAGCGCACGATCGACCCGCCGCCGGCCGCCACGGTGTGGATCGGCAGCATCGGCGCCTGCAGCTGCAACCCGGCCACGTCGGTTTCGCTGCTGCGTTGCCAGGCCCAGTCGCCGGCTTCGCCGGCGGCATGAGACACGGCGGCATGAAACACATCGGTCGAGGTGCCTCCCATGTCGAAACCGACCACCGGCTGCAACGGCAACCCGGCCTGCTGCAGCGCCTGACGGGCCACGGCCAGGGCACCGACCATGCCCCCGGCCGGACCCGACAGGATCGTGTCCTTGGCGAGCAACCAGGGGCGCGGCGCCAGGGCGCCACTGGAGCGCATCACCCGCAGGGGCACCGCGCCGGCCAAGGCCGCCTCGATCTGATCGAGGTAGCGGTTGAGCACCGGCGCCAGCGCCGCCTCCACCAGGGTGGTCTGACCGCGGGGCACCAGCCGGGGCAGCGGGCTGAGCCGGTGCGACAGGCTGACGGCCTCGAGCTCAAGACCGAGTGATGCCACCCAGGTCGCCAATTGCTGCTCGTGGGCGCCATTGACGGTGCTGTGCAGCAGCGCAATGGCAACACTGCGGTAGCCATCGGCAACGGCCTCGGCGAGTTGCCGCTGCAACGCTGGATCGAGCCTCAGCGGCTCCAGCTCGCGACCGTCGGCGGCCAGGCGCCCGGACACCTCGATCACGCGGTGCTCGAGTGGCGTCGGCCGCTGCACCGCCAGGGCGAACAGATCGGGGCGGTGCAGGTCGCCGATGGTGAGCAGATCGGCCAGGCCCTGGTTGATCAACAGCACGACCGGGGCACCCCTGTGCTCCAGCAGGG
>RGUW01000200.1 GCA_010027605.1 Synechococcaceae bacterium WB9_2_112 | reverse complement strand
AGTTATTTCTTCCCGTTCCTCAAGCGCTACCGCCAGTCACTGATTCTGGTGTTTGTGGCCTCGCTGTTCATCAACATCTTCGGTCTGGCGCAGCCGTTGTTGATTCAGCAGATCATCGACAAGGTGATCGGTCAGCAGAACTTCGGCACGCTCTATTTCCTGGGCGTGATGCTGATCGGTGTGAGTGTGCTGTCCAACGTTCTCAACCTGATCCGCACCTTTCTGTTCACCGACACCACCAACCGGATCGACATTGCCACGTCAGGCAACATTCTCACCCAGTTGTTCAGACTGCCCCTGGGCTATTTCGACAACCGGCCAGTCGGTGAGATCTCGACCCGCCTGAACGAGCTGGGCAGCATTCGCGGGTTTCTCACCGGCACGGCCCTGACCCTGGTGCTCGATGTGATCTTCGGGGTGGTGTATCTGTTTGTCTGCCTCAGTTACAGCGGTCTGCTCACGGCCGTTGCTCTCGGCGTTGTCCCGCTCTACCTGGCTCTGGTCTATATCGTTTCCCCCCTGATCAAGAGCCAGTTGCGGGTGGCGGCCGAGGCCAATGCCGCCGCCAGCTCACTCATGGTTGAGGCCCTCACCGGCATTCAGACCGTCAAGGCCCAGCATGCCGAAACCACCCTGCGCTGGCGCTGGCAGCAGCGCTACGCCCGCTTCATCTCCAGCAATTTCCGCACCACCCTGATCGGTGCCACGGCCGGATCCATCGGCGCCTTCTTCAATGAGATCGGCGGCCTGGCGGTGCTGTGGGTGGGCGCCTACCTGGTGCTCAAGGGTGAACTGACCATCGGCCAGCTGATCGCCTTCCGCATCATCAGCGGCAATGTTGTTGGCCCGATCATTCGCCTGGCCGGCACCTGGCAGACCATTCAGGGCCTGCAGATCTCGGTGGAGCGTCTGGCTGATGTGGTGGATGCCGAACCCGAGCAGCCGTTGGATGCACGCCCCATTGCCCTGCCGCCGATCACCGGGCGGGTCGAATTCGACCGGGTGAGTTTTCGCTTCAGGCCCCACGCTCCGCTTGTGGTCAAGAACGTGAGCTTCACGATCGAACCGGGCTGCTTTGTGGGCATCGTGGGCCAGAGCGGTAGCGGCAAGAGCACCATCATGAAGCTGTTGCCCCGTTTGTATCCCCCTGCGGAAGGGGTGATCCGCATCGACGATTACGACATTGCCAAGGTGGATCTCGATTCGCTGCGTCAGCAGATCGGGATTGTTCCCCAGGACTCCATGCTTTTTGACGGCAGCGTGCGCGACAACATCGCCCTCAACGCTCCCGATGCCAGCGACGCCGAGGTGATCCATGCAGCCCAGATCGCCTGCGCCCATGCCTTCATCATGGATCTGCCCAACGGTTACGACTCGAGCGTGGGCGAGCGCGGCGCCAGCCTCTCGGGGGGTCAGCGCCAGCGGATTGCCATCGCCCGCTCGATCCTGGCCAGGCCACGGTTGCTGATTCTTGATGAGGCGACCAGCGCCCTCGACTACCTCACCGAGCGCACGGTCTGCGAGAACCTGCGCCGCGAATTGCGCGGAGAAACCGTGTTTTTCATCACCCATCGCCTGGGTACGATCCGCAATGCCGATCTGATCCTGATGATGGACAACGGCCTGCTGCAGGAGGCCGGCACCCATCCGGAGCTGCTCAACAAGCGCGGCCTCTACTACGCCCTCTACCGTCAACAGGATGGCTCCATTGCCTGAGGCCAGGCCCCCGCTGCTTGCCCGTGTGCGGGCCCGCATGCCGCGGCTGTTGCGCGCGCCCTCCCCCCCCACGACACGCCCCCGGGTCTTCTTTGATTCGCCGGGCATGCTCGAGCAGAGCAACCACTGGGCCCAGCTGGTGATCTACGTGATCGCTGCCGGTACCACGGCGGCATTGCTGTGGGCGTTTCTGGGCAAGGTCGATCAGACCGTCACCGCCAACGGCACCCTGGAAACCACCCTGGGCAAGGTTGATGTGCGCAGCACCACCCCGGGCATCGTCAAGCGTCTCTGGGTCAAGGAGGGCCAGGAGGTGCGCAGCGGCGATCGGCTGGCCGAGGTCGAAAACCAGGGCCTGCGGGCGCGCCTCGACAACACCCGCCGCCAGATCGATCTGTTGCGCTACGAAAACCAGCTGCTCAACCTGCTGATCGATGGTGCCGGACTGCTGCCTGCGGTGCTGCCCCCCCCGCCGGCCGCGATCTCCCAGGAGGACCGGGTGCGCGCGATTCAGCTCAGCGTTCAGGAGAATGCGGCTCAGATGCGGCAGTTGCGTGCCCGCCTAGCCTCCCAAAGGGAGACGATGCGTCTCAAGTTGTCGTTGGCCGATTCGCTCCGCACCCTGTTTGACAGCGGTGGCATGGCCCGTTTCGACTACCTGCGCGCCAGTGATGAGGTGCAACAGTGGCGCTCCCAGA
>RGUW01000199.1 GCA_010027605.1 Synechococcaceae bacterium WB9_2_112 | reverse complement strand
TCGCCATCACTTGTTGGCCCCCACCTGTCCATGAACGGTGTTGTCCGTTGCCTCTTTCAGGCTCCAAACCTGCCGCCAATGCTGGTCGAGGTGTTCGGCGAGCTCAGAGCTGCTCCAATACTTCCAGGCAGCGTGGCTGCCGATGGCGGTGGGTTGATAGCGGCTTTCGCAGGCAAACGCCTGTGCCACCTCCAGCGGTGCTGTCTGACCAAGGCGATTCAGATGCCGGCTAAAGAACACATCCTCCATTTCCTCCGGTGGGCTTTGGTGCGCGTGGTGCTGGCAGATGGTTTGCATGGCGCTGCGATGCCTGATCGATAGCCCGCCATTACCATGCAAGTGCGGATACACATCCGGGTTGGGTTTCCCGTGAATGGCCCGATCCACCTTGAAAAATCCGCAGCGTTCCCCCTCCAGGTTGCGCCGCTCGAAGGTTTCGCTCTGCTGCTGCGGCAAAAAGGGAGTCGGTTTGGCAGATCAGCAGCTGTTCGTGCGGCAGCAGCCCCCAGAACTGCCCTTGCTTCATCATCCGGTTGAAGCTGCCAGCACTGCTCAGCTGGCTGCCTGGCACCAAGTTTTCCGCCACGGCCCACCAAGGTTCCACGGGTAGGTGCACCTCCTTCAGCAGTGCTTGGGCGCGTGGCAGGGCTTCCGCATCGCTGATCAAGCAGAGCTGGGTGCCGGTTGGGCACATCAATGCGGTGTTGAGCACAGTGAACAGCCATTGCTGATCAATGCGGTTCTCAATCAACACCGCACCGCGCAGCGCCTGGGCTTGCGGTTGGTCACGCCATTGGCGTGCAATTGGCAGCAACAGCTCGTGCAGCACATCGCTGCAGTGGCTGAGCCAGCGACGCTGGCGATACGCCAGCAGCTGCTCCAGAGCGTCCGCCTCAGCCATGCTGCGGCTGGTCGATTGGGTGGCGCCGCCACAGTTCGTCCTGATGGCGCACCATCAGAAACCTGTAGTGGTCGGGAATCGGTTTCATCACCTTGAGCACCGGCAACAACAGGCCGCTCCCCGCCTGCTCCAGCGGCCCGGAGAGCTGAAAATCAGACTGCCAGTTTCGTGTGTGCCAGTAGTCCAACACGGCTGCCGCTTGGCGCCGGCTGAGGAAATAACACCCCGAGTGTGGATTGGTGGCCCGATAAAACTGCACGGCCCCAAGGGGCCACGGCACCGCCAGCCGCTCCCCCGTGTCCCAAAACAAGTCGGGCCGCCCCCCATCGGGATCACCGGAGAGGATCACATCCCCGTTCAGTTCCATCCGTTCGCAGCGGTGGGGCAGAAACGCGTAGCTGCCGTCGCTGTGTTGGTCGAGATAGAGCAGCTTGTGGAACAGCTGCGGATCCTCGATCACCAAATCGTCCTCGAGGTAGCCCACCAGGTCGTAATCCGCCGATTGCTCCAACAGCCGCCGGGATGCCACCAGCGGCACCTGGGTGTAATCCTCCACCTCGGGATCCAGCCACTGCAGGCGCGGATCGGCAGGGAGCGTGGCGGCCAGATTGGCACCCGCAGGTGCGTAGAGCTGAATGGTGAGATCCACCCCCAGGCTGGTGTCTAAAGCCCTGGTCACCACCGGGCGCCCCTTTCCGAGCGAGGCGTGAATCCAGTGCCGCGTGCCGTGTCGGCTCAGGTTGCCCGCCGTGGCCTCCAGCAGCGCCTGTTGTTTCACGCCGCGCTTGGCCTCCGTTTGCGAGGAGTACAGCGATCCTTCCCGTGGGGCGAACACATGGGGAATCGCCAGCAGCACCCGCATCCCGTTCAGCCCTCCAGCCAAGCGCTGCAATCCCAACCCAGCATCGCTTCCAGGTGCCGGATCTCAGCGGCGAAGAAGGCCCTGAGCTGCGATCTGGATGATGCTGCCATCGGCTCGCCGTACTGCCCCACGTGCTCTTCCATGGCGGCCACGTTGCTGAGCGCCGACACCCCCAGATGCTTGCAGACGCGATCCAAGCAGCCCTGAGGCTTCTCCCGCAGCTCCTCCTGCCGCAACACCAGCACCGCCTCCGTGCCAAAGAATCGCCACAACCGCCGCAGCTGGGCGCTGTAGAACCCCCGATCCAAGTAGGAATACACCCGATGTTGCAGCGGCAGTGCCGTGCGGCAGCGCGTCGCCTCCCGGGCCAGGGCCTGCCCAAAGCTGAGCGTGTCCGCGCCTCTGCCCCTCTCCATGGCCCAGTGGGAGTAAGCCCGCTCGATCGGGTTGCGCAGGATCACGATGATCCGCATCGCCGGGTTGTACTGCCAGATGCGCGCTGCGGCAGCCTCCCAATACATGTAGATGGGGGTGGCTTCTCCCCACAGGCTCCCCGCAGGCGCCGAGCCGAAGGCCCGGTGATACCTCCGTATCCGCTTGCGCCGTGCCCATGGGCCCGAACCCCAGTTGAGCCGCTCATCATCAAAGTGATGAAGTTCTTTCTCTGC
>RGUW01000198.1 GCA_010027605.1 Synechococcaceae bacterium WB9_2_112 | reverse complement strand
GCACGATCGATTGCTGCCGCGGCAGCCGCCACGCCACCACGTTCACAAAGCTGCCCACACAGGCGCCGAATAGGGCGGCCAGCAGGGTCAGGGCTGGACTGGCGTGCATGGCTCCTGCAGACGGGATCGGGTGCGTGCCGCTCGGCCGCTGGTCGAGCCGGAACCCAGCAGCCACTCGGCCGGCACAAACTGTTCATCGGGGAGCAGGGTGGGCCAGCGGAAGACCACCCTGCCGAGCTGCCCCTGCACGATCACTCCGAGGGGAGGCGGTGTCAGGGCCCCCCCGGCGCTGAGATAACGCCAGTAGATGGTTCGCGCCTGTCGAATCAACAGGGCACTGTTGATCTGGTCCAATCGCAGCGATGCACGCCGACCTGAACTGTCCTGGCGATGGTCGAGGCGCTGGGAGCGGGCGGAAGCAATCTCGAACGAGATGCCACCGCCATCGTGACGCCGGTCGTTGGAGCCAAGCAAGGCTGGGCTGGCGATGACGGGCCTCCCCAGATACCTGAATCCAGATTAATCCGATCCTGACGTTGATGGCTCAGATCTGTGGCTGAGCCGTCAGAAACTCAGGCGAGTTTCTTCTTGTCTTCGATCATGCGATGAATGATCGGGGTGAGGATCAGTTCCATCGCAAAGCCCATCTTGCCGCCGTTCACCACGATCGAAGTGGGGCTCGACATGAACGAGTCGTGGATCATGTCCAGCAGGTAGGTGAAGTCAATCCCCCACTTCTCCCGGGCGCCCTTGCGGAAATGAACGATCACGAAGGATTCATCCGGGGTCGGAATGTTCCGGATCATGAACGGGTTGGAGGTGTCGACCGTGGGAACCCGCTGGAAATTGATGTCGGTGCGGCTGAACTGGGGGCAGATGTGGTTGATGTAGTCCGGCATCCGCCTGAGGATCGTGTCGACGGTGGCTTCGGCTGAGTAGCCCCGCTCGCTGTTGTCGCGGGCGATCTTCTGAATCCACTCCAGGTTCACGATCGGCACCACGCCCACCAGCAGATCGGCCAGAGAAGCGACGTCGTAGCCATCGCCCTTCACCCCGCCGTGCAGGCCTTCGTAGAAGAGCAGATCGGTGCCGCTGGGAATCGGTTCCCAGGGAGTGAACTGGCCGGGGGCCAGGTCAGTGCCGAGGCGTCCGTTGTGCTCGGCGGCCTCTTCGACCGAGTGTAGGTAGTAGCGCTTCTGGCCGCTGCCACTCTCGCCGTAGCTCTGGAACAGCTCCTCGAGCTTGTCAAACAGGTTGGCCTCAGGGCCGAAGTGGGAGAAGTTCTCGCCCTTCGCCAGGGCGGCCGCCATGGCTTCCTTCATGGGGCCGCGCTCGTAGCGGTGGTAGCTGTCGCCCTCGACCACGGCCGGGGTGATGCCTTCGCGCTTGAAGATCTGCTCGAAGGCCCGCTTGACGGTGCTGGTCCCTGCGCCTGAGGAGCCGGTGACGGCGACGACCGGGTGACGCTTCGACATGCGCAGGGAGCAATGAACTGCGGCTGAGTTTGGCAGGTCGCCGGTCGCCCCCCTGCTGGGCTTCAGCTTTCGAGTGACGCCTGCAGCTGATCGCCCATGGCCCTGCAGCCCAGCTGGGTGCATCCCGGCTGCATCAGATCACCGGTGCGATAGCCCGCGGCCAGAACCTGATCGACGGCCCGCTCGAGGTCTGCCGCAGCGGCCTCCTGCCTGAGGCCGATGCGCAGCAGCATGGCGGCGCTGAGCACCATGGCCATCGGGTTGGCCTTGTCCTGGCCTGCGATGTCGGGTGCCGAGCCGTGGATGGGTTCAAACAGACCCGGGCCGCTTTCACCCAGCGATGCCGAGGGCAGCATGCCGATCGAACCGGTGAGCATGGCCGCCTCGTCGCTGAGGATGTCGCCGAACAGATTGCTGGTCAGCAGCACGTCGAACTGCTTCGGCGCCCGCACCAGTTGCATGGCGGCGTTGTCGACATACATGTGACTGAGGCTCACGTCGCTGTAGGCCTCGGCGTGGATCGCCTCGACCCGCTCGCGCCACAGCTGGCTGACATCGAGCACGTTGGCCTTGTCGACCGAGCAGAGCTGGCCTCGCCGCTGCCGGGCCAGCTCAAAGCCCACCCTGGCGATGCGGTCCACTTCGTCGTCGCTGTAGGCCATGGTGTTGAAGCCCCGCTCGCCGGTCTCGGTCTTCACCCGTCCCTTGGGGGTGCCGAAGTAGATGCCGCCGGTCAGCTCGCGCACCACCATCAGGTCGACACCTTCAATCACCTCGGGCTTGAGGCTGCTGGCGGCTGCCAGGGCTGGCACGATCTTGACCGGCCGCAGATTGGCAAACAGCCCCAGACCGGCACGCAGCCCCAGCAGCCCGGTTTCGGGGCGCTGTTCGCGCGGCAGGGTGTCGTACTGGGGTGAGCCGATCGCCGCCAGCAGCACCGCTTCAGGCGCAGCCATGTCCCAA
>RGUW01000197.1 GCA_010027605.1 Synechococcaceae bacterium WB9_2_112 | reverse complement strand
AGCCTGTGGTCATCAACAGTCACCAGCTCGTGGTCTGGTGGCGGACTGTCACCCCATCGAGGCTCGGCTGCTGGCAGGCATCGACCAACGTCTGGGACCACTCAGCCGTGGGCTCCAGATACACAACCCTGCAGGTGTAGCGGGATCGCGAAAGCGGGGTTGCAGCGGTCACTGCCGCGATCGAAGCATCGACCTGTGCGTGTGCCACCTGGGTTTCGCCTGGATCCACAGCTGCAAGACCCGCTCTCGACAGACGGACGCTATGGAGCAAGGAAACCCTCGAAACGTCTTGATTGCTACCGATTGAGCGATTCGAGTCGAAATACCCAGATCAATCAGGCCAGACCGCAACCGATGTTTCAAGCAGCACAAGGTCCTGCATCAGCATCAGCAGTGACACACCCATCAGCGCCAGAGCCTCAGCCTGCTGGGGTTGGCCTCCAGCTGCATGGGTAGCTGGGGATGCCATGACTGACTGAACCAGCCGGGCTACGTGTTGATGCTGGGCCCAACTGAATCGCAAGGATCGCGCGGCACCCACAACGATGCCTGATGAATTGATTCAATTTTCCTTATCAATATCCTCGTGCCGCAGTGCTTTTCACAACATGAAACACTGACAGTCCTGGGAATGGGTAGTCATGGTTACGACCGGCTGGTGAAAGCTCGATAACTTCAGCCCACCCGCAGACAATGTTTGCCATGTCGACACCGATCGCCTTGACAATGGGCCAGCAATTTGAAATCGAACGCTTCAGTCGCGCGATTGATGCAACAGCAGATGCTGCCCAACTTCGCAGCATTGCCAAACAACTGTTGCAGGCCTGGCACACGCAGAAAGCTGCAACAACATGGGTGATCAACCAACAGATGACGCCGTCAGGGACTGTCAGGCCCGAGATGCTGGAATCCGAGCATCCTGTCGAGTGAGCGGAACTCAGGCTGGCCTGACGTCAACACGGCCATCAGCCCTTGAACACCCCGATGAGCTCGGCGACATTGCGTCGCATGGTGCGCCAGTAGGTCTGAGGATCCTGTGAGTCCTGGACAGTGCCCGTTTCGAGTGGATCAAACACGCTGATCTTCACGCCCAGGTCCCGGGCCAGGGCATTGAAGGAACGCTGGCCTTGCTGGGGTTCACTGACCAGTGCCTTGAGCTGACTGCTTCTGACCTCCTTGATGACCCGCTGGAGATCGGCGGGGCTGGGACTGATCTCAGGCACATCCACCACAAACACCGCACGCAGCCCGTAGCGCTCGGCGAAGTAAGGGGCGACATCGTGGAAGGCGACAAAGGTTTTGCCCCGATAAGGCTTGAGTTGCGACGCGATTTCATGGTTGAGCGCCTGCAACCGGGCAATGGTGGTCGCGGCATTGCGCCGGTACGTGGCTGCGCAGCCCGGATCAGCCTCGATCAGCCCGTCGCGGATGGTTGCGACCTGCTCTGCAGCCCGCAGTGGATCAAGCCAGATATGGGGGTTTCGAGCCCCGTGGCCACGGGCATGGTGGTGTTCGTGGTCGTGGTCGTGGTCGTGACCCGTGTGAGACGCCTGCCCGTTGGCGGCAAGGGTGGCGATTCCCCGACTGCTGTCGATCACCCGCAACCGGGAATTGCCTGCCGCCTCAAGCAGGCGGGGCAGAAACGCCTCCATACCCAGGCCGTTCTTCACCAGCACGCGGGCCTGCCGCAGGGCCGCCAGATCGGCCGGCCGGGCCTGCACATCGTGGGGCCCCTGCTCAGGCGGTACCAGAGCCGTGACCGTGGCGCAGTCAGCCGCCACCGCCCTGGTGAACAGGGTGATCGGAAAAAACGTGGTGACAACGTGAAACCCCTTGCCTGAAGGGGGGCGCGGCGCCGCGCAACCTGCCAGCGCCGCCAGCAGGGCCAGCAGCGCTCCCGCAGCACCGACACGCGCCACACCTGCACCCGCTGGCACCACCGACACCAATGAAAACGATTCTCAGATTAACCTGGTCAAGGGCTCTGAAATCGGCAGGGTTCCCCTAACGTCACAGGCCAGTCGCCCAGTCCCCACTGTTGAGCACGGCCTGGGCGCTGTTTCAGGGACTGTTGATCGAGGCCCTGCCGTTTCTGCTGATCGGCGTGCTGATTTCGTCGGTGGCCCGCTGGCTCGCACCCGGTGGCCGCTGGCTGCGCCGGCTTCCAGGCCATCCGCTGCTGGGGCCTCTCAGTGGTGCGGCCCTGGGCTTCGCCCTGCCGGCCTGTGAGTGCGGCAACGTGCCGGTGGCGCGGCGCCTGTTGGTGGCAGGGGCGCCACTGGGCACGGCGCTGGGTTTTCTGTTTGCAGCACCGGTGCTCAATCCGATCGTGATCGCCAGCACCTGGGCCGCCTTCCCGGATCAGCCCTGGCTGTGGCTGGCCCGGCCGTTGGGAGCCGTGCTGGTGTCCCTGGCCCTGTGCCAGCTGTTGCGCATGATTCCAGACGAGCAGCTGCTTCA
>RGUW01000196.1 GCA_010027605.1 Synechococcaceae bacterium WB9_2_112 | reverse complement strand
CAGCGACGCGAAAATCACATAGTCGAGCAACTCACTGTAGGTTCCGCTGAACACCAGCACGATCGACCAGACAGCCTGCATGATGAGCGAGGCCTGGGGAACTCCCCTGCTGTTGAGCGTGCCAGCAACCCGGAAAAACAACCCATCCCGGGCCATCGCCCAGTAAAGCCTCGCGGTGACGAGGATCATGCCGTTGACGCACCCGAAGGTGCTCACCATGATTCCACAGGCCATGGCGACTCGCCCCCAACCGGGAGAGGCGACATCCATGACCGCCGTGCCGACCCGGTCGTCCTGCGCCTGGCTGATGCCAAGTTCCTTGGCGTGCCCGCTGTAAATGGCCGCGGTCCGGCCGGGCTCACGCTCCGCCTGCTCCCTGAGTTGCGACGCCAGCGCCTCATTTCCCGTCACGGGAAGCACCGCCATGTAGGCCAGGTTGCACAACACATACAGGGCGATCACCATGCAGGTGCCCAACACCAGGCTCAGGGGCATGTTGCGACCGGGATTCTTCACCTCCCCGGCGGTCAGCGTCACATTGGCCCAGGCGTCCGCCGAAAACAGCGAACCCACCATCGCGGCCCCGGCCACCAGGGCGAACGCCATATGGGGGCCAAGGTCTGTCAGCATCATGGTCCGGCTGACCCGGGTGGTTTCGATCGCGGGAACCCAGGCGCCGTCAAGGTTCTGCCTCACGACAGCCCAGTCGATCGCCACGCCGAGGCCCATGACAATCACAAGCGACAAGGCCAGAAGCTTGGCCACCGTGAAGACATTCTGAACAAGGGCGCCGCGGGCGACCCCCAGGCAGTTGACAAAGGTCAGAAGCACGATGATTCCGGCGGCGATCAGTTGGCCGGTGCTGATCGTGTAGAAATGCCTTTCAAAAATGATGACTGGCTCGGGCATCCACGGCAACTGGAGCGGAACGCTGACCTCCATCGGCACCTTGAGCAGGGTGGCCTCGGCGCCGGCGCCCAGCACGGGCCAAAGCACCCCCAAAAACTTGGTGAAGGCCACGGCCACCGCGGCGATCGACCCGCACTGGATCACCGTGAAGGCGCTCCAGCCGTAAAGGAATCCCCACAGGGGGCTGAATGCCTCCTTCAGGAACAGGTATTGTCCACCAGCCTTGGGGAAGGCCCCCGCCAACTCGGCGTAACACAGGCCGCCCAGGACCGTCATCAGCCCGGTCAGCAGCCACAGCACCAGCAGCCAGCCGCCCCCTCCGACATCGCGCGACATGTCGGAGGAGACAATGAAGATCCCCGAACCAACCATGTTTCCGGCCACCAGCATGGTGGCCGTGAACAGGCCGATCCGCCGGTGGAAGCCGTCGTCGCCGGGCGCGGGCTGGCAGTTCACTGCGCCTGCCCCTGCCTCAGGCGGCTGTGGCGAACCCCGTAACCGAAGTAAATGACCAAGCCGATTCCCAGCCAAATGAAGAGCCGCAGCCAGTTTTCCCAACCAAGCGAGAACATCAGCAAAAGGCACAGGGCAATGCCCAGCACGGGCGTGGCCAAGCCAAAGGGCGCCTTGTATCCCCGCGGGGTGTCGGGGTGGGTCACCCGCAGCACCAACACCGCGGCGCAGACCACCACGAAGGCGAACAGCGTGCCGATGTTGGTCAACTCGGCCAGAAGGTCGAGCGGCAGAAGGCTGCCACCCATGGCCACGATCAACCCCGTGACGATCGTGGATTTCCACGGGGTTTGGAACACCGGGTGAATGTCGCTGAAGAACGACCTCGGCAGGAGGCCGTCACGGGCCATGGCCAGGAACACGCGCGGTTGACCGCACATCATCACGAGCAGCACCGAGGTGATGCCGGTGATCGCGCCGATGGACACCAGCAACCGGGCGCCCTGGATCGAGCCGATGTCGGAGGTGGAACTGCGCGCCATGGTGCGGCGCTCCACCGGGCTGGCAGATTGGCGCAGCGGCCGCACGCAGCGCATCTCCAGCGGCTTCTACACCTCCCAGGCCTTGGAGGTGGTGCGTTGAGCCTGGGTAAGCCTCCCAAGGGGCGCAGGCCCGTAGGGATGCGCGCCATCCAGGCCTGGTCACGCCTGGGGCCGCAGTACCTGCCGTTTGCCGACGCCGCAAGCGCCGAGTTGCCGCTGTCGCGCCTGCTGCGGCTGTCGCTGTTCCAGGTGACGGTGGGCATGGCCACGGCACTGATGGTGGGCACGCTCAACCGCGTGATGATCGTGGAGCTGGGCGTGGCGGCCTGGCTGGTGGCGCTGATGGTGGGCCTGCCGGTGGTGGCCGCCCCGCTGCGCGCCTTCACCGGCTTTCGCTCCGACACCCACCGCTCGGCCTTCGGCTGGCGCCGCGTGCCCTACATCTGGACGGGCACGATGCTGCAGTTCTTCGGGCTGGCCGTTATGCCCTTTGCCGTGCTGCTGCTGTCCGGCGGGGGTGCTGTAGAGGTGCCTGCCTGGGTGGCGCCAGCGGCCGC
>RGUW01000195.1 GCA_010027605.1 Synechococcaceae bacterium WB9_2_112 | reverse complement strand
GATGCGAGCCGCTCGCTGAGGATCACGCAACAACCCCACCAACCGCCACAGCAATTGCCAGCCATTGGCGTACAACACGATCGACTCACCATCAACAAACAATTGCTCCAGGCCTAGCTGCGGCGGCAACCGATTGGTGACCACACAACAACCACAGGCAGCCGCCTCAAACACGCGCCGGGTGAGCTCCCGCCAGCGGGCATATTGGAACGCAATCAAACCGGAGTTGTAGAGCTCGGTGTTCTGTTCACCCTCGCAGCGCCGGTTCACGAACCATGGCCCGAAGACTGCCTTCAGGAAACCGGTGTAGCGCCGTCGCCCCGCGGTGGTCACGATCCGCCGTTGACGCTGCACCGAGGCATCGGTGTGAAACAGGGCCGTATCGGCCCAGTGCGTGAACCACGCACAACGCCCCCCCAAGGCTCGCCAATGCTCCACGCTGGGCGCATCCGGGGAGAGGCAGAGGTCGGAGAGCTGCACACGCACCGCATTCAGCGGGCGGGTCTGCGGTTCGTCTCCCAGTTCATTCACAATCAACAGCTCAGTGCCCTGACGCACGCGCAGCAATTCCCGCTCCAGAGACACACTGCGGCCCGCATAGAACACCAGCATCACGCTGATGCGCCGCTGTTGCAGCTCCTCACAGCTGGGCAGCACCACCTGGCTCGGATCACGGAAACTGCAACTCCACACCTGCACCCCTGCCTGCCGCAGGGCCTGGGCGAACCCCCGAGGCAGCGTCCAGGCACCGCTTTCAGGCGTTGGATCGTGGTACACGAAACACCACTGCATCACGACTGCCAGGAGCGGACCAAACCGCAAAACGAACCATGGCGAAAGGGGGGCTCCTGCCAATGGCCGCAGATGGCATCCGGCGCTCCAATCGCACTGGCCCGATTGATCCGATGGTCGATCGGCAAGCGCGCCAGCCCTTGATGGCGGGCTTCCACACGCCGCCAGGCCTCGAGCAACGGCCGGCTAACCAAATAGGCACAGGCGGTGTTGGTGTGCACGCCTGGAAGAACCATCTCCATCGGGCCCGCCCCAGGCGAGGCTTGGTGCAAGGGAAGCACCTGCTCCAGGGGATATCCACCGGCGAGATCGCAGTACAAACGCCGATGGCGGCTCAGCATGTCCGGCAGGGCCTGCAGGAGATGCGTGAAGCGCTCGAGCGACGCTGGCCCGGTGGTCACATCGTCTTCGAACACCAGAGCCGCATCAACCCCCGACTGCAGCGCCTGTCTCCAGGCCTGGCCATGCTTGCCACTCACGATCAACTCCACCTGCAGCTGGCGCCAGAGAGCCTCCCGGTGGACGTCTGAGCCAACCCACAGTTTCCATCCCCCTTTGAGTTGCACCCAGGCCTGGCGACAACGCAGGTCCAAGGCCCGTCTCGGCTCCCGCAGGCGACGCTGGGCAAAATCGGCAGCCACCCTGGCACTGATGAGCCTGTGGAGCAACCAACGGCCGCTCCAGCCCCGGGGCAACGCCACCAACGGTGGCTGCTCATGGATGGCGGTCAGGGGGATCTCCAACGCCATGAGCAGTGAAGCGATGGCCTGCCTCTGGGCCTGACGCGCCGGGTCAGCGTTGTGAATGAGATAGGCCTGGATCTGCAGCATCCGCTCAGAACGGGTTGCCGCGCAGGTAGCGCAGGCCAAACACCAGCTCCGCCTTGACCTGGCGCAGCCGCGGCCGCCAGCCCGAAAAACGGGGCTTCCGCTGCTGGCGCTGCCCCCCGGCCCGCAGGTAGGCGATCCAACTGATCAGGCAGAAGTGCAGCCGGCTGGTGAGGTTGCGGGCGAAGAAGTGGTGATAGCTCACGGGTACCCCTTGGCAGCCAAACGTGGTACCAACCCCGTACACCGGCGTTGCACCCTCCAGGGGCCAGATCGGGGCGAAGCGGGTGTGCAGCGGCCGGAACAGGTTGTCCCCCAAGGGCACCGCTAGCCGCCAGACGATCTCCTCCCCCACGTCGGAGCGGTCGTTGATGCGCCAGGCGCCATCGCCAATCGGCTCCAACAAACGCTGCGAGAAGCAGCAATAGGAGGGCCCGATGAACAGGTGCTCACCGTTGCTGATGCAATTGGTGCGCTGGGCATTGCCGCACAGGCCGTCGCGATCCGCCAACACGAAGCTGAGCTGGATCGCTGCGCGGCTGAGCGGATAGGCGTCCACATCGATCAACAGGCACAGCGCATCCGCCGGCAGCAGCCGCTGCAGCTGGCGCAGCATCACCCCATGCACCGTAAGCCGGCCCGCTGGTTGCTCGGAAGCGGCGGACTGCTGTGCCGTCAGGGCCGCCTCAAACTCCAGCTGCAGCAGCACCACCTCCGCTGGCGCCAGCTCCCGGATCAAGCGATCACGCCAGTGGAACAACCAGGAATCAGCCAGATCCCGGGTTTGCACCGTGGCGATCACCAGGGGCCGGCCGCTCTCCAGCAGCGCCCGCCAGCGCTGATCCAGATCGGTCCATGGGGAAGCAGGGGC
>RGUW01000194.1 GCA_010027605.1 Synechococcaceae bacterium WB9_2_112 | reverse complement strand
ACCATGCCGTCAGCACCCAAGACCCGGCCAGGCATATCAAGGATGCCCAATGCAGTAACAGCCCCAGCCGTGCAGCTGAGGCCAAAGTCGTTGAGGAACTGATCGAGGTCTTCAGTCAGCGCCATCAGCCTTTGCTTTGCGGGTGGCTTTTGGCTTGGGCTCTTCAGCAGGTGCTTCAACAGCACGGTTAAACCGCAGCAGCTCAGCCGCTACATTGCTGTCCAGCTCATAGGATTTGCCAGCTTCAAGGTATTGACCTTGGGCCGCGCAATCAGTTGTGATTAAAACCTTCATAAGTAAAAAGGGGCGGTTGCCCGCCCCCGTGTCCCTTATCAGGTGGTGATGTCGAGGATGGCAGCAAAGCTCTTGGGATCGCGCACAGCTACGTCGTAGGAAACGATGCCGCGAACGCTTGTCAGAGCTTTGCTGAAGTCGTCCTGATCTTCACCCACGGTGATCTCAAGGCCGTTGCCCCAGAAGCCAACCATGGCTTGGCTGAAGTCACCCATGAGCAGAGCAGAACAAACACCGCTGCTGGAGCCCTTGGTCAGGTTGGAGGGAACCTGATTGGTGGCGGCCAGAGGGTATCCGTTCAGAGTGCCGGGGGTTGGGCCACGGCCGATACGGGCAGCGTCGGCGTTGAACAGGAAGGGACCGTCACCGGTGGTAGAACCACCAGCCCGCAGTTTTTTCAGAGCAGCGGGCAGCCAGCACCTTGTAGTTGGTGAGGTAGTTCACGGTGCCGGGGTTGACGGCGCCGTTCACGTTCATCACGGCAGCTTCGAGATCCACCACCTTTTCGAAGGTCACGGCGCCGCCGTTGGTGCCCATGGCCACCGAGCCGATGCCGGAGGTCTGCATGATGCCGGTGGGCTGGCCGCTGGAGCCAGAACCGTTCAGGATGCCCAGGTCGATGGCCAAGTTGATGCCGTCAGTCAGGTCACGACGCACCAGCTCCTCGATGCCAGGGGTGCCCTGCAGCAGGGTCTGGCGGCTGTACTTGGACAGGGCAGCCAGGTTCTTCGGGCTCATGGTCACCTGATCGAAGGTGCTCTCCGACTGGGTGATCGCGGTGGTCTGGGTGCTCAGGTAGTAGGTCGAAGCCACACCGGAGCGGCGGGGAATCGCCACGTTGCCCACCAGGCCAGGCATGGTGCGCACGCCCAGCTGAAGCATCACCGCGTTGTTCCGCAGGAACTCGATGAACTCATCGGCCATCAGGTCGGTGGCAACCAGGTTGCCGCCGGTGGAAGCGCCGGAGGTCACGTAGGTGGCGCGCTGGCCGCCCAGAGCAGAGAAGGGAACGAAGAAGGAGCGCTCGGTGGTCTTGGCCACACCGGACTTCTCGACTTCCTTGCTCAGCTCACGCACCAGGCCGGCCTCGCGGCTGGACCAGTCGCCGGTCAGCATCGCGCGGATGCCGGCGGTCAGGCTGTAGCTGGCGCGCTCCTCAGCGGCCATCTCAACGGGGGCCACGGTCTCGATCGGCTTGATCGCCAGCTTGTCGAGCACAGCAGCGCGAGCCTCATCGAGGCTGCGGCCGCCCTCGATCAGCTGACGGCCTAGATCGGCCATGCCGTGCTTTTCGGTCAGGGCAGTGATGCCGGCAATGCGAGCGCGCTCAGCCTTGGCAGCCTCGGCAGCCGCTTCAGCCCGCACCGCTGAGATGTCAGGGGTGTTGTCCATCGGAACCTCAGGTTCTGGTTGGGGGGTTGGTGATGCGGCGGGGGCCGCAGGTTGAGCGTCGAGAGCACGCCCGACGCCGACCGTTGGGTCTGCAGGTATGCTAACCACGCTCACTTCGTAGGGACTCCAGCGAGTCGCTACGAAGTCTTCGCCACGTTGTTCCATGTCGGCGATCTGATAGCCGACTGACACATTGCGCAGCACGCCATCACGAACATCGGCGAGCACTTCCTGCGCGAAAGCATTGCGGCTGAATTTGACGGCCACATAGCCGCGCTTTTTCTTGCCGTCGATCCATGCGCGCTCGACCACGCCGACCACCTTGCCGGGGTCATGGTTGAACAGCAGCGGCGCACCGTCATTCAGGCGCGCTAGATCCACAGCCTCACGCGTGTGGGCCAGGATCTCGTTGCCGAAATAACGGGCGACCGGATACTCAGAAGAGAAGGGGAACTCGATGGTGCGCTCGTCTTCGCTGACCGTGAAGTCAGCTACTTCGGCGCGCTTCAGCAGCTGCCCCTCAAGATCACGCGATAGGTCCATCGGTGGCCTCGGTGTTGTCCTCAACATTATCGTCGCCGCCATCGGGGTCAGCAGCCGGGTCCATTTCCTCGGCCTGATCCTCCGCCACGTCGGCGGCTTGCTGCGTGCCAGCGGCGTTCACCTCATGCGGGTCGGTGTCGAACGTCAGATCGAGCTCATCGGCCATCTGCAGCTCGGCCGCGCGGGCCACCAGCAGCTCCTCGAGGTCGCCGCCCTGCTCGGCCACCACTTCGCCCAGCGTCTTGAAGCCGCAGCGCACGG
>RGUW01000193.1 GCA_010027605.1 Synechococcaceae bacterium WB9_2_112 | reverse complement strand
GACCTATCAGGGGAACGTGCTGGGAGTGCGTACCGGCAGAACCGTCCAGAAGGTCATTCCCTCAAGTCTGTCCAACAAGCTGGACATTGCAACAGTCAGCGCGATTTCATCGGCCGCCGTCGGCATGCTTGCCGGTCCGGACTCACTGACCTCAAGTCTTTTTGACAATCCAAAAATCCCGGCCCTGGCGAAGACAGCCCTGAACGCTGCACAGGACGCCTTTGCCGCCCTGATGAAGGATCTGGCGCCTGGTGTGAGCATCCAGAACGGGATCCTGGGCCCGGTGCCGCAACTGAGCGCATCCCAGCGCAACGTCAGCGGCGCGGCCGACGTCGGTGGGGTCCGTTTGGCCGACAGCGGCTATCTCGACAATTCAGCTGTCGCCTTTCTTGTGCGCGACATCCAGGAATCCAAAGGCACGACCTCGCCGTTCAACATCACGTTGTGGATGCAATCCAACGAGGCCGCCGATCCCGTGACCGGCCTCAACAAACGTGTACGGGTCGCAGCCGATGCTTCAAGCCTCAGCACTTTTGGTTTGCCCTCAGAGGTGCCGCAGATCTTTGGACAGTCGAAAGGGGACGGCAGTCTCGATGGAGATCGCATCATCCAAGCGCTGTCCCCACCGGGACTCCCGATCTACGTGCCTGCCGCGACGATCTTCGATCCGTCAGCCTGGTACGGCAAGACCAAAGCAGACTGGAGTTACAGCAAGGACAACATCAACCTGTCCTATTTCAACCTTGACGTCACAACAGTTGACAACAAAACCTTTGGCATCAAAGCGGGCCAGAGTGGCAAACTCCACATTTTCAATGCCGTCAACCCAGAATCTTTTGCAGCCCCGCTGAACTTCGGCTACCTGAACGAATACGACCAGAATTACAACGTGATTCGCGACGCCATCGCCAATGGGGGTGGATTCAATGTGCTCAAGGACGCCCTTGGCATCACCGTCTGAGCAAGGCGTACGGCAACGCAGCCAGCCACAGAAAAGCCCGGCATTGTGGCCGGGCTTCGAAATTTGCTGATGGACTGCAGCTGGTTTCCTTAACGGGCGGACTACCGCTGAGCAGTGCAGCCTACGGGCTGATCAGACCTTGCGGCTGTAGAACTCAACCACCAGCAGTTCGTTGATCTCAAGGGCGACCCACTCACGCTCGCACTTGCTGATGACCTTGGCGGTCATCTTGGCTTTGTCGAGCTCAAGGTGAGGAGGAATGTTGGCCAGACCGGGGAACTCCAGGTTGCCTTCGGCGAGCTTCTTGCTCTGCTTGCGTTCGCGGATGGCGACGACATCGCCGGCCTTGCACTGGTAGCTGGCGATATCGACGACACGGCCATTCACGGTCACATGGCCGTGGTTCACCAGCTGACGGGCACCCGGCACGGTGGGTCCGAAGCCGAGGCGGAAACAGATGTTGTCGAGACGGTTCTCGAGCAGTTTGAGCAGGTTGGTTCCGGTGGAACCCTCCTGGGAGCGGGCTTTCTTGACGTAGCGCACCAGCTGACGTTCTGAAATGCCGTAGTTGAAGCGGAGCTTCTGCTTCTCTTCGAGACGGATGGCGTATTCGGAGCGCTTGCGACGGGCTTGGCCGTGCTGACCGGGGGGATAGGACCGCTTTGCGGCCTTCCGGGTGAGACCAGGGAGGTCTCCCAAGCGCCGCGTGATCCTCAGTCGAGGGCCGCGGTAGCGAGACATGAAATCGGCAGTTGAAGGGACAACGGCGTCACGGTCCAGGCATGCTGGGGAGAGCCCCCGACGACCTGGAGCTTTGCAGCGCCAACCATCAATCCTATCGGGTGACCCCCTGGCCACCCTGCTGCTGGCCCTGATCGGCTTCTACCGGCAATGGATCTCACCGTTGCTGGGGCCGCGCTGCCGCTTCATTCCCAGCTGCAGCGCCTATGGGATGGAAGCCATCAGCCGCCACGGGGCCCTGCGCGGCGGCTGGCTGACGCTCAAACGCCTGCTGCGCTGCCATCCCTGGACACCCTGCGGCTGCGATCCGGTGCCCGACTGATGCAGCTGCTGCTTTACAGCCGCCAAGGCTGCTGCCTGTGCGCCGGGCTCGAAGACAAACTGCGTGCCCTCGAGCCACCGCCGCTGCTCAGCGTGATCGATGTGGATGGCGATCCGGTCCTGCAGGCGCGCCACGGCCTTGAGGTGCCGCTGCTGGCGGTGCCCCGCCCCGGCGACGAACCCAGACTGCTGCCAAGGGTCTCACCGCGGTTGTCGGGAGACGGCCTGGCCCGGTGGCTGCAGCAGCAGCTCACAGCCGCCGAGCTCGCTTAGAAAGGGCGCCTGCAACCCTCCAGCTGATGTCTGAGCTGCTTCATTCGCTGCTGCATCAGGTGGGACTGGAGCCCAACGACCAGTTGGCGAACGCGGCGGTCACCAGCATCAGCTGCGATTCGCGCCGTCAGGGCCGCGGCAGCCTGTTCATCGGCATCGAAGGAACGCGCGTCGATGGCGGCATCCATTGGCGTGAGGCCCTCAGTGGCGGCGCCTGCGCGGCCTTGATCAGTGCCGCCGCTGCAGCGGCGG
>RGUW01000192.1 GCA_010027605.1 Synechococcaceae bacterium WB9_2_112 | reverse complement strand
ACGAGCCGGTAGTCGCCAACCCGATAACGCCACAAGCCTTTCATCGGCCCCGTAAGCGCCTTGCCCCGTTCGCGAGGGTCGGAGGTTTCAGCCACGAGCATCCTGAGGTAGGTGCCCAGGCGTCTGGCAATGCCAGGATCGAGCTTGCGCAGTTGCTGCTCGGCCCCACTGGAGAGTTCAACGGTCCAGCCCAAGGTCTTGCATCACCGCATCGAGGGAACGGGTGCTCGATTCGCCCCGGTGCACCCGCTCAGCTTCCAGGGCGCCTAGGTAAGCATCCTCAAGCTCATCCATCCCCTGCTGGATCAGCTCGTTGAGGTAGAAATCCTTACTACGGCCTGTAGCCCGGGCCAGCTCCTCCAACCGGGCATCAATGCTGGGATCGAGTTGAATGGTGGTGCTCATGGTGCTCGAAGGGGGATTCATTCCAGGGTAGGAGTGGTGGTCGATCACAGCTGCGGCGCCGGCAGAAGCACAAACAGGCCGATCACATCCACGGCCGGAGCGGGTTCGCACTTGAAGCGCATCCGCAGGGTTTCCCTGCTGCGCAGCGATGCCTCGCGCACCCGGCGGTGATCGTCCTCCGCCAGCTGGGCGCGGCGTTCAGCCAGCACCTGCAGGGCTAGCTGCAGACCATCAAGCCCCGCGACGGCTTCCTTAAGCCATTGCTGGCGCTGGCCCGGATCCAGGTTGCCGCTCGGTGGTGCCTCCAGTATCTCTAAAGCAGCAGCCCCCTCCAGCGGTTCCACCTGATCGCCGTTCACCCGCACGGTGAGGCACTCCTCCACCAACAGATCGGGCAGTGCCTCGTAGCCACTGCCAGTCCAGCGGTCTTGATGCAGCTGGTGCCGTAGCCGCAACACAAGCAGCTGGGTGCGCGATGTCACCGCCTTGGTGCGAATGGCCGATGCCCGCGCCGCCAGTTCAGGTTCCAGGCCACTGAGCGCCCGCTCGGCCACAAAATCAGCCAGCTCCACCACCAGGGGGTGGGAGCGGCTCAGCAGCTGGGCACCATTGCGGGCGGGTGAGCGAAAGCTCAGACGCAAGCAGCCATCGAGGTCGTGATTGCGCAGCCGTTCGCGCAGGGCGATGCGGTTGTCTTCCAAGCGGGTGAGGTCGAGCTCCCAACAGCCGCTGTCTGCACCCAATGAACCGATCGGCAGGTTCAAGCGCCGGCAGGAATTCACCACCAGGCGCTCCACAGCGGCATCGCTACCGAGGGATTCGCGGGTGCGCTCCCATTCGCTCAGCGCTTCTTCTGGCTTGAGGCTGCGCTGGGCAAAGATCGTTCGCGTTTCCTTGGCATTCTCCTTGGCGCTCTGCCACTGGGCATCGATCACAGCTTCCAGTTCCAACTGCTGATCGCCATCCAGCTCGAGCCCTAAATCCAGCCTCAGCTGCTGCTCCTGGGCTACTTCGCCCAGGATGCTGCTGAGCACCGCCTGGGTGATCGTGTTGGCGTTGCCGGGGATCGGCACGCTCACCCCCAGCTCCTTGCGGATCGTTTTCTCTTTCTCAAGGATCACGGTGCGTACCCGGTCGTCCACCGGGTTAGAGCTGCCGCCGTGCAACATCAACGCGCGCACGGCGCTGCGGGCCTGACCAAAGCGATCCACCCGGCCCTCCCGCTGTTCGTGGCGGGTGGGGTTCCAGCAGAGGTCGTAGTGCACCACCGCATCGAAGGTGTGTTGCAGGTCGATGCCCTCTGACAGACAATCGGTGGCCACCAACACCGGCACCTTGTCGTTGGCGAGTTCGTCCTGCAGTTCGCGGATGCGCAGCACCCGCTCCTCCGGCGGTAGATCGCCGGTGACGGCCGTCACCACATGGGTGCGCTTGGGCAGTTCCTCCTCCAGTTGCTCGGCAAGGTAATGGGCGGTGGGCCGGAAGCGGCAGAACACCACGGGCCGAAAGCCTTCTGCCAGCAGCGCCTTGAGCTCCTTGATCAGTTGCTTGAGCTTGGGGTCGTGCGCTTTCCCTCGCAGCAGGTTGGCCCGGGCAATCAGATCCTGCAGGTGCTCCGCGTCTTCTGCGATGGCGAGATCGGCGCCAGGGGCCGCTTCTTCGCCGCTGAACTCTTCTTCGGCGCCATCGAGCACCGAGAGCTGGGCCATGGCTTCAAGGTCATCATCGAAGTCGTCGCCGCCTTGCTCGGCTACCTCGCCGTTGGTGTTCTGGAGGTTGAACAACTTAGTGCGCAGGGAGGCGGACGCAGCTGCAGGGCTGCTGCTCACGCAACGCAATAGGGCCAGTGCAGCCCACCAGCTCATGCGTTGGCGCCGCTTGGTGTCGCCAGCAGTGCGACGGATAAGCTCGCGCGCATAAGCGAGCACGTCGTTGAACAGCTCACCCCAATCGCCGCTGAGGGTGTAGATGGCTTCTCGGGTTTCACGATCCGGGAAGTCGGCCCCGCCCGTGCCCCATTCCTCCTTGAGGTCTTGGCGCCGGCGCTGCACGAAGTAGTTACCCAGATCCAACCGCAGCTCACGCCGCCGTTCTCCGTCGGGCATGCAGCTCAGGCCCTCGAACTTGGGATCCAGCAGGCCCAAC
>RGUW01000191.1 GCA_010027605.1 Synechococcaceae bacterium WB9_2_112 | reverse complement strand
ACCTTTGGCGAGAGTGCGGTCGAAATGCCCGGGCTTTTCGAAAAGCTCGAACGTGGCCGGAACGGGGTTCCGGTCGACCATGGCTTTCGCCGTTTTCCCACGCTCTGGTGGGCTGATGGTCATCGAGTGGTTCCTCGAGGGACGGAGTCGAGGTGGGGGTCCACCCCTGGCGGCAGTCCAGAAAGGATTGCCGTGGGCCCCATGGACGCCGGGCGAACCGAAGCCCGCCGAACGACCATGGGCGCCAGCTGTAAAAACGGGCCGCAAAATCGCGAAACCGCTTGGCACAACTGGTGCTTGGGGCCCCAGGTAGGGGACCGCTGGGCGAACTATAGGGGCCTCAAGCAAGCGCTTCGGGGACGCAGTTACAAAGGTTCAATCCCCGGGGTTCCCAGATACAGACAGGGCTTTAAGGGAGAAAAAGAATGACTGCCAAATCGCGAGTTGCGAGCACTGACTGATGTCGATTGAACATGATTTCGCGCAAATTAATAACAAATTCTCTGCGCTTGGCGCCGCACCGATGCTTGCGCACGCCAAGACATGGGTTCTGAAGCAGCACAATGAAAGGATTGAACCGGTCTGACCCTGGCCTGATGCCGCTCCCCAGAGCGCTGCGACGCCTGCTTGCCCTGGCCCTCCCCCCGCTGCTGGTGGTGATGGTGAGCCTGACGCCGCTGCTGCCAACTGAGCTCACCAGGTTGCTGCCCGGCCTGCTGCAATCAGCCCAGGCCTGGAGCCTGCCCCGCTGGGGCGGACAGAACCCTTCCACCACGGCTGATGGCCCCCTGGAGCCGAGCGAGCCTTCGGGCCGGCTGCAGGAGGTTTCACCACCAGAGGCGGTGCAGCAGCTGCAGAGCGCCCTGGCAGACCGTCTGCCCCAGGTGCAGATCGAGAGTCCCCGCGATGGAGCACTGCTGCCCGAAGGCACCTGGCAACTCAAGCTCAAGGTGCGCGACTGGCCCCTCACCGATGCCGGAGAGCTGGGCCTGGGCGCTCACCTTGTGGTTCAACTGGACGATCTGCCGCCCCAGCGGCTGACCGGAGCGGCCCAGGTTCCCAGCGGCCAGCGCGACAGGGCGACAAGCCTCAGCCTCGTGGCCGACGAGCCAGCGCTTGGTCCAGGCAGCCATCGGCTCACGGTCTACGCGGCCCGTCCCTGGGGTGAGGCGGTCAAGAGCCCTGGAGCCCTGCAGCAGATCACGGTGAACCGGTTGCTGGCGAACCCGTTGAGCCTGCCCCAGGCCGGCAGCCCCCAGCTGCTGCCGGTGAGTCCGGCCGAGCTGAGCGCCAACGAGCCGGTGTTGTTGGACTGGATCCTGTTGGACGCCCCCCTGCAGAACCTGCGGGACGGCGATGGCAGCTGGCGCCTGCGGGTCACCATCAATGGTGATCGGTTTCTGATGGATCAGAACGTGCCGCTGTGGCTCCGGGGCTGGAAGCCGGGCCGCAACACCCTGCAGCTTGAACTGCTGGATGGCCTGGGCCAACCGCTGAATCCTCCGTTCAACAGCCTGGTGCAGGAAGTTGACCTCAATCCACCCGGCAGCAATGCCGCGGCCCGCCCGCGCTGGCTTCAGGGACGCCTCAGCGCCGATGAACTGGCCCAGATCCTGGGCGACAGGCCTGCTGAGCAGCCTGCAGTGGTGCCAGCCCGGGAGCCTGATGACGATGACCCCAGGAAACCTCAGCCCCAGAACGCTGATCACCCCAACCCTGCAGCCACGCAGACCACCGGTCTGGGGCAGCCAGCTGAGGCCAGGGCCACTGGCGGGGTTGCGGGCACCTCAGCAGCACCGGCCGAGGTCGACGGGTCTGAAGAGACGACCACGGTGGAACCCGATGCAGGTCTGAACCCACCCTCGACCCAGGACGAGCCCAGCCGCGACAGCCTGGAGCTGGGAGCTGACGGCCGGGAGACAGAAGAGGAACAACAACAGAACCAGGAACCAGAAGCACCAGCAGAACCAGCGCCAGAAGCACCAGCAGAAGCCGACGGCGAGAACCCTCAGCCGAGTGATCCGCTCCCCGGAGCTGCGCCTGGGAGGGCTCTCCTGCCTGATGCAACCCGATCAGCCCAGGCAGACCAATCGGTTGAAGCCAACGGCAACGCACCGGAACCAAACCAGCAGAACGACCTGGCAAGCCCCGAGCTGATCGAGGCGCCGCTGCAGGAACCGCTCGAGCTGGATGCGCAGCCTGAAGCCAGCACTCCTGACGCAAGCCTGGGTGAGGCAAGCCCTGCGCAAGAAACGCTGGAGCCGTCCCGCCTTGACGAGACCAAACTGGATGCGTCCGGCACGGGCGAGCAGCCCCTTGCTGAGGAGCACCGCGATGAGGAGCCTCTTGTTGATCACTCCCTCGCAGACGACACCCAAGGTCAGCCACCAGCCGTTGGAGACCAGCTGAGCGTGAAGCCCGAACCCAGCGCCGCATCCCCCGACGTCCGCCGGCCTGAAGACCAGGCAACCCCAGGACTCAGCCCGGCTCCGCCGGCCCTGGATCTTGCCCCCCCCCAGCGGATCAGCAGCAGCACGTCGCTGGGGGCAC
>RGUW01000020.1 GCA_010027605.1 Synechococcaceae bacterium WB9_2_112 | reverse complement strand
CATCGGTCGCGACCGATGATGTAGTCGGCCAGGGCGAGCAATGGCGCGGCCCTGTCGCTCCAGGGGGTCAGGGCCGTCTTGGCCTCGGCCACCAGCGCATCGGCGCGGCGGCGCGATTCGTCGAGGCCCAGCAGTTTGGGATAGGTCGTCTTGTCGGCGGTGAGGTCCTTGCCGGCGGTCTTGCCGAGCACCTCGCTGCTGGCGGTGACATCGAGGATGTCATCGATGATCTGGAAAGCCAGTCCGATGCCGCGGGCATAGGTGCCCAGGGCGCTCAGCAGCTCGGTGCCGGCGCCGGCGATCTGGGCGCCGCAGAGCACGCAGGCCCGCAGCAGGGCGCCGGTCTTGTGCAGGTGGATGTATTCGAGCGTGTCCAGATCGACGCTCTTGCCTTCGCACTCCAGGTCGACCACCTGACCCCCCACCAGGCCAGGGGCGCCCGAGGCCAGGCTCAGTTCACCCACCACCGCCAGCAGCCGTTCGGCCGGCACCCCCGGGCTGCGCAGGGCCACCATCTCAAAGGCCCGGGTCAGCAGGGCATCACCCGCCAAAATCGCATTGGCCTCGCCGTAGACCTTGTGGTTGGTGGGGCGGCCGCGGCGCAGGTCGTCGTTGTCCATGGCCGGCAGGTCGTCATGGATGAGCGACATGGTGTGCACCATCTCCAGGGCCACGGCCGTGGGCATCGCCAGGGCCGCCTCGCCGCCCGCCAGCTCGCAGGCCGCCAGGCACAGGATCGGCCGCAGCCGCTTCCCCCCCGCCAGCAGCGAGTAGCGCATCGCCTCGCGCAGGCTCTCGGGGCGCTCCGGACCCAGGGAGGCATCGAGGGCCGTTTCGACCTGCTGGCGGGCTGCCTCCAGATAGGCGGCAAAGTCAAATCCAGTGCTCACCGCCGCGGTCATGGAGATCTGGCCAGGGGCCTCTGCTCTGGGCGCGATTCTCTCAGGCAGAGGTCCCTGCCCTCAGGGCAGCAGGTCGGCCAGGGGGTTGGCCAGGCCGCAGCGGTGGCACCAGCTGCTCACGGTGTTGACCAGCAGCAGGGTCACGGTCATCGGCCCCACGCCGCCGGGCACCGGGCTGATGGCGCTGGCGATGGGCTCCACCTCGTCAAACCGCACGTCACCGCACAACCCGCCCTCGGGCTTGCGGTGGATGCCCACGTCCACCACCACCGCCCCGGGCTTCACATGCTCAGCGCCGATCATGTGGGGCCGGCCGGCGGCCACCACCAGCACGTCGGCAGAGCGCGTGACCGTGCCCAGATCCTGGGTGCGCGAGTGGGCCACCGTCACCGTGGCATTGGCCGCCTGCAGCATCAGGGCCATGGGCTGGCCCACCAGGATGCTGCGGCCCACCACCACCGCCCGCTTGCCGTCCAGCGCAACGCCGGCGGCCGCCAGCAGCGCCATCACGCCGGCGGGGGTGCAGCTGCGGGGGCCGGGTTCGCCCTTGAGCAGCCGGCCCAGGTTGAGGGTATGGAGCCCGTCGGCATCCTTTTCGGGGTCGATGGCCGCCAGCAGCGGGCGCTCATCGAGTCCCGCCGGCAGGGGCAGCTGCAGCAGGATGCCGTCGACGGCCGGGTCGGCATTGAGCCGCTTGATCGTGGCCAGCACCTCGGCAGCTGGAGTGCCGGCGGCCAGGTGGGCGCCGTGGTTGGTGATGCCGACTCGGCTGCAGGCCTTTTCCTTGTTGGCCACATACACCCCGCTGGCGGGGTCATCGCCCACCCGCAGCACCGCCAGGCCGGGTGGGCGGCCGGCGGCGTCCAGCCCACCGGCAATCGCTGCGGCAAGGCGGGTTTCGATCTGGGCTGCCAGCTGGCGGCCGTCCAGCAGGGTGGCCATGGGCACCGGTGTGGGCAGAAGGGCTAGCGTTTCATGATGCGATGGCGCCAGCCCAAGGCCCAACTCAAGGCTCTGTGGCGCCAGTTGCTGCGCTTGGAGCGCCCCCGCCAGCAGCCGGCTGTGTGGCGCCCCCGTGACACTCTGTCGGTGGCGTTGGTGTGTCTGCTGGCAGCCCTGCTGGCCAGTTGGCCCCTGTTGGTGGAGCCCAGCATCACGGCCGGCATGCCGGCCCCTTTCACGGCCCGGGCCCCCAAGGCCGCCATGGTGGTCGACAGCACCGCTCTTGAGGAGCGGCGTTTGCAGCTCCTGCCACGCACGGCCGTGCAGGTGGTCGACCAGCAGGCCAGCCAGGTGCTGCAGCGTCGCCTCGACGCCAGCCTGGCCCAGTTACAGCAGCTGCGGCGCCAGGACACCGCCGTGATGCCCGCGACCCTGACCCAGGCCGAACAGACCTGGCTGTTGAGCCGCGATCCCACCCAGCTGGCGAGCTGGGAGCGCGAGCTGCGTCAGGCCCAGTTGCGCATGTTGAGCCAGGGCCTGAGCGGCAGCCTGGCCGAGGGACAGCTGCTCAGCGCCGCCACCCTGCAACTGGAGACCCTGGCGGCGCCGGCCCGTGATCTGGGGGCCCGGTTGCTGACCCACGCGTTGCTGGGCCAGGCCAATCTGCGCGCCGATCCCGCCCTGAGCCAGCGGCGCATCGAAGCGCTGATCAGTCAGCAGGGCATTCCCACCCTGCGGGTGCGCGCGGGCGATCTGATCACCCGCCAGGGAGAGCCGGTCAGTCCCCAGGCCCTGGATGTGCTCGATTACTTCGGCTTGGTCAACCGCAGACCCCGGCCCCTGGCCTGGTTGTCCCTGTTTGCCCAGGGACTCGCCGCCGCCGCCGTGATGGTGCTGCTGCTGCGCCGCTGGCGCGCCTGTCTGGAGCCGCGGCAGGCGCTCCTGGCCCTGGGCATGCTGCTGGTGGTTCAGGGGGTCTGCCTGTGGCTGGGGCCATTGGCCAGTCCCCTGGTGCTGCTGGTGCCGCCCACCCTGCTGCTGGCCCAGGGTCTTGGTACCGCCGCCGGTCTCAGCTGGTTGGCGGCCGCCTCGCTGCTGTTGCCCTTGCCCCTGGGGGGGGTGGCCGATCTGCGCCTGGTGCTGGCGGCCGCCGTGGCGGCGGCCGGAGCCCTCGCAGCCGGACGCCAGCGCAGCCGTGGCGAGCTGTTGCAGTTTGCGGTGCTGTTGCCCACAGCCGCGGTGCTGTTGCAGGCCCTGTTGCTGCAGGGGCGCAGCGCCCCTGCGCAGCTCGATCTGCAGGGAGAGGCCCTGCTGCTGGGCGGTCTGTTGATGGCCGGTCTGCTGCTGGCCCCCCTGGTCGAGGAGCTGTTCGGCCTGCTCACCCGCTCCAGGCTGCTGGAGCTCGCTGATCTGGAGCGCCCCCTGTTGCGGCGCCTGTCGAGTGAGGCACCCGGCACCTTTGAACACACCCTGATGATCGCGGGTCTGGCCGAAGAAGGCGCCCGGGCGATCGGTGCCGATGTCGACCTGGTGCGCACCGGCTCGCTCTACCACGATGTCGGCAAGCTCCACGGTCCCCAGTGGTTCATCGAGAACCAGGGCGAGGGGCTCAATCCCCACGACCAGCTCGATGATCCGCTCGCCAGCGCGGCGATCCTGCAGGCCCATGTCGACGAGGGTCTCAAGCTCGCCCGTCGCTACCGGCTGCCTCGACCGTTGGCCGATTTCATTCCGGAGCACCAGGGCACCCTCAAGATGGGGTACTTCCTGCATCAGGCCCGCGAGCGGGATCCGGCGGTTCCCGAAGCCACCTTTCGCTACCAGGGGCCCCGGCCCCGCAGCCGTGAGACAGGAATTCTGATGCTGGCCGACGGCTGCGAGGCAGCCCTGCGTTCGTTGCCTCCCGGGACCAGCGAACAGGAGGCCCGGTCGATGGTCAGGCAGCTGATCGCTGCCCGTCTGCGCGATGGGCAGCTGGCCCACTGCGGCCTCAGCCGCTCCGAACTCGAGTTGGTGATCCGCGCCTTTGTGCGGGTGTGGCGGCGCATGCGCCATCGCCGCATCCCCTACCCGATCGCGCCGCGGCGCGCCTTCAGCGCCTGAGCAGGCTCTGCAACTTGCGGGTGAGCACCACCCCGGCCGGCACCAGGGTCACCAGATTGGCCACCAGCACCGGACCATCGGCCGTCACCAGGCCGTAGACGGCCCAGGTGGCGATGCCCAGGGTGAACAGCAGGTACATGCGCAGCGAAATGGCGCTGGTGTCGCCGCTGCGCAGGGTTTTGATCGCCTGGGGGAAAAAACTGCTGGTGGTGAGAGCCGCTGCGGCGTAGCCCAGAAGCCTGACGTTCTGCGGGCTGGTGGCAACGGGTTCAACCATGGCTGCAGTCTGCAGCGCCTGGCGGCGATTTGTCCTGGGCCGCCCCGTTGGGGCAGTGGTCAAGACGCTCGTCCGCAGGCAGGATTCAGGACATGCCCTGCCCGCCCTGCGGCGGTGACGTCAGTCCATGGTTTCAGCCTCGAATCAGCGCCCGGAACCGATCGATGCCGAGATGGCCATGCCCACCTGGCTGTTCTGGCTGCAGCTGGGTCTGAGCACCACCCTGGCGGTGCTGTTCGTGGTGATGGTGGTCAAGACCCGTCAGCAGAGTGAGAGCATTCGCCAGCTGCAGGACAAGGTCGCCGGCATCGAGAACAGCCGCGCCCTCGACCGCACCACGGCCATCGAAGATCAGCTGCGCACCACCGCAGAGCGGTTGCAGAGTCTTGAGCGCCTGGGGGCTCAGACGGCTGCGCTGGCGGCTGAAAACGCCCGCCTGCGCCAGGAGATCAAAGCTCTCGACGGCGGCAGCGGCAAATCCGGCAGCGGCACGGCTGCTGACGAGATCGCACCGTTGCCACCCATCAAGCCCTAGCCCTTGACCGCATCGCCGGTGGCACTGGGCAGGATCTGCCGTTGCAGCGCGATGAACAGCACCAGCACCGGCACGATCGACACCACCGAGCCGGCAGCTACCAGGCGCCAATCGAGCGAAAAGCTGCTGGAGAGCTGCTGCAGCCCCAGCGGCAGGGTATAGAGCTCTGGATCATCAAGGATCACCAGGGGCCAGAGAAAATCGCTCCAGGTGCCGATGAACACAAACATCGCCAGGGTGATCAGATCGGCTCTGGCGGCTGGGAGCATCACGTTCCACCACTCCCCCACGGGGGTGCAGCCATCGCAGCGGGCGGCTTCCTCCAGCTCGCTGGGAACCCCCACAAAGCTCTGACGCAGCAAAAAGATGCCGAACGCGGTGGCGGCCTGGGGAATCACCAGGGCCGCCAGGGTGTTGCGCAGACCCAGCTGCACCATCAGCAGGTACAGCGGAATCATCACCACCTGAAACGGGATCAGGATCGTGGCCACCACCAGGGCCAGCACCAGGCCTCGGCCGGCAAAGCGCAGCCGGGCCAGGGGGTAGGCCGCCAGTGAGCAGAAGACCAGATTGCAGACCACCGCCAGAGCGCTCACCAGGGTGCTGTTGAGCAGATAGGTGCCCATCGGGCTGTCGGCGAACAGCCGGGCGTAGGCCTCCAGGCTCGGCTGGGCCGGCAGCAGGGCTGGTGGGCTGGCAAAGATGTTTTCGGCCGGTCCTTTGAGCGAGGTGCTCACCAGCCACAGCAGCGGCAGCAGCATCGCCAATGCCAGCAGCAGCAGCAGCATGAGCTGCAGGGCTGCTGGGGCTCTCGAGAACCGCCTCATGGAGCTCGGGTCAGCCATGGGCAGTGGGTGCTGTGCTGGATTGGGCTCAGCCATCATCGCGGCAGATCCCCAGAGGGTTGCCGGGGCAGATCCCGCAGAGGGTTGCGGCGTTGTCGAGACATTGTCGATACAACCTGCAGAAACCGTCCAGCCCCTGGCGCTGAATCGCGGCAGCCGCTGATCAGCCCCGTCCTGATCGTTCAGACCCGGGGCCGCCCGGCCAGGGGCAGATCGCCCACCACCGGCAGGGGCCCTTTCTGGGGGTGCAGGGGCTGGCTGCGGCCGCCGGCGATCAGCCGGTTGAGGGCGTTCACAAAGGCCTGGGCCGCGGCCACGACGATGTCGGTGTCGGCGGCATGCCCCGAATAGAGCACGCCGTCGGCCCGCAGCCGGATGGTGACCTCGCCCATGGCGTCGATGCCCTCGGTGACGCTCTTGACGCTGAACTCCACCAGTTCGTTGGGCACCTGGGCCAGGCGGTTGAGGGCCTGGCAGACCGCATCCACCGGGCCGGTGCCGATGGCCGCTTCAGTGAGCTCGGCGCCGTCGGCGGTGGTCAGGGTGATGGTGGCGGTGGGCTGCAGGCCGGTGCCGCAGCTCACCTGCACGCTCTTGAGGCTGAAGCGGGCCTCGTCGGCCTGCTGCACCTGCTCGCTGACGATCGCTTCGAGGTCGCGGTCGCTGATCTCGCGTTTGCGGTCGGCCAGTTCCTTGAAGCGGGCAAACGCATCGTCGAGGTCCTCGCGCTCGAGCTGGTAGCCCAGCTCCTCGAGCCGCGCCCGAAAGGCGCTGCGGCCGCTCAGCTTGCCCAGGGAGATGCGGTTGTCGGCCAGGCCGACGGTGCGGGCGTCGATGATCTCGTAGGTGAGGCGGTTCTTGAGCACGCCGTCCTGGTGGATGCCGCTCTCGTGGGCGAAGGCATTGGCGCCCACGATGGCCTTGTTGGGCTGCACGGCCATGCCGGTGAGGTTGCTCACCAGACGCGAGGTCTTGGTGATCTCCTCGGTGCGCACGCCGGTGAGCGGTTCACTGCTGTCAACAGGTCTGCCCAGGAACGGGTTGTAGTAACTGCGCCGCACGTGCAGTGCCATCACCAGCTCTTCGAGCGAGGCGTTGCCGGCCCGCTCGCCGATGCCGTTGATCGTGCACTCGAGCTGGCGGGCACCGTTCTTGACCGCCTCCAGGAAGTTGGCCACGGCCAGCCCCAGGTCGTTGTGACCGTGCACCGAGATCACGGCCTGGTCGATGTTGGGCACGTGGGCATTGATGCCGGCGATCAGCTCGCCGAACTCGGCCGGTGTGGCATAGCCGACGGTGTCGGGAATGTTCACCGTGGTGGCCCCGGCCTTGATCGCCGCCTCGATCACCTGGTACATGAACGCAGGGTCGCTGCGGCCGGCGTCCTCGCAGCTGAACTCGACGTCATCCACCAGCGAGCGGGCGTAGGCCACCATCTCGGCGGTGATGGCCAGCACCTCGGCGCGGCTCTTGCGCAGCTTGTGCTCGAGGTGGATGTCGCTGGTGGCGATGAAGGTGTGAATGCGCCTGTTGGCGGCCGGCGCCACGGCATCGGCGCAGGCCTTGATGTCGCCAGCAGCGGCGCGGGCCAGACCGCAGATCACCGGACCGTCGGCGGTCCCCACCGTTTCGGCGATGCGTTGCACAGCGTTGAAATCGCCGGGGCTGGCAAAGGGGAAGCCGGCCTCGATGATGTCGACCCCCAGGCGGGCGAGCTGTTGGGCGATCGCCAGCTTCTCCTCCAGGTTGAGGCTGGCGCCCGGCGATTGCTCACCATCCCGCAGGGTGGTGTCAAAGATCAGAACGCGGCCGGGATCGCGGGCCATGGGCGGTCTTATGCGGATCGAGTATGAGTTGATTCCAGTCTATGGCCGCGGGTCCTGCCTGGCTGGGGTCCCCGGGCATTGCCCTTACACTGCATCTACCGCGCGAAGCCCATGGCCGCTGGTGATCTGGCCCTGGTGCTCCATGCGCATCTTCCCTATGTGCGCTCGAGTGCGCCGGGCTCGCTCGAGGAAGATTGGTACTTCCAGGCCGTGCAGGAGTGCTACCTGCCACTGCTGGCCGTGCTCGAAGCGGCCGCGGCCGACCCTGCCCAGACCCCGCGCCTGACCCTGGGACTGTCGCCCACCCTGCTGTCGCTGCTCGGCGACGCGAGCCTGAATCGTCGCTTCGCGCCCTGGCTCGAGCGCCGGCTTGAGCTCCTGCCCTACGCCTCGGCCGATCAGCAGCCGGCTGCGCTTGCCCTGGCTGCCCAACTGCGCCACACCCTGGAGCAGTGGCGCGCCCTCGATGGCAGCCTGATCCCGCGGTTTGCCCGTCTGCAGCACCTCGGGGTGCTCGACCTGATCACCTGCGGGGCCACCCACGGCTACCTGCCCTTGCTGCGCCACACCCCCGAGGCGGTTCGGGCCCAGCTGCTCACCGCCGTGCGCGAGCACGAACGGTTGCTGGGCGAGCGCCCCCTGGGCATCTGGCTGCCCGAATGTGCCTACTACGAAGAGCTCGACCAGCAGCTGCTGGCCACCGGTCTGCGCTATTCGATTCTCGACGGGCATGGCCTGCTGCATGCCCTGCCCCGGCCCCGCTATGGCGTCTACGCACCGATCTGTTCGCCGGCGGGTGTGGCGTTCTTCGGCCGTGACAGCACCTCGACCCTGCCGGTGTGGAGCGCCCGTGACGGTTATCCCGGACATGGTGCCTACCGCGAATTCCACCGTGACCTGGGCTGGGATCTGCCTGAGACCCTGTTGGCCGAAGCCGGCATCACCAGCCGTCGGCCCCTGGGCCTGAAGCTGCACCGGGTCACCAGCCAGTCCGCCTCTCTCGATCAGAAGCAGCCCTATGACCCGGCGGCGGCCCGCGCCACCGTTGCTGCCGATGCCCAGCACTACCTGCAGGGTCGGGTCGCCGAACTGCAGAGCCTCACCGGGGTGATGGAGCGCGTCCCGCTGCTGGTGGCACCGTTTGATGCCGAACTGTTTGGCCACTGGTGGTACGAGGGGCCGCAGTTTCTGGCGGAGCTGTTCCGGCAGGCGCCCGCTCTCGGGCTGAATTTCACCCACCTGCGTGCGGTGCTGGCCGAGGATCAACCGCTCCAGGTCTGCCGTCCCTCCCCCAGCAGCTGGGGTCAGGGGGGATATCACGACTACTGGCTCAACGACAGCAACGCCTGGGTGGTGATCGAGTGGCAGCGCGCTTCGGCGGCCATGGTGCGCCGGGTCAACCGCGGGGTCGGCAGCGCTGCCCAGCGCGAACTGCTCACGCAGGCAGGTCGCGAACTGTTGTTGGCCCAGAGCTCCGACTGGAGTTTCATCCTCAAGGCCGGCACCACCACCGACCTGGCCAGGGAGCGCATTGAGCGTCACCTCGATCGCTTCTGGCGGTTGATGGATGCCATCAACAGCGGGAGCCCTCTCCCCGAGGGCTGGTTCGAGGCGGTCAGCAAGGAAGATGCGCTTTTCCCACTGCTCAACGCAGCTGACTGGGTCAGCCGGTCGTGAGGTGTTCAGCTCTTCAGCAGGATCCAGTGCTCGAACAGCTGGTCGATGCCCCCCTGGGCCAGTTCCCGGCTGAGCCATCCGTTGATGTAGCGCCTCAGGCTGGTGTCCTTGCCGCCGATCAGCCAGACCAGCTCTGAGCTCACCTTGTCGCTGAACGGTGTGATCAGCGAGGTGCGGGGGTTCAGCACCGCCCAGGCGGCACCCGATTCGGCCGTGGTCAGCAGCCCGTCGAACGAGCGTTGCCCCTCCGGTGAAAAGAAGGCCCGCTTGGTGTCGATGGGTTGCAGCACCACCTGCACCCTGCCCTGGCCATCGGCCAGGTAGCGGCCCAGCTGCTCCTCGAGTCCTGGGCTGAGCAGGTCGCGGTCACGCACCGCCAGCACCACGGGCCGGCCCAGGCTCTGGGCGCGTCCGCCCTGCAGCAGCCTGACCTTGGCATCAGGAACCACCAAGGCCAGGTGCACCGTCAGATAGCTGCGGCTGATTTCAAAACGGGTGGCCCGCCCTGGACTGGTCTGGATTCCGCCGGCCAGCAGATCGAGCCTGCCCTGGTTCAGCCAGGTCTCGAGCCGCGCCAGCGGTGCCTGCTGCAGTTCCAGCCGCACATTGAGATTGGTGGCCAGTGCCTGGAGCAGGTCGAGATCGAAGCCCACCAGAACGCCGCTGCTGTTGCGGTAGGCCCAGGGCAGCCCATCACTGCGCAGCCCCACCCGCAGCACGCCGCGCCGTTGAATCGCCGCCAGGCTCACGGGCTCGATCGGCTGGACGCCCGAGACCTCGGTGGCACGGTTGCCCTTGTGGATGGAACTCAGATTCAACAGCCGATCGTCGTTGCGGTAGGTGTCCTTGAGGGCAGCGGCCAGGCCGGCTCTGCTGCCCAGAGCCATGACGCTGCCAAGGGCGACACCAGGGCGGTTCCCGCCAGGGCCACGGCGGGCCGCGGTCGCCACTGGCCCACCCCATGGGCGTAGACCAGGACCGCCAGCACCACCAGCCCCTCGAGGGAGAGCACCTTTTCAAAGCGGTAGAGCCACTCCCCGTTGATGTAGACGAGCTGCAGCAGATCGATCGGCAGGCCCAGATGCAGCAGCTCCTGCCGCACCACCGCTTTGACGCCTGAGACCGAGGCCGGGATGGCGCTCAGCAGCATCGTGGCCGTCTGCTGAGGTTCAAGGGCCTGATCCACGTACCAGGCCGCAAATGGGATGAACACCAACGTGGCCACCTGCCCGAGGGTGGGCAGTGCATACCCGAGCGACACCAGTGGGGCCAGCTCATCACCGGTCTGGGTGCGTCGCTCAGGATCGATCGCCTGGCCCGAGGCCTGCTCCAGGGCTGGCGGCAGCATCTCCTGAAGATTGCTGACCAGCATCGGCAGGGCGATCAGCAGGTTGGTGCTGCTGGCGGTGAGGGCCAGGGGCCCTTTCACGATCTGCCAGAGGGCCCCCAGGCCCAGGGGCGTCAGGCTGACCACGCTCAGGGCACAGGCCAGGCTCAGCAGCACGAAGCTGATCAGGCACAACGCCAGAAACCCCTGCATGCGGATCAGTTGGTCCCCGTCAAACCGGGCGACGTTGATCGCAATCAGGGCAAAGATGCCATAGGGGATCAGGCGCACCACCAGCTTGTTGAGACGGCCCACCAGGGTCCTGATCACCTGCAGGGGATCGAGCAGTGTCTGTTTGTTGTCGATGCCCTGCAGCAGCACCCCGAGCACGCAGCTGAACAGCACCACCGCCGGAAAGTTGTCGGCCGCCAGGGCCCCGAAGATGTTGTTGGGGACGTAGGTGGTCAGCAGGTCGGTGGGCGGGTTGCGTTCAAACAGCCCGGCATGGAAGAACTCCGAGGTCACCAGCGGCGGCAGGCTGAGGGGCACGGCCACCACCAGCACGGCGGCAATGGCCCACAGCCCGAGCAGCACCACTCCGCCGCGGCGGGCCAGCTGGCCAAGGGACCCTGGCCTGAGCTGGCCGAATCCCACGATCAGTTCACAGATCAGATAAGGCATCACCACGATCTGGGAGGCCTGCAGAAACAGGGTGGCCAGCGGTTTGAGCCAGCCGGTCAGCTCTGGTGCCACCAGGCCCAGGACGGCGCCGGCCGCCAGCATCAGCAGACACTGGTTGCCGATCTGCCGTGGCCACAGCCGCGTCAGCCGCCGCAGCGGCTCAGCCATGGTGGGGGGCCTCCCGCGCCGGTAGCAGCAGTCCGGCGCGCACGTCCCAGGGAGCCAGGGCAAACAGGCGCACCATGGCGCCGCCCAGTTCCGTCAGGCTCAGGGTGTTGGTCAGAAAGCCGAACCAGAGCGGCTCAGGCAGGGCAAAGAAGCTGGCGAAGTGATGACGCAATCGGGCTTCGTCGAATCCCATCAACTTGGCGAGCCCAAAGCGATAGAACTCCCGTTTCAGGCGTTCTTCGCTGGGCCACAGCGCCTGCCAGGCCAGGCGCGTCAGGGCGGCACTGTCGAGATCGCCAGCGTTGATGCCGCCGGCGATGGCCTTGGCCATGGCCGGTGCCCGGCGCAGCATGGCGCCCACCATGTAGCCCGATGCCGGATGCACCATGCCAGCGGCACCACCAAAGCCGGCGACGGCCTGGGGAAGCGCCGGCAGGGGTGGATTCATCGGAAACAGGCAGAACTCCTCGTGCTCGATCGCGATCGGTTCAGCCCTGCGATGCGCCAGTCGCTGCAGCAGCCGTTGCCTGAGCTGGGCGTAGGGCACGGGCGGCGCCAGGGCCAGCGACGTCTCCTCCACGAAAAACCGCCCCTCACCCAGATCCATGGCATAGAGAAAGGTGGGCGGCTGTTGCCGTTGCTCGGCACCGAGGTGATCGCAGCGGAAATCCATGAACACGAACGTGCCGGGCTCGATGGGCGGGCGTTGGAACCGCCCCACGATCCCGTAGGCCGCCTGCCCTGCCACCGCACTTGTGCGCCGCTGGCTGATCAGGGCGGGCTGATGGCCTGTGGCATCCACCACCAGGCGTGCGCTGAGCTGCTGGTCGCCGCTGCAGTGCACCTGCAGCAGCGTGTCGTTGTGCTCCACACCCAGCGCCTTGCCGATCAGGCAGCGCTGGCCTGCGTCATCCAGCGCCGTGAGCCAGTGCTGTTGCAGCCTGCTGCGATCGAGCAGTCCGTAGGCGAGGCCATGCTCGCGGAGGCCGTCGTCATTGCCGCCAGCGCCGAAGTGGCTGACACTGCGCTCCCAGCGGTGACCGAGCAGGTGCGCCAGACCGAGTCGCTCCACCTCCTGACACCAGATGCCGTAGGTGTTGGGCCAGGGGGTCCGGGGATCCTGCGCCGACAGGAGATCGACCCTCAGCCCCTCCTGGCTGAGGGCTGCAGCGATGCACAGGGCGGCGGGGCCACCCCCCAGCACCAGCACATCCGTCGTCATTTCGCCGGTACGGTGTGGGTTCATCCTGCATCACGGGCCATGGGCGTGGGTGCTCGCTGGCTGCTGGCTGCCCTGATCGCCATGGTCCTGTGGCTGCCGTTGTCGGCGTTGCCTGGCCCAACCCTGGCTGCAGAACCCACCGTGCCCGTCGATGTCGCCGTCACGGTGGGCAACGTCTACCAGTTTTCAGCGCGCGATAAGACCTACAGCGTCGAGGGCACCCTGCGGGTCGCTGCGCCGGTGGCTGTCATGCGCCAGTGGTTGGCGGCGGGGCTGGATCCGATCGAACTGGTGCGGTTCAGCAATCTGGTGGAACCGTGGAATTCCCTGCTTGAACCCATCGGTGGGCCTGTGACGCTGAACTCCCGACTCGCCCGTGACTATCGCTTCAACGGCCGTTTCTATTCCGATGAGATCAACTTCAGGGGCTATCCCTTTGGTTCCCTGCCGTTGAGGCTTGAGCTGGAGCCGGTTCCAGGTGCCACCGGGGCGGTTCACACCTACCCCTATGACACAACCATGCCGGCGCCAACAGCGACGTTGCCGCTGTTCACGCTCAGGGCAGACAGCCAGGACTCCAGCGTCAGCCAGAGAACCAACATGAACGGCTACCGGCTGCGCAGCTGGCGTCTGTTCCACAACGGCTCCCTGCCCAACGCTCCGCTGGAGATGGAGCTGATCTATGACCCGATCGGTTGGGCCGCCCTGGTCAAGTGGCTGCTGCCGCTCTCGATCGCCATGGTGCTGCTGCTGCTGACCCCCAACCTGCGGGCCAGCTACGGCTCGGAGCGTCTGGCGATCCCTCCGGTGATCCTGCTGACCCTGGTGTTCATGCAACAGGCCTATCGCGATTCGCTGCCGGCGCTGCCCTATCTCACCGTGCTCGACAGCCTCTACGCCTTCTCCTACTGCGTGACATTGCTGATGTTCTGCGAATTCATCTGGTGCGCCAACCTGATGCAACGCCTCGAGCCGTCCCGCTTTGCCGCCATCGAGCGTCGCATCGACCGCCTTGAACTGAGCCTGCAGCTGGCCAGCCTCGCCGGCTATGGCGCCCTGGTGGTCTGGGCCTGGGGTCAGCGCTGAGGCTCCGGATCAGGCGATCACCAGGTCCAGGCTGGCGCGGTTGTTGCGCTGGGCCGCAACCGTCTCCAGGATCTGACGTTGCGGATCGGCGATCACCTCAAGGCGATGCTGGCCCTGGGGCAGATCCAACGGCAGGCTGAACCGCTCGCCGCCGCCGGCGGCCAACCAGGGCAGGCGCAGGTAGCGATGGTCTGAGTAGCGATCGTCGATGACCACGGCGACGCCGACATCGCTCACATCCATGGCACCGTGGTTGAACACGTCAAACACAGCGCTCCCACTGGTGTAACGCAGGTTCTCGATGGCCAGATCGCTGGCCAGCCAGTGCAGCTTCTGCAGGGGGTAGATGGCGAAGCGTCGCACCGCCTTCAGCCGGGTGCCGGGGTGACCATGGTGCAGATGGCCGCCATGGCGCAGATCGATGCTGCAGCCGTGCAGATGCAGGTGGTCGTCGTTCTGGGGCACGGTGACCCTGCCGCTGCTGGGTTCGGTGTCATAGAACCCGCAGCAATCCCAGTGCAGGGAGCGGCCCAGGTAGCGGATCGGATCCTCAGGGTCACCTGGATCAGCCTCCGCCAGTCGGTAATGCTGCAGCAGGTCATAGATGCTGCGGCTGGCGGTGCCATCGCCTGAGGCACTGGTGGCGATGGCGGCATTGCGCCGCTGCTGGCCCATGCACAGCTTGGAGGCCACAGTGATCACCAGCGACTGCCATTCCAGTTCGAGTCGCAGGCCATAGATCGGTGCTGCCGGCAGGCGTCCCTGCGCCCGCAGCAGCATGATCGCCTCGTCCACGAGCTCCTGCAGCGGCCTGCCTGCCTGGGGGGCGAGCTCGGCTGGATCGACCAGCACCTTCTGGTCTGAGACATCACCGCTGAAGCACACGTAGGGGAAATGGCTGCTGCCCTCCCCCGGGTGCAGGGGCCGGATGCCGGCATCACTGGCCTGACATTTCCAGATGGTGGTGTTGCCGCTGGGGTTGCGCAGGAAGGTGAGCTCCCCGTTGTCAAAACTGGTCGTGGTGCCCAGACCCAGCACATCGCCCTGCAGTGGGATTCGCTCCAGCGGCAGATGTTCGTTGATGTCGCCTTGGATCAGATCGGCAACCGTGTTGGCGATCCACAGCTCTGCGTCTGAGGCCGATGCAGGGGGCATGGCAGCGCGGGTTCAGCTCTGGCTGGCTTCGACGCTCGCTGCGACCTCGACCTCGACGTCGCCGTCGTCTTCGGGTGCCGGCGGCACCAGCACCACCTCGCTGAGCCGATCACCGCTGTCGAGTTTCTGCAGGCGCACCCCGGTCGCGGCACGCGACTGTTGTGGCACGGCATCGGCCTTCATGCGCACGATCACACCCCGCTCGCTGACCAGCAACAGTTCTTCACCGGCGCCCAGCACCTTGAGGCCGACGAGCACATCGCCGTCGCGTCTGAACTTCATCGCCCGCAGACCCATGCCGGCCCGCTTCTGCAGGCGGAACTGGTCGACGGGTACGCGCTTGCCCAGGCCGCTGGCGCTGGCCACGAGCACCCAGGGCCCCTCGCTGGCGGCGATCTCGTCGCCATCGCCATCGCTTGCATCGCTTTCGACGTCGTCGTCGGCGCCGCTCCCTGCGCTGACCTCAACGCGATCGGCCAGCTCCACGGGCAGCACATCCATGCTCACCAGCTGATCGCCAGCACGCAGGTTCATGGCTCTCACCCCTCGGGCGGTGCGACCCAGGGGGCGCAGCTCATCGTCGGAGAGCCTGAAGTGAATGGTCATGCCATTGCGGGAGCCGATCAGCACGCTGTCGCCGGGCTGGGCCAGCCGAACCCAGGTCAGGGCATCGCCGTCTTCGAGGGAGATGGCGATCAGGCCATTGGAGCGAATGTTGGCAAAGGCCGACAGGCGGGTGCGCTTGATGTAGCCGCCGCTGGTGAGCATCACCAGCACGGCATCCTCGGCAAATTCGCTCACCGCCAGCAGCGAGGTGATCTGCTCCTCGCGGGGGATGGGCAGCAGCTGCACGATCGGCGTGCCCTTGGCGCTGCGGCTGCACAGCGGTACCCGATAGGCGGGCACGGTGTAGACCACGCCGCGATCCGAGAACAGCAACAGGGCGTCGTGGTCGTTGCAGCTGATGAACAGCTTCACGGCCTCTTCGCCCTGGCTGCGGGTGCCGGCCTTGCCGCGGGTGCCGCGGCTGGTGGCCTCAAACTCGTTGACCGGCATGCGTTTGAGGTAGCCGTTCTCGGTGAGCATCACGACCGAACGCTCGTTGGCGATTAGGTCGATGTCTTCAAGACCGCCTTCGATGTCGAGAATTTCGGTGCGGCGGGGTGAGTCGAAACGGCTGCGGATCGCTCCAAGTTCCTCGACGATCAGTGCGAGAACCCGCTCACGGCGACCGAGAATGTCTTTGTAGTCGGCGATCTTGGCGACGAGATCCTCATGCTCGAGGCGGATCTTGTCGGCTTCAAGCGCGGTGAGCCGGCGCAGCTGCATCTGCAGGATGGCATCGGCCTGGACCTCGCTGAGGCCATGGCGCTCCTGCAGTTGCTGCCGGGCGGTGGCCGTGTCGGAGGCCGCGCGGATCAGGGCGATGATCGGGTCGAGCTGGTCAAGGGCCAGCAACAGGCCCAGCAGGATGTGATCGCGCTCTTCCGCCTTTCTCAGGAAATAGCGGGTGCGCCGCTCGATCGTCTCGATGCGGAAATCGAGAAACACCTGCAGCATCTTGCGCAGGGTCAGCAACACCGGCTCCCCCTTGACCAACGCCAGCATGTAAGCGCTGAAGTTGTTCTGCAGTGGGGTGAGTTTGAACAGGTTGTTGAGCACAACCTGGGGATAGGCGTCACGGCGCAGTTCGATCACGATGCGCATGCCATCGCGATCCGACTCGTCGCGGATGTCGGCGATACCTTCGAGTTTCTTGTCGTTGACCAATTCGGCGATGCGCTCGATCAGGGCGGCCTTGTTGGTCTGATAGGGCAGCTCGGTGATCACCACCGCATCGCGGTCGGGGCGACCCTTGGCCTCGATCGTTTCGATCGCGGCCACCCCGCGCATGGTGACCGAGCCTCGGCCGGTGCTGTAGGTCTCACGGATGCCGCTGCGGCCCAGGATCTGGCCGCCGGTGGGAAAGTCAGGTCCGGGGATGAGCGCCATCAGCTCCCGCTCGCTCAGCTCCGGATTGGCGATCAGGGCCAGCAGACCGTCGATCAGTTCGCCCAGGTTGTGGGGAGGGATGTTGGTCGCCATGCCCACGGCGATGCCTGAGGAGCCGTTGAGCAGCAGCTGGGGGATGCGCGCCGGCATCACGGTGGGCTCCTGCTGGGAGCCATCGAAGTTGTCGACGAAGTCGACGGTCTCGGCCTCGATGTCGTCGAGCAGGCTGTCGGTGGTCAGGGCCTGCAGCCGCGATTCGGTGTATCGCATGGCGGCCGGTGGGTCGTTGTCGACCGAGCCGAAGTTGCCGTGCCCATCGATCAGGGGCATGCGCATGGAGAAGTCCTGCGCCATCCGCACCAGGGCGTCGTAGACCGCCGTGTCGCCGTGGGGGTGGTATTTGCCCAGCACCTCGCCCACCACACGGGCGCATTTGCGGTAAGGCCGGTCGCTGGTGAGGCCCAGCTCGTACATCGCGTAGAGGATGCGGCGATGCACAGGTTTGAGGCCGTCGCGGGCATCGGGCAGGGCCCGACCCACGATCACGCTCATCGCATACTCCAGATAGGAGCGCGACATCTCGTTGCGCAGATCGGTCTGGATGACCCTGGAGTTGGGATCGTTGCCGGATTCGCCTGGATTCTCAGGTCCGGTTGGATCCGCCATGCGCTACCGATCTGATCAGTGCTGATTCTATCTGGCCCCCTTCTGTCTGGCCCCCCGGGCCCTGCCGATTTCGCCCCTGCTCATGGTGCCCCGTCGCGACGAGATTCCCACGCGCAGCATCGCCGCCCTGCAGGCCCGGCAGGCGACGGGCGACCTGCAGGTGCTCACGGCCGCCGACTACCGCGCGCTGGTGGCGCGGGTGGGTCTGGCCCAGGCCGCTCGCCAGACCGACGTGGTTGTGGCCGCCGACACCCTGCTCACCGATCAGGGTGCGCTGCTGCTGGCGTTGGGTCCCTGCGATCCGCCCATCCGGCTGCGGGAGGTGCAGATCGGTGGGGTGGCGGCCCAGGTGGCGGGTTCGTCGTCTGAACTGTTGCTGCCCCTGGGCTGTTCCCCCACCGATGCGGCACGACGCAGCGGCGGCCATGTGCTGGCTGAGCTGCTCGCCGGAGGCACGGTGTCGCTCAGTGGCCTGGGGGAACCCACGGCCCTGCAGCCTCGCCTCGAATTGAGCGGCGCGGTGGGGCTGCCCCAGTGCGGTGTGGCCCGTCTGCTGTTGCATCGGGCCATCGTTGAAAACGGCATCGTTGCGGTGAGCACGGCCGATGGACTGCTGCGAACCCCCTATGGACCCCTGCTGGGCCCTCTGGCCTCAGCGCTCTACAGCTGCGGCGGCGCCGGCAGCATCGGCCTGACGATGCCGGGCCTGTCGCTGCTCGGGCCGGGATCGCCGGTGCTGGTGGGCGGAGGCATCGGCTGGGTGCAGGGGGCGGGCAGTGGTCACAACCCCTCGGCCCGGCGGCAGCCCAGCGGCCATGCCACTGTGCCCGGTGTCTGTGCTGCGGTGGCGGTCGACGTTGAGCAGCTGTCGACCGGAGCGGTGCGCCCCTGTTTCATCGAGGGGCATGGGGCCGCCCTGCTGATCGCGATTGCGGCTCCGGTTCCCCTGCTCGATGCCACCGTGGCGGCCCAGGCTGCCGCACAACCCGAGGATCTGCAGGCCCCGGTTCTGGATCTGGCGGTGCCCAGGCGGATCAAGCCCCAGCTGGCTGCGGTCACCTACGGACAGCTGGCCCGGGGGCAGTTGACGTTGCAGGGAACCGCGGTGCGCTGCGCTCCGGCCCACAGCCCCAGGCTTGCGGCGGCCGCGGCCCAGCAGTTGTGTGAGCGACTGCGCTCGGGTGCGTTTCCGCTGCTGCAGCCAGCCATGGCGCTCAGCCGCCGACCGGGGCTGGTGCCTCTCGATCCCTGACGTTCACAACAGTCCCTTAATCTGTTTGTGAGTGCAGGGTCCCATGGTTGACGAACCGGCCGCCCGGGCCGAGCACGACCACGCCAGTGGGGAGTGGCAGCTGCTGCTGTCGCGGCTGAACGACTGGATCGCCACAGCCGATGCTGCCGCTCTGTGGGAACGCTTCAGACGGCCGCTCCTCTATGCGGGCTGGCTGCTGCTGGCCCTGATTGTGCTGAAGGTTTACGGCGCCCTGGTTGGCACCATCGACAGCGTGCCTCTGATGGGCGGTCTGCTCGAGCTGGTGGGTGTGATCTGGCTGTCCCGTTTCGCTGTGGAGCGTCTGTTGCGCCGCAGCGACCGTCAGCAACTTCTGGACGGTCTGGAAACCCGTTGGCGCCGATTCCTGGGTCAGGGCTGAAGCTTCTCTCAGGGCTGAAGCCTTGATCAGTGCTGAAGTCCTGGTCAGCGCTGGCGTTTCGGGGAGAGTGATGGCCCGGTTGATAGCTTGGCCGGACTGCTTCATGACCCGGTGACCATTCAGCTCGGCCGCTCCCGCACCGTTCGCCGCGCTTACGGCATTGATGAGATCGCCCTGGTGCCGGGGGGGCGAACCGTCGATCCGGCCATCACCGACAGCAGCTGGAGTCTCGGAGGGCACAGCCGCGAGATTCCGATCATCGCCAGCGCCATGGATGGTGTGGTCGATGTGGGCATGTGTGTCGAGCTCAGCCGGCTTGGTGCCCTCGGCGTGCTCAACCTTGAGGGCGTCCAGTGCCGCTACGACGATCCCAATCCGGTCCTGGATCGGATTGCAGCGGTCGGCAAGGACGAGTTCGTGCCCCTGATGCAGGAGCTCTACAGCCAGCCGGTGCGCGAAGACCTGATCCGCCAGCGCATCCAGGAGATCAAGCAGCGCGGTGGGATCGCGGCCGTGAGCGCCACGCCCGTGGCGGCCCTCAGGTTCGGCAAGGCCATCGCCGAAGCCGGTGCCGATCTGTTCTTTGTGCAGGCCACCGTGGTCAGCACCGAGCACATCGGTCCGGAAGGCCAGGAAAGCCTGGACCTCGAAGCGCTCTGCCGCAATTTCGGCGTGCCCGTGGTGATCGGCAACTGCGTCACCTACGACGTTGCCCTCAAGCTGATGCGTGCCGGCGCTGCCGGTGTGATGGTGGGCATCGGCCCCGGTGCCGCCTGCACCAGCCGTGGGGTGCTCGGGATCGGCATCCCCCAGGCCACCGCGGTGGCCGACTGTGCAGCAGCCCGTGATGACTATCAGCGCGAGACCGGCCGGTATGTGCCGGTGGTTGCCGATGGTGGCATCGTCACCGGTGGCGACATCTGCAAATGTCTGGCCTGTGGTGCCGATGCTGTGATGATCGGCTCGCCCATTGCCCGGGCCTCTGAGGCTCCCGGCCGCGGCTTCCACTGGGGCATGGCCACCCCAAGCCCGGTTCTGCCGCGGGGCACGCGCATCAAGGTGGGCACCACCGGCAGTCTCGAGAAGATTCTGCGGGGTCCGGCCAGCCTCGATGACGGAACTCAGAATCTGCTGGGCTGCATTCGCACGTCGATGGGCACCCTGGGTGCACGCACGCTGGCTGAGATGCAGCAGGTCGAAGTGGTCGTGGCCCCATCCCTGCTCACCGAGGGCAAGGTGTATCAGAAGGCCCAGCAGCTCGGAATGGGCAAGTAGACCAACGGGTCAGCAACGAACCCCCTGACCTGGATCAAGAGCAGGTTGCAGGAGCCCTATCCTGAAGGTGTGGGGGCTACGGCTCGCACACTCCTCACACCCCCGGCCCGGCGCGTCCGGGCCTTTTGTCTTCGCTCCATCGCCGCTGGCCTGCAACGGCTTGTTGCCCCGTCTGGCCCTTGCAGAAAACCTTGCTAGATTCCCGGAACCCAGATTCCATCAAGGATGTCCAGCGCCACCGCTGTCACCGACGCTTCCTTTGAGCAAGATGTGCTCAAGAGTGATGTGCCCGTGCTGGTTGATTTCTGGGCCCCCTGGTGCGGCCCCTGCCGGATGGTGGCCCCGATCGTCGATGAGATCGCCAAGGAGTTCGACGGCAAGATCAAGGTGTTCAAGCTCAACACCGACGAGAATCCCAACGTCGCCAGCCAGTACGGCATCCGCAGCATCCCCACCCTGATGATCTTCAAGGGTGGCCAGAAGGTCGACACGGTCGTTGGTGCCGTGCCCAAGACCACCCTGTCGGGCACGATCAGCAAGTACCTCTGAGGCGCCGCGTCTTCCGGGCGCCCGTCGATGAGCCGCATCGGTCTGATTGATTACGGCATGGGCAATCTGCACTCCGTGCAGCGGGCCCTCGAACGCCTCGATGCCACGGTCGTACCGGTTGCCTCGCCTGCCGCGATGCAGGGCTGCGATGCTCTGGTGCTGCCGGGGGTCGGGGCCTTTGATCCGGCCATGGCCCAACTGCATCAGGCTGCGCTGGTGGAGCCCCTGCGCCAGTGGTGTGTCGCCGGCGGCGCTCTGCTGGGAATCTGCCTTGGGCTTCAGCTGCTGTTCGAAGCCAGCGATGAAGGCCAGGCCGAGGGCCTGGGGGTGCTTCAGGGCCGGGTCAGGGCATTGCCGCAGCGCAGTGGTGATCCTGTCCCCCACATGGGGTGGGAGCCGCTGCTGGTGGCAGAGCCCAGCCCGCTGGTGCCTGGCCATGGCCCCCAGGAGTGGATGTACTTCGTGCATTCCTTTGCGGCTGCCCCCCTCCAGCCGGCCTGCACCACCGCGCAGGTGGCTTTCGCCGGCGAGCTGATCACGGCGGCGGTCTGGCAGGGCAGCGTCGGAGCCTGTCAGTTCCATCCTGAAAAATCAGGCCCCAGCGGTGAAGCCCTGCTCAGGCGCTGGCTCGGCTGGGTGGCAACGCGGCCGTGACCCTGCGGCTCAGTGGTGGGCGGCGCCTGCACAGTCCGCCTGGCGACCGGGCCAGGCCCACGGCCTCGCGGGTGAGGCAGGCGGTGTTCAACATGCTGGCGCCTCGCCTCCGCGGGGCCCACTGGCTCGATCTCTGCAGCGGCAGTGGTGTCATGGCCTGTGAAGCGCTGCAGCATGGGGCTGCTGCCGTGGTCGCGGTCGAGCAGGACCGGCGCATCGCCGAGGTGGCCCGCAGCAATCTTGCCCTGGTGGCCGGTGGGCTCCCGGCGTCAGGCAGCTGGACGCTGTGCTGCCGTGACGTTCTGCACTGGCTCCGTGAGGAGCCCCCCGGTGCGGGGTTTGACCTGATCTACTGCGATCCCCCCTATGCGGCAGGCCTGCACGGAGGGGTCGCCCAGGCGGTGGCAACGGGTGGCTGGCTCAGGCCCCAGGGACTGCTGCTGCTCGAATGCGGGAGCCGGCAACTGCCCGCCATCCCGGCCAGCTGGAGCGTGCTGACGGAGCGGCGCTACGGCGCCACCACCGTGCTCGTGCTGCAGGAGCTGGGGTCAGCTGTCGAGCAGGCTGCCCCGGCGATACTGGTTCCAGGCGGCCATGAACAGGCCCAGCAACGTCACGGGAATCAGACCGAGCACGATGCCGCAGAGCAGGGGTTCGATCATGGCTAAAGCACTGTCATTGCCGAACCCCGATTCTTTCACGCCCCAGGCCGCACCTGTGGGCTCCTAGGAGACTCTGAGCAGAATTGTGATCACCCCGTCTGCGACCGCCCTGCCCCAGTCGACCCGCCGCACCCTGGTGGCAGCCTTGCTCGTGGCGTTTGCCGCCATCTGCATCGTGGTGATGCTGCTGGTGCTGCCGGCGGCACGCACCGACCCCTACACCCGCTCGACCCTGGAGCTGAACGGTTCGGCCGAGACCGGCGGGCGGTTGTTTCTGCTCAACTGCGCCGGCTGCCATGGCATCGCCGGGCAGGGCCTGGTGGGCCCCAACCTGCATGGGGTCGCCCAGCGCAAGAACGAGCGCCAGCTGATTCAGCAGGTGGTCAGCGGCCGCACCCCACCGATGCCCCGTTTCCAGCCCGAGCCCCAGGCCATGGCTGATCTGCTGGCCTATCTGCAGAGCCTCGTTTGAGCGGCGCCCTGGCCATCGGCACACCGATCCAACTGGCCCTGGTGCTGGTCGAACCGGCCGGCCCCCTCAATGTGGGCAGCGTGGCCCGGCTGTGTGCCAATTACACCTCGCCTGGCCTGGCGATCGAGCTGCGGCTGGTGGCTCCCCGCTGTGACCATCGCGGCGCCGAGGCCCGGCTCATGGCCGTCCATGGTGCGCCCCTTCTCGATCGGGCCAGGGTGTTCGAGCAGCTGGCGCTGGCCCTGGCCGATTGCGGGCCGGTGGTGGCCACCACCG
>RGUW01000190.1 GCA_010027605.1 Synechococcaceae bacterium WB9_2_112 | reverse complement strand
CTGCGCGACAGCGGCAGCATCGCCTTCAGCGATCTGGATCTGAGCGACCGCCACACCACCACCGCCACCTACATCAATGCCACCGCCTCCAGCGGTGCCTCAGTGTCAACCGCCCTGGGCACCGCTCTGCAGGATCTGGCCAACACCTTCACCCTTTCGGGTTCTGGTGTGGGCAACCTTTCGAGCGCCAACAGCGGCACCGTCAACTGGGCCTTCAGCCTCGACAACAGCCTCAGCCAGTACCTGGCCGCCGGTGATTCCATCACCGCCACCTACCGCATCACCGTCAGCGACGACAACAACATCACCACCGCCAGTGGCAACAACGCCATCAGCAGAGCCAGCCAGGACGTCACGATCACGATCAATGGCGCCAACGATGGCCCCAGCCTCTCCACAACGCTGGCAAGCGGCAGTGGATCTGACACAACAACCACCTACATCAGCAGCGATTTCTCCACAACCCCAACAGCAGCAACCATTGGCGGCAGTGCGTTCCTGAGCAACGGGGAACTGGTCCTCACCCCAGCGACAGGCAGCCAGAACGGCTATTTCGTTTACGACAGCTTGGCCATTGATCCAACGGCCTTCAGCGCCCAATTTGATTACCGATCCTGGGATGGAAGCGGCGCAGACGGCACGAGCTTCAACTACGGCCCCATCAGCACAGCGCCTGGAGGTTATCCCTATTACGAATACGGCATCACCCCGACAGGCCTAACCATTGCACTGCTGGAATACGGCACAGACCGAATCGCCGTCAAGTTCAACGACACGACACTCCAAACCACGAACGTCACCCTGGAAGGGCCGAGTTATCGCACCTTTGCCATCGCCGTAGATGCCACCAACAGGCTGTCCGTCTTCATCAACGATCAGCCTGTTATCAGTAATGTTGATCTGGGCAGCAGCTACGCGACTGCCGACAAATCCCTCTGGAAATTTGGCTTTGGCAGCCGTACTGGTGGATCCACCAACAGACACAGCATTGACAACGTACGCATCACAGATCGCTATCTAGGCTCAGGGGTAACGACGAGCCTCGTCGAATCCAATGCCTCTCTGAGTGCTGGCAATGCCCTCAGCGTCAGCGATGTCGACCTGAGCAACACCGTCACAGCCACCAAGCTGTCGGTGGCCCGGGCTGGCACCACCAGCGGTATCAGCGGCCTCAGTGATGCGGCCCTGCTGGCGATGTTCAGCCTCACACCGGCAGCGCCGAGCCCGGTGGTGTCCAACACCCAGACCACGGGAACCCTCAACTGGGCCTTTGATTCTGGCAGCCAGACCTTCGACTACCTCGCCGCCGGCGAACAGCTGACCCTCACCTACACCGCGCGCGTCACCGACAGCTCGGGCGCCACAGCTGAACAACCTGTGACGGTGACCATCAGCGGCAGCAATGACCCGGTGCAAAGCAGCGGCACCCTGCTGATCACCGCCCCCAACGAACTGGGCAGCAGCGTGGTGGCGGGCAGCGGCCAGGCCGGCGTGACCGCTGCCGGCAGTAGTGGGTCGCTGCTGGTCAACACCAGTGATCTCGACAGCTCCAACGTGCTTCGCATCACCACCGTGCAACTCAGCACCAGCGGCGCGGGCACCACCACGCCCACCACGCTGTCCAGCAATCTCAGCCAGAGCAACAGCATCAGTGGGCTCTACGGCACGCTGACGCTCGCCCCGAATGGCAGCTACAGCTACGCGATCAACGACAGTCTGGCGGCCGTCAACACCCTGCGCGAAGACCAATGGCTCGATGAAACCTTCACCCTCACGGTGAGCGATGGCCAGGGCAGCAGCACCAGCCAGGCCGTGACCCTGCGCATCGATGGCAGCAACGACGGCCCGGTCAGCAGCGGCGCCATCGTGAATGCAGCTCCGATCTACGGCACCTACGAGATCAGCGACAGCTGGAAGCGGCTGATCGTGGATCAGAACCATTACCCCAGCATTCCGGGACGCAACGCCAGCGAATTCCAGAACGAAGGGGCCTTTGCCGCCCTGCGCGCCGATGGCTCGGTGGTGAGCTGGGGCAATGCCTACTACGGCGGCAGCATGAGCGCTGCCGTGGCCTCGGCCCTGGCCACCGATGTGGCCCAGGTGTTCTCGAGCTCCTTGGCCTTTGCCGCTGTGCGCGACGACGGCTCGGTGGTCAGCTGGGGCGCCCCCGAGTACGGCGGAGACAACAGTGCCGTGGCGGACGCCCTAAAGGGTGGCGTCAGCAGCGTGGCTTCGACCACCGGTGCCTTTGCAGCCCTGAGGGCCGACGGCTCGGTGGTCACCTGGGGCGGTAGCGGCTACGGCGGCGACAGCAGCGCCGTGGCTGGCCAGATCAATGGCAGCGGCGGCATCAAAGTGAACAAGCTGTTCAGCAGCACCGCCGCCTTCGCCGCCCTGCGCAGCGATGGCTCCGTGATTACCTGGGGCGATGCCGCCAAGGGCGGGCTGATTCCCGCCGGTGCCACTGCCACAGCCCTCAACGGCACTGTGGATGTGGTGAGCATCCGCAGCTCCAACGCCGCCTTCGCCGCCCTGCGGGCCGATGGCTCGGTGGTCACCTGGGGCG
>RGUW01000189.1 GCA_010027605.1 Synechococcaceae bacterium WB9_2_112 | reverse complement strand
ACCCCAGCAGCAGGCCCTGGTCCTGCAGCAGACCGTGGTCGTGCAGCAGGCTCAGATCGACGACGCCACGGCCGAAGATCTTGCCCATCTCGCCGAGAGCCTGCGCCAGGCGGGGGCCCTGGATGTGTTCAGCCAGGCCATCGCCATGAAGAAGGGCCGTCTGGGCGTGCTCTTGACCGTGATCACCACCGCCGAGCTGGCCGGCGCGCTGCGCCAGGTGTGGTGGCAGCACGGCACCAGCATCGGGCTGCGTGAGAGCAGCCAACAGCGCTGGGCGCTGCAGCGCCGGAGCAGCACCCTGGAAACCCCCCTGGGAACGGTGCGGCTCAAGTGGGTGCTGCTGCCCGACGGGTGCTGGCGCAGCAAGGTCGAACATGATGACCTGCAGGCGCTGGCCACCCGCCATGGGTTGTCGCTGGTCGAGGTGCGCGCCAGGCTCGAGCCATTGCTGAGCGAGGCCCACCATGGCGATGCGCAACGCTCCCATGGCTGAGGGTCTGCTCCTGGGCTGGCGCAGCCGGCTGCAGCGGCTGGGGAGCTGGCTGCCGGCCGGCGCGGCCCGCTGGGTCTCGCTGCTCAGCTTCGGCTTTCTGCTGGCGGCGTTGCTGAGCCATGGCAGCCAGGTGCTGGCTCTGGCGCCCGATCCCCAGGGCTGGTTGTGGTTGTTGCTGGGCGTTGGCGTGAGTCTGGCGAGCCTGGTGGGCAGTGCCGTGCTGTGGGGCATCGTGCTGCGGTGGCTGGGCTGTCAGCCCCGTTGGCAGCCGCTGGTTCTGCGTTATCTGAGCAGCAACGCTCGCAAGTACCTGCCTGGCGGGGTCTGGCATCTGGCCGCCCGCCTGCAGATGCTGCGCGACCAGGGGCCAGCCGGGACCGCAACTCTGTTGCAGAACCCCAGCCCTCTGCCGCTGTCGTTGGCCCTGGTGGCGGTGCTGCTCGACCCGCTGGTGGCCGCCGTGGCCGCCCTGGCCCTGGTGGCCTCTGGAGGTTTGCAGGGCGGACTGGCCCTGGTTGTGCTGTTGCCCCTGCTGGTGCTGCTGCCCCGTTGGCTGGCGCCGCTGCTCAGCTGGCTCGAGCGGCGCAAGGCCGCCGCCCTCGGTCTCGACGGCGGCGATGGGCAACCGCAGGGCATCGCTGCGCCACCGTTGCCCGCCACCTATCCGTGGCAGGCCCTGCTGGCTGGCGCGCTCTTCGTGTTGCTGCGCTTCGCTGGATTCGCCTGCTGTGTGCTGGCTCTGGATCTGCAACCGGTGCTGGGTTGGGGCGGCTGGCTGTCGGGATTTGCCCTGGCATGGACCGCCGGTCTGGTGGTTCCGGGGGCGCCGGCGGGCCTGGGCGTCTTTGAGGTGGTGCTCCTGCTCAGGCTGGGTTCGGCCCTGCCCGAACCGCCGCTGCTGGCGCTCGCGATCTGTTATCGCCTGGTGGTGAGCCTGGCCGATGCCCTGGCCGCCCTGACGGCGGCGGCCGATGCCTCGGGGCACGGACTGGCCCGGCTTCGCAATTGAGCCTATTGTTGAGAACAGCAGGGATCGGCTGTTGCCCGTTTCGCCCCCCAGTGATGCGCTGCGGTCGACGCTCCACGACCGCGGTCAGCGGCTCACCCCCCAGCGCCAGCGTGTGCTTGCCCTGTTTGAGCGCATCGGCGAGGGCTCGCATCTCAGTGCCGAAGAGGTGCACCAGCGGTTGCTGGGCAGCGATGACCGCGTCTCGCTGGCCACGGTGTACCGCACTCTGCGTCTGCTGAGCTCCATGGGATTGCTGCAGGAGCTCGAACTCTCCGAAGGGGGGCGCCGTTTTGAGCTGGCCAGTGACGCCCACCGCGACCACCACCATCTGGTCTGTGTGCGTTGCGGCCATACCGAGGAGTTCGAAAGCGCAGCGGTGCTGGAGGCCGGTGAACTGGCGGCCATCCGCCATGGTTTTCGCCTGCTCGAATGCGTGCTCAACGTGAGGGCTCTCTGCTGCCGCTGCAGCGACGAACCCTCCCTGTCAGCGATCCCCGATCGCGCCGCTCCCTGACGCGGCAGATCTCTTCATAATTCGCCAACCACGCCCAGACGTCTCTGGACTGTCGTCTTGACCGGTGACGGGCCGGTAGGTCTGCGGCGTCAGTGCTGTGATGACGAGCTGACCATGCGCATCGCCCAGATCTCACCGCTCCACGAAAGCGTGCCCCCTCGGCGCTATGGCGGTACTGAACGGGTGGTGCATTACCTCACCGAAGAACTGGTGAAGCGAGGTCATGAGGTGGTGCTCTTCGCCAGCGGTGATTCGACCACCAGTGCGGAGCTCTACCCCTGTGTGCCAGAGGCCCTGCGTCTGGCCGGCTACACCGGCGACCCCACGGTGCAGGAGGTGATTCAGCTCGATCAGGTGGTGGCTGAGCTCGATCGCTTCGACATCCTCCATTTCCATACCGGCCATGTCCACTTTCCCCTGGCCAGCCGTTTGCCGATTCCGTTCCTGAACACGCTGCACGGACCGTTGACGGCGCCCGAGCACCGTGATCTCTACGGTCGCTTTCAGGCGGTACCCCTGGTGTCGATCTCGGAGGCTCAGCGCCTGCCGGTGCCCGATGCCCAT
>RGUW01000188.1 GCA_010027605.1 Synechococcaceae bacterium WB9_2_112 | reverse complement strand
GTCGATGCAAGCTCAACAACCTCTGAGCAGACCCTGCTGCTTGGGCTGAACGCGCTCAATAGCGCCCCCATCGTTGAGTGGAGCAGCCTGCTACCGGATGAGCAGATCAGCCGGCTTTGGCGGATCGCGTCCCCGGCATCCCCATCCAGCCTGGTCACCGTGGGCTCCAGTCTCACGGGGGCGGGGGCGATCACCACCCGCTACACGCTCACGGCCAGCGGACCTGCGCTCACGGGGGCCTCACGAACCTTCCTGGCAGGCCCCAACGATCAGCAGGCCAGGGCCGCCGACGCAGTTGTCTTAACGCCAGCGGCAACCAATCAACCAGCCCTCGTGCAGGTGGGCCTGGCCACCACCACCACCACCACCGGCCTGGTGCCCAATGGTGGCACCGATGTGCTGGTGTCCGCCCTTGATGCCGCCGGCAATCTGCTGTGGGAGCGCCTGTTCGGCAACAGCTCTGTGGAGCTACAACCACGCCTGGCGGCGACAGCTGACGGGTCGGTTGTGGTAGCGGCAACCATGCAGGGTTCTCTGGGGCTCAACCCAGGCGCTGGTCGCCAGGACATCGGCCTGGCCAGCTATGGGCCCGACGGCAGCCTGCGCTGGCGGCGGCTGTTGGGCGACGCAGGCGATCAATCCATCACCGATCTCACGGTGGCAGCCGATGGCACCGTGCTGGTGCTGGGCCTCAGCTCCGGTTCCTCGGGCCTGTATGGGCAACCCCTGCGGGGCGATGGCACCGACCTTGATAGTTTCCTCACTGCCTACTCCCCCCAGGGTGATCGGCTCTGGACCGTCCAGTTCGGCAGCCCAGGCGACGACCTGGCCCTGGCGATGGCCTGGATGCCGCGCGCCGATAGTTCCGGTTCCAGCGTCAATACGCTGGTGGTGGTGGGCAGCCAGGCCACGGCGGCTGCTCCGGATGAGCCCAAGGCCTGGGTGGAGCTGCTGGAGCTGCAGCCCACGACGGCGGTCGCGCCGAGTTTGATTCCGCCTACCCCACCAACGCTCGACTGGACCCTCGGCAGCGACACGGTTCTGGCCCTACCCCTGGCCGTTGTTCGTGCAACCGCTGGATCGGGCCCGCAGCTGACCTTGCAGGGCAGCAGCGAGCCCGGCAGCACGGTGCTGGTGCGCACCTCCCTGGGCAGTGCCGTAAGCACCACCAGCGCCGACGCCACCACGGGCCGCTGGACACTCGCCATCACCTTGCCGCAGCTGACGGCCGATCAGCTGGGCCAGGGCTTTGTGGTAGTGCAGGCCCGGGATACGCAAGGCCTGCTATCTGATTCCACCACGGCACCGGTGCTATTTACTGGCAACGGGCTCCCCGGTGAGCTGCCGCAAGTGCTGGCGATCGACCCGGATGGGGCCAGCGGCAGCCAGGCACCGGCCCTGTTAAAGCGCCAGCTCACGGCGGTGGGCGATGGACCGCTCACCACCGCGGGGCAGCGCCTGCTGGTGGACTACAGCGGCACCCTCACCAACGGCACCCCGTTCGACAGTTCGCTCAAAGCGGGTCGTCGGCCCTTTGACCTCACCCTGGGCACAGGCCAGGTGATCACCGGCTGGGATCAGGGGTTGCAGGGGCTGCCGCTGGGTTCCCAGGTGCGGTTGGTGATCCCCCCCTCACTGGCCTATGGAGACCGGGCCACCGGCTCCATCCCTGCCAGCTCCACCCTGGTGTTTGATGTGGATCTCCGGGCCGATCTCAGCATTCCGGAGCTGTTTCTGAGCCAGGTGGTGTGGCCCCAGCTGTTTGCTGGCACCACTTACAGCCAAACCAATGCCTCAGCGCAAACAGCAACGGGTCTGGATCTGCTGGGTCTGGCCCTGAACCTGGGTCCAGGCGACGGCTCCGCCAACGCTGACACCTTGACCGTGAGCCCTGCCAATGGGTTGCCCACGACCTATCCGCTGCTGGCCATGGGGGGCGCCGGCAACGACAGCCTCAGCGCCATCAACCTGCAATCGAACCTGCTGTTTGGCGAGAGCGGCAACGATCAACTGAGCTCCGCATCGACTGCCTATGCCTTTCTCGATGGGGGCCCTGGCGATGATCGTTTTGAAACAGCGGCCCTGATCAGCTGGCTGCGGGGCGGCAGTGGGATCGACAGCGTCAACCTCAGCAATGGTGACTGGCGCTTGCTGCGCAGGGGCACCGTGGCTGGCGATCCCTGGCTGGAGCTGGGGCGTTTCGACGTGGCCGGCTCCGCAGGCAAGCTGCAGCAGATTGTGCAACTTCAGGGCGTCGAGCAACTCCAGGGTGTGGGTCGCCTCACCCTCTCCGCCCCAAGCTCCACCACCGGGCTGGAGGCCAACGCCGCCGACCTGCAGGGGCTGCTGGACAGCCTTGGCCCAGCAGCCGTCCTGGATGCCAAGGCAGTCACCGCGCTGAGCGGCAGTGCGGCCGCTGTCCGAGCCCTGCTCACCTCCTCGCGTCTTGAAAAGGCTGCCAATCTGGCCATCACACTCACCGACACAACGGTTGCTGCGGCTGATCTCAATACGCTGAACGGCAGCACCACTGGTGTTGTTAATGCAGCCAGCGTGACAACAATCACCGGTGCACTGGCG
>RGUW01000187.1 GCA_010027605.1 Synechococcaceae bacterium WB9_2_112 | reverse complement strand
AGGCCTGGCATGGCCGGCCCGCATTACTGCGCCTTGCCGCTGCTGCTCCACATCCCACGGGGGCCAGCCGCCATCGTTTCGGTGGTGCTGCCGGTGGTCATCGACGAGATCAGCCGGACCAGGAGCCACCGGCCACTGGCCAAGGCGATTGGCACCGCGATTGAACGCGAAGCCCGGGGAATCCTGCTGCAGGACGAACGGCAGCGGACCCTGGAGCTGATGCGTGGTCGGTACAGCCGGACGGAGATAGTGAATCCACGGATGCTGCAGTCCATGGGGATTGCGGCCAGCACGTGGACAGCCACCGACCGCTTTGAGGTTGGTGCGTTGCTGCTGGATCTGGTGGCCGGCGCGACTGAGCTGATTGAGTTGGTGCCTGTCACCCGGGGGAAACGCCGGGCGCTGGAGGTGCGGCCAACCGCGGCGACGCAAGCCGTGATCAAGGCCAGCCCTCATCGCCAGCTGCCGGCCAAGCGGTCACCCATGCTGGTGCCGCCGAGGCCATGGCACAGCCTGGACGGTGGCGGCCACCTGGGCAATACCCGACAGCTCATCGTCCGTGGTCGGCATCTGGCAGGGGCGGAGCTGGCCATTCAGCTGCAGGTTGCCAACCAGCTGCAGCGGCAGGTGCTGACCGTGGATCCCTGGATGGTGGCCATCCAGCAGCAGGCATGGAACGAGGGGCTGGCATTGTTTCCCGTTGCCAGGAATCCACCCGAGGTGCCGCCGCGACCGCAGGGCGGCGGTCAGGCGATGCGGCAGTGGTTGGAGCGTTGCAATGAAGCCCGAGAGGATCGGCGCCTGAACCTGGGCAAACGGGTGCGGATCCAGCGGGCGCTGGATGCCATGGAGGAATTGGCCGGGCAGCCGTGCTGGTTCGCCTATGAGTTCGACTGGCGCGGGCGGATCTACACCGCTCACCGCGAGGTCACGCACCAGGGGCCGGACTGGGAGAAGGCAGTCTTGCAATTACCAGCCAAGCCGACCGACGAGACCGGGTTTGAGTGGATGCTGAAGGCTGCGGCTGGTCACTGGGGCATCCGTGGCAGCTGGAAGGAACGGCTGCGATGGGGCCGAGACAACCTGCCCCTGCTGACAGGTGCTGCCGAGGCCCCGCTGCAGCGGATGGAGCTGTGGCGTGATGCGAAAGATCCGTGGCAGTTCCTGCAGCTGTGCCGTGGGGTGCTGTCGTGGCTGCAGGATCCAGCGGCACCAATCGGCTGCCCCATCCGCCTCGATCAACATGCCAGCGGCCTGGCGATTTTGGCGGCACTCACCCGAGACGCGAAGCTGGCCGCTGCAACACGACTCACAGGTAAGAAGCCGGTGGATCTGTATGGGTTGATGGCGGAACGGACGATCAAGCTGCTGCGGCTTGACCTGGAGGCCGGGCCACCCCATACCCAGCGACTGGCGGCGGAATGGCTGGACATCGGCATCAACCGCAGCCTGCTGAAAGGACCGACGATGACGAGCGTGTACGGCTCTGGGTTCTGGAGCTGCAGCGATGCCCTGTCGGACCTGCTGCTGAGGCGCAACCCAGACCTGCCACCACGCGATTACGAATGGCGGCTGGTGCGACCGGCGAACTACCTGGCGCGAATCATCGGCCAAGTGCTGCGGGCTGAGCTACCGGGTGGTCAAGACCCAGCAGGAGGTGGTGTGGACCACGCCAACCGGGATGCCGGTGGTGCTGGGTCGTGAGATGGAAGCCCGCCGCCGGGTGCCGACCGCCATCAGCGGCAGCAAGCGCTGGAGGGCAACCAAAGCCACGCCAGGGGAGCTGTCGGCATTGGCGACGGCACGGGGAATCACGGCCAACCTGATCCACTCGTTTGATGGTGCCTTCTGCCAGCGGATCGTCTGCAGCGCTGGAGAGCGGCGGATCGACCTGCTGACCAACCACGACTGCTTTGCCGTGGTGCCGGCCCATGCCGATGCCCTCCACGAACTGCTGCACCAGGAGCTGGCGACCTTCTACGCCACCGGCTGGCTGCCGAAGGTGGCCGAGGAAATCCAAGCCCGCTCTGGCGTTGAGCTGGCGCCGCCGCCAATGGTCGAGACCCTGGAGGTCAGCAAAATCGGATCCAACCCTTACGCCTTCAGCTGACCGGTTGACGTGGATGCCGCCTAGGTGCAGCATAGGCGCAGCACTCCACCCCTGGAGAGCTGCAACCGTTCACCCGACCTATGTCAGACACCTTGATTACACCTCCTGGAGAGGTGCTGTTTGCCAATGTCCTGACGCCCAAGACCGTCAAGACCCGCACTGGGGAAAAGCAGCAGTACGGGATCGTGCTGCTGCAGGCGTCACCCGACTCCGACCCGACCAGCAAGGCCTTCATCGGCAGCATCCACGGGTTGTTCATGGACAAGTTCGGCGGCAACGCCAGGTACGGCCCCAACGGTCGCCCGTGGAAGAAGGAGACGCAGCTGCTGGAAGATGGCACCGAGCAGGAAACCGGCCTCGTTCGGATCAGCTTCAGCCGCGACATTCAGACGCGCACTGGCGCCGAGCTGCCGCCGCCCATCGTGCAGGACTCCCAGGGCAATGCCTGGCCCAAGCACGTGGCCATCGGCAACGGATCACTCTGCAA
>RGUW01000186.1 GCA_010027605.1 Synechococcaceae bacterium WB9_2_112 | reverse complement strand
ACCCTGGCCCGCGCCTTCGGCCGCATGGTCGAGATCGGCCCCGGCCAGCTGTTCCTCGATGGGGTCGATGTCACGGCCCTGCGGCTCGAGGACCTACGCAGCCAGGTGGCGCTGGTGCCTCAGGAGGGCTATCTGTTCACCGCGACCCTGGCCGACAACCTTCGCTACGGCGATCCCGAGGCCTCGCTCGAGCAGGTCGAATCGGTGGCAGCCCAGGCCAGGCTCGCGGCCGATATCAAAGGGTTCCCCGATGGCTATCAGACCCTGGTGGGCGAGCGCGGCATCACCCTGAGCGGCGGCCAGCGCCAGCGCACGGCCCTGGGGCGGGCCCTGTTGCTGCAGGCACCGCTGCTGGTGCTCGACGATGCCCTGGCCAGCGTCGACAACACCACGGCAGCGGGCATCCTGGCTTCGGTGCGCAGCCAGAAGGGACGCACGGTGCTGATGATCAGCCATCAGCTTTCGGCCGCGGCTGCCGCCGATCGCGTGCTGGTTCTCGACAACGGTCAGCTGGTGCAGCAGGGGCGTCATCAGGACCTGGTGGCGGTCGATGGCACCTACCGCCGCCTCTGGGAGCGCCAGCAGGTCGACCAGCAGTTGCAGGGGGTTGCCGGAGCGGGTTGATCTGCTCCCCGGTTGCTTCGCCTCTGAACGGAGTGTTGCGCCGGGCGGACAGATGCCGCCGCCGTGGCTTATCTGGTGACAGTCCGCTGTTTCCGGTACCTGGCCATGGCTCCGTCAGCCCCCGCCGATCCCCAGCTTCGAGGGCAGCCTTATCAACTGCGCTGCACGCTCACCTTCGGCGATATCTATGCCCAGATCCTGATCTGGATGGCCGTGATCTTCGTGAGCCTGGCGGCGGGTCTGGCCCTGATGGGCGCGAGCCGGCCCCTGTTCGCCCTGGTGGGCGTGGGCCTGATCCTGGTGCTGTCGTTGCCGTTTCTGCTGTTTGCCTTCACCACCACGCTGCTCAATCACATCGCCCTGGTGCCCGCTGATCGCTGAGTGGGCCGTTGATCGGCTTGCTCGCTCGACGGGCTCGCTCGACAGGCTTGACCCGATTGGGTGATGCAAAGCGGCACGGGGGCGTCGATACTCACTTTGAATCTGAATGAGCCTGGGCCATGGCCAAACCCCTTGGACAAGCCGCGTTCACGGCCCCAGGACCAGCCCCAGCCGCGGTGGTGCCCACCCGGTATGTGGCGTTCAGTGGGGGCGGCTGGAATTCCCATTCCTCGTTGGCCGGGCTCATCGCCGGAGGCCTCGATGGCCTCAGCACCAAGGGGCAGACGAGCGATCTGGCAACCCTGATGGGCCAGGTCAAAGGCATCGCGGCCAACTCGGGCGGCTCGTGGTTCCTGAGCCAACTGGCCTATTCGCAACCGTTCCTGGCGGGTCTTGAGCAGGTCTCGGCCCGTGATCAGTACAACAGCACGGGCTACAACGGCCAGGTCGCATCCCTGTTCAAGGCCACGACTCCCACGATTCCGGATTGGCTGCAGACCGCCATCGATGCGTTACCGCAGTCCTGGCAGACCTCCCTCAAACAGGCCGGCTATCTGATCGGCCTTGCAGGAGCTGCCGGTGAGGCTCAGTTGAGCTGGAGAAACTTCACCGATAAGTTTGTGTTTCAGCCGTACAACATGCTGGCTGATCTGGGAAGCAAAGGGCTCGATGCGGCACGGCAGGGCTGGGCCGCCGGCAAGGATCTGCTGATTGCTGCGTCTGCCCAGACAACACCCGTCGTGCTCGACAACATCGGTCTGCTGCAGAACAAGATCTTCAGCTCCACACCGTTGGGCGCAGCCCAGGCGCCACCGCAGGGCATGATGACGCCCCTGTTTTTCCTGAGTGATGTTCAGGAGGGCAAGCCTTCGCCGGTGGCTTCGGCATTCTTCGGCGCCGGTGATGTATCGCTTGACCTGAGCAACAACAAGTTGTTCTCGTCACTTCCCTCGTTGAAGCGACCCGTTGCGGCCTCCCTGAAGTCGGGTCTGTCGGTCGTGGATGCGACCACGGCCTCTTCGTCGGCGCTGGCCCACCTGGCGGCGGTCAAGACATTCGATGCGATCGGTGTCGAAGCCATCGCCAACACCGTGGCGTCGGCTGCCAGAGACATGGCACCGTTGGCATCCCTGGGCCGGGGGACGCTGGCGATGCCCAAGGTGCTGCCGGCTCCGTCGCCCCGGGGTGGCACCAGTGTTGAAGAGCTGATGCGCCTCTACAGCGACACCGGCATGACGCGACTGGCCGATGGCGGTTTCACCGACAACACCGCCACCGCCTTCATCGTTCGCCATATTCAAGACACGGAAGGGACCACCAAACCCTTCAATCTGACGATTTTCAAGAACGGCACGATTGATCCGCTCACCGGGGTGCATATGCAGGTCGGACCGAAAGCAACTGATCTGAGTTCGTTTTGGGTGCCATCCGATGTCGCCAATCTGTTTGGCAGCATGACGGGACCCAATCGGGATGGTCCGCTGGTCACGTTTGACGCGATCGGTGGTTTTCAGGTGCCTGTTCCTTCAGCAAAGATCTTTGATTACGGGGCTTGGTTTGGCGAACAGCCTGAGTGGAC
>RGUW01000185.1 GCA_010027605.1 Synechococcaceae bacterium WB9_2_112 | reverse complement strand
CTGCTGGTGTATTCGCCAGCGGGCAGGATTCCAAGATTGGGAAGCTTGAGGGTGCGTGAGAAATCTCCCCAGCTGCGGGTCCCGTTTGCGAAATTGCTGGGATTGAGGGTAGAGAGGCTCAGGGCAAAGTCGGATGCTGCAAAACCGAATAGAGAACCTTCGACTTTGGCAAAGGCGCCAAATAAATCACCAATTTGTGCAGTTTGTGTGCTGTTGGGAGCGCCCTCTGGGGAGCCAGGCAGGGGATAGGTGCTGACGGAGCCATTGAGTGCACGGGCCACCATGAATTGTGGTTCCAGTTTCAGTTTAGCTTTGGTGTTGGGAATGTTGATTTCAGGCAGCTTGTAGCCGAAGTAGATGCCACTGCGGTCGATGCTGTCGTCGGCCACCACGAAGCGGTTGTCCACAGGCTTTTTCTTTTCCAGCGTCAGATTGCGGCGCATCGGAATCGGCAGTCGGTTCTCCAGGATCAACCGGCTGCGTTTGGCTTTGATCTTGATGGTGCCTTCGCCAAGATCCTGCGCAGTCACCCATTGCAGATCCAGCCACGATTGCGAAGGCGTAAACGGGTCGTTGGTGAAGGCTGCCCTCTCCGCTTGCCAGCCCTCGGCGGTGATCGTGATCCTCTCGGCTTGGAAGCGCCAGCGACCCACTTGGCCATCCACCAGTTTTTGATCGCCGTAAAACCCCATGAGCTGTTGGGGACGCGCCTGGCCAAATTGCCGTTCCTCAGCGGTCTGGTCATATTTGAGGCCCCCTTGGCGTCGCTCCAACTTGAGACTGCGGATGTACTGGACGTCGCGAACCCGTTGATCCACCGCGGCAGCAATAGCCAGGTGGCGCTCACGCTCTTCTGCGGCGGGATTCCCGAGGGGTTCATGCTCAACAGGTGTTGGTTTGCTTTGTTCAAGCGCCTGGCTGGTGGCGCCCTGCGCCACCAGGTTGAGTTGATCGGCAAGGGGTTTCGGCTGGTTGAGCCCCGCGGGTGTGGCCGCAGTGCAGCTCTGGGGCGGCGGCATCTCCGGAACTGCTTTGGACGCAGGGGCCTCACCAAAGCGATAGCGAACACCCACCAGATAAGCGTTGCTGCCTTCACTCACTCCGCCATAGGTGCCATAGGCGCCTGAGCGGTGATGCAGACGCCCCACCACCGACCACTGCGGCTGGACGAGTGCCTCGACTTCAAATGCCAGGTAATTCAGGAAGTTCTGGTAGGTGCCGCGGTAGGTCTGTTCGTAGAGGCTGTTGGCGGTGAGCACGCTGACGCCCTGAACGAAGCCGAGACTGAGCCAGGGCTGCAGCCACGCCCGTAGCGCCAGGCCACCGGTGAACTCCCCAAAGGTCTGCGGCGGCAGAGGCGCATTCGGGTAGGTGTTGTTGTAAGGACCACCCCGCTGCCAGTTGGCCGTGTGCAGGAGCGCGTTGGAATCAAACTCGAGGGCCAGGGGTCCTGCGTCGATCAGCCGTTGGTTGACGTTGAAACCCCAGAGGTATTCCGGCCGCATGCGGCCGTTGAAATAGAACGCATCGCCAAAATTGGCGTCGATGGCTTGGCCGTAGCCCCAGGCGGTGATGGCTGTGGGGTACGGGTGCCAGTTGGGAATCGGTGGGATTAATGGCGGGCAGGCCATGGTTCGGGCCGCCGGAAGCAGCACCACCGGTGGGGTGCGCCAATCACGCAGCCGCAGTGGGGCTGGACGTCCGCCTGTTGCTCCAGGTCCGAGCCTGCTGCTGCTGCTCAAGCCAGGCAGCAGGACGCCGCTTCCGGGGCTTGGCAATGGCTTGGTTGCTAGCGTAGCGCTCGACGTGGGCCAGCGGTTTGCGGCGTCCAGCTGGAAGCGGCTGCCGCGGAAGGGCGTCGAACGGGGCCAGTAGCTGAGGGGTGGAGTTGCGATAGAGGGGGCCACCTCCAGATCGAAATCCACCTCTGTGGTGTCGAAATCGATGACGCCATACACCGCCTCGGCGTCGCCGCGGTTTTCCGCCAGGCTGTAGCGCAGGCTGTTGGCCTGGAAATACTGCTCGCCGCGCCAGAAGCGCACCCGCCCGGCGATGTACAGCGTTCGGGTTTTGGTTTCGTACTCCAACCGGTCCGCCAGCAGGCGGCCCCCGGCCAGGTCGATCTGCACATCGCCGCGGGCCACGAAGCGATCCAGCAGCCCATCAAACCCCTGTTCATCGGCCTGCAGGCCGATCCGCGTCGGCGGCCGCTGCTCGGCCGAGGCGGGCTTCAGAGGGCGGTCGATGGCCGCTTTGGCACCGCCGCTTGCTGCGGCAGCTGCTCCGCTGCTCGGTGCCCCTGAGGGAGTGCCCGGGGCCTGGGCAAAAGCCAACGGAGGGAAGCCCCCCACCAGGGAGGCCAGCAAACACGGTGCAACCCGGAAGGCTCTCGTCCGTAGCGGAGGCTTCACCGGGTGGGCGACAGGGGCCGCGATCCTGCCACGCGTGCGTGGCGTTTCTGGATCGATCGGGACGGTTCAGCAGCTCACCACCTGATGCTCAGGCCAGGCCTGAGGCACGGGTCACTCCTCTCACTCCTCCAGGTCCTTGCGGCTGGGGGTGCGGCTGGGGTCGCTGGCCAGGAAGCCAAACACGAAGATCCCGATGAAGAAGAAGACGAC
>RGUW01000184.1 GCA_010027605.1 Synechococcaceae bacterium WB9_2_112 | reverse complement strand
CAGCTCTGGAGCAGCTGATCCTGCTCAGCCCCGTCCGCCAGGGCCCCTGGGGCGTGGAGGGTGTCCAGCGAGTCCTGCTCGGGGATGCGGCCCGTGGCCCGCTGCAGGGCTGGCCGCTGGGCACGCCCGTGCTCAACCGCCGCAACCTGCCGGAGCAGGGTCTGGCCAACGGCGACATCGGCGTGCTGGTGGAGCGCCCCACGCCAGGGTCGGCGGAGCGGCTGGTGCTGTTCCCTGGCGAACGCCTGCTGCATCCGGCCCGACTCGGGCCGGCGGAACCCGCCCTGGCGCTGACGGTGCACAAAGCCCAGGGAAGCCAGTACGGCGAGGTGCTGCTGCTGCTGCCCCCCAGCCGGCGCGTCGATGCCCGCCTGCTCTACACCGGCCTCACCCGCGCCCGGCGGCAGGCCCATCTGTATCTGCCGATCCCCGTAAGCGATCCCGCCTCGGAACTCGCCGGACCCGCCCCGGCTCCCTAGGAGCCTGTTGCGCATAGATCAGCACTCGGGCACTCCACAGACGCCCTGCAATCCGCCCAGATTCCAGTGACTGCAGTGGTTCTGGGCGAGAGAATGGGGCATGGTCAAGCCCAAATCCTTTCGCGCCTGGAACCCGGAGCAGACGCTGCTGCTGCCGCCCTCACCAGTGGACTGGCTGCCTCAGGGCCACCTGGTGTTCTTCCTGCTGGATCTGGCCTCTGAGCTTGATCTTGAGGAGATCTATGCCGTGTACCGGCAGAAGGATCCACGTGGGGAAAAGGCGTACGACCCGCGAATGATGGTTGTGCTGCTCCTGTACGCCTACTGCGTCGGGTTGTCCAGTTCCAGGAAGATCGAGAAGGCCTGCTGGGAGGACGCTGCCTTCCGCGTGCTCACCGGTAATCAGCAGCCGGACCACAGCCGGATCAGCGATTTCCGCCGCCGCCACCTTGGTGCTCTGGCTGGGCTCTTTGTTCAGGTGCTGCGGCTGTGCCAGAAGGCAGGGCTGGTGAGCCTTGGCCATGTGGCCTTGGATGGCACCAAGGTCAAAGCCAATGCCAGCAAACACAAGGCCATGAGCCACGAGCGGATGCTCAAGTCCGAGAAGCAGCTGGAGGCCGAGATGCGGGCGCTGCTGCGTAAGGCCGAGCTCATCGATGCCCAGGAAGACAGCCAGATCGGCAGGGACAAACGCGGTGATGAGCTGCCGGAAGAACTCAAGCGGCGCAGCAGCCGTCTGGAGTGGATCCGCAAGGCCAAGGCCGAACTGGAAGCTGAGGCTGCAGCCGCCAAGGCCGCCCAGCGGCAGCAGGAAGCTGCCGCTGCCGAACAGGAGACGGCCGAGGCAGAAGCCAGTGGTGACGACCAGGCCAGCAAGCGGGCAGTACGCCGTGGGCGTGGGGCACGCAGGCGGGCTGATGACGCCAACAAGCTGGCCATTGAGAAAGCCGAGGCGGCCGGCCTTGAGCCCCCTGACATCACTGCAGCTGGGGTCTGCGATCCCCTGGCGATGCCATCTCGCCAGCTGCCCACCGATGCGTGCGGGAACCCCAAACCCCAGGTTCAGAGGAACTTTTCAGACCCTGACAGCCACATCCTCAAGGGAGCTGACGGTTGGATCCAGGGGTACAACGCCCAGGCCGCTGTCGATGGCGACCACCAGGTGATCGTGGCGATCGGCGTCAGCAACCAACCCAGCGACGCCGTGCACCTGCTGCCCATGCTGGAGCGAATCCACGCCAACACCGGCCAGCTGCCAGCAGTGCTGACGGCAGATGCGGGTTACTGCAGCGCCACCAATCTGGAAGCCTGCGAGCAGCGCGGCATCGATGCCTATGTCTCCACCAGCCGGCAGCAACACGGTCAAAGGCCACGGCCATCGCGGGGCAGACCACCAAAAGATCTCGATGCCCGCGGACGAATGGAGCGCAAGCTCAGATCCAAGGCGGGACAAGCGATCTACGCCCTGCGCAAGACCGTTGTGGAACCGGTGTTTGGCCAGATCAAGGGCTCCAGAGGTCTGAATCGGTTCCGATTGCGGGGCCTGGAGCAGGTGAATGGGGAATGGGCGCTGATGGCCACCACCCACAACCTGCTCAAGCTGTTCAGGGCAACGCTGGCAACGGCCTGACGCCCCCCTCAGAACGACAGGCGTTCGGGGAGGTCAAGTCCAAGAAGCGCATCGCTGTTGTGTCGCGTCAGAAGATTGCTCTCAACGTGCGACAGGCTCCTAGGGTCGCTGGGAGCAGGAAGCACGGCCCCGTGGTCGAACGTCCGTGGGGGTGGTTCGAAACCCTCGGTTCCGGAGAGGGCTATCTGGTGAAGCGCCTCTGCATCCGCCGCGGCCAGCGCATCAGCCTGCAACGCCATCTGCATCGCCTCGAGCACTGGGTGGTGGTGTCCGGCAGCGGTGAACTGGAATGCGCGGGCGAGCGCCTCTCCGCCACCCCGGGCACCACGCTGCTGGTGCCCTGCGGCGCCATTCACCGGGCCAGCGCCGGCAGTGACGACCTGCTGATCGTGGAAGTGCAACGCGGCAGCCTGCTCAGCGAGGACGACATTGAACGGCTGGAGGATGACTACCAGCGCGCCGCTACCGCCGGTTAGGCAGATCACTCATGGCTCGCGGGCGCACAGCACCACGACTGCAGAGGGTCAGGACCGGGCCGGTGTTATACTTTCAACTCACCC
>RGUW01000183.1 GCA_010027605.1 Synechococcaceae bacterium WB9_2_112 | reverse complement strand
CACGCCGGTCGTGAAAATCGGGCTCAGGGCCAGGGTGGGTCAGGGCCCAATAGCTGAGCTCGCCGCCCCGCTGCTCGAGCACCGCCGTGAGACCCAGCTCCAGACCAGTGCCCTCCGGCAACGACTCCCGAAGGTCGGGTGGCAGCGAACAGCACAGGTCCAACTCGAGCAGGTCGCTCGGCTCCGGCAGCCGGCCGTGAGCATCGGGTGGCGCGGCCTGGGGACCGCTGACGCGCAGTGGTAAGCACTGATAGGCCGTCTCCATGCGCTGCCCGGCGCGGTAATCGTCGAAGCGGTAGACGTTCCAATCCCCTGCCGGGGACAGGTTGAACTCCCAATAAGCCCTGGAACCGACCGGCGCGATGAAGGCCTCAAAGCAGGTGTGCTGCCAGAGCCCATCGGCACGCTGAGGGGGGTTGGTCGAACAACCCAGGCTGGGCGGCAACTGCAACGGCCAGCCGTCGGGCGTCCAGAGCAGGCGGAAGTTCAGGTGCAACGCACCGTTCTCCATCGCAGCCTGGGCCTGCAGGTCTGCCCGCTCTGCCTGCCCGCCATTCCAACGCCGGAGTCGGTGCCGTGGCGCCTGGAGCCGTGGCGCCTGGAGCTGGGCCGACGTTGGGTTGGCACTCATGACTCACACAACGCGGAGATCAGATCGCGAAGTTCACGCTCCTGGGCCTCAATGCTCTCGGCCAGACGGAACTGCACCAGAGCCCGCTCGAGGTTGTGACGTGGATGGGTCACCTTGAAATAGACGTCACCCTCGAGATGGTCGCAGAAAAAGCGCAATCCCAGCTCGAAGGGCAACAACCGGATGGCGTCGAAGAGATGATCGATGTCGTGGCGCGTCAGCACAGCTCCCGCCTCATGCAGATAGCCGCGGAGCATGGCGGCTGCAAGCTCCAGGTCAAAGCAGACCGCCTCCAGATCCGTGGTTTCCTCGCCAGCGGGATTGCAACCCGAACGCAGGGCATCACCGATGTCGTAGTGCAACAAACCCGGCTTGACCGTGTCGAGATCCACCATCGCCACCGCACGACCGGTGGCACTGCAGAGCATCACGTTGTTGACCTTGGGGTCACCATGAATCGGGCGCAGCTTGAGGTGCCCGGCCTCTCTGGCCTGCTCGAGCACCGGCACCAGATGCTGGCGGGCCGCAATGAACGCCACACATGCCTGGGCCTGGGGATCGGCCAGGCGCTGGGCCACGGCCGATGGGCCGGTTGCGGCGGCAGCCAGCACCCCCAGATAACGCGCGTGATAGCCCGGCGTGACGTGAAACCCCTCCAGGGTGTCGGCCAACTGCTCGGCCGGCAGATCGTGAATCAGGGCATGAAAGCGCCCCAACGCCCGGCCCACCTCCCGGGCCTCGCTGCTGTGCTGCAGCCGCTCAAGGCAGTGGGCACCCTCGATGAAGGTGATCATGCGCCAGGCCCCATCCCCGTGACGCAGCAGATGGCATGGCGCATCGAGCTCGCCACAGGCGGCCTTCAACGGCACCGGGCTCGGTACCTGCCAGGAGTCACGATCCCCAGTGGGAGGCTCAGTGCCCAGCCGCTGTCGGCAGTGGTGCACAACCGCCTCGAGGTTGGCCATCACCAGATCGGGGCGCGCAAACACCGCCGTGTTCAGACGTTGCAGCACGTACCGACGCCCACCCGTGACTTCAACCACGTAGGTGGCATTGACATTGCCATCGCCAAGGGGTTGGACGCTTTCGGGCATCCCCTCGGTGGCAAAACCACTGGCGAGCTCCAGCAGGTTCATGCAACCATGCCAACGAGGGGCGCCGCCTCAGCTTTGGCCAGCCCCGAGTGCCGGATCAACGCCTCGGTGCTGGGGGGCCGCCCCCTGAAGGCCTCAAAGATCTCAGCCGGAGCACGGCTTCCGCCGAGCGACAGCACGGTGTCGCGAAAACGCCGACCGGTGGCGACGACCTCATCCTCAACGTCGAGGCCCACCTCTTCGAAGGCGCTGAAGGCATCGGCACTCAGCACCTCGGCCCACTTGTAGGAGTAGTAACCGGCCGAATATCCACCGGCGAAGATGTGGCTGAAGGCGCAGAGAAAGGCGTCGTCATCGATCGGCTCGAGCACGGTGGTGGTGCGAGCAATCTCGCGCCGCAGCTGCTCGGGGCTCTGGCCGCACGTGGGCGTCCAGACGCTGTGCAGGCGCAGGTCTGTGAGGGCGAAATGCACCTGCCGCAGGGTGGCACTGCCACCCATGAAGGTGCGGGCAGCCAGCAGTTTCTGATACTCGGCCTCGGGCAGAGGTTCGCCGCTCTGCCAGTGACGGGCCATGCCCATCAGGGTGGCGCGGTCGTAGCACCAGTTCTCCATGAACTGGCTGGGCAGCTCGACCGCATCCCATTCGACGTTGTTGATGCCAGCTGCCTGCGGCCGCTCCACGGTGGTGAGCATGTGCTGCAGCCCATGGCCGAACTCATGGAACAGGGTCTCGACCTCGTCAAAGGTCATCAGGCTGGGGGTCTCCCCCACCGGCGGGCTCTGGTTGCAGATCAGGTAGGCGACCGGCAGCACCGTCTCACCGCTGCGGTTGGTACTGCGCCCCAGACACTCGTCCATCCAGGCGCCGCCGCGCTTGCTGCCCGGTCGGCTGAACGGATCCAGGTAGAAGGCCGCCAGGGGAGTGCCGCCGGCGCCGTCGAGC
>RGUW01000182.1 GCA_010027605.1 Synechococcaceae bacterium WB9_2_112 | reverse complement strand
CCGTGGGGATACCCCAGAGGTCTTCCACAGCGATTACCCGGCAGGGCTCGCACCGCCAGTTCCTGGCTCTGGCTGTTTGGCGACGATTAGATAGGCGGGACTGCGCAACTACATAGGCGGGTCTCAAGACGCGACAACAGGGCTCCGATCACGGTCTGGAGCCCAGCGATGCCCGCCCCTCTGTCGTTGCGGATCAAGGAGCGGTACATGGCCAAAAGGGCCAGTGGCCTCAGCCAACAGCTCGCTGCTGATGCGGTCGGGATCTCGGTGCGCAGCGCCCAGCGCATCGACCGCGGCGAGCTGCAGCCAGAAGGCCAGCAGCAGCGCCGTGGTCGCCACTGGCGCACCCGCGCCGACCCTCTGGCCGAGGTCTGGGACAGCGTGCTGGTGCCCATGCTCAACAAGGCACCTGAGCTGGAACCCCAGACCCTGCTGCTGCACCTGGAGCAGCGCTTCCCTGGCCAAGAGTGGTTTCGCCGACGCCGCACCCTGCAGCGCCGCGTCGAGCAGTGGAAGGCGCTGCATGGCCCTGGGCGCGATGTGATGTTCCTGCAGCACCATCAGCCCGGTGTGCTGGGGATCTCCGATTTCACGCTGCTCAAAGGCATGCCCATCACCATTACCGGTGCGGTGTTGGAGCACCGGCTGTTCCACTTCCGCCTGCCGTATTCGGGTTGGTGCTATGTGGAGGTGATCCACGGCGGCGAGAGCTTTGTCGCCTTGGCCGAGGCGTTGCAGAACGCATTGGCGCTCTGCGGCGGTGTGCCTGCAGAACACCGCACCGACAGCCTCAGCGCCTGCTTTCGCAACCGCGACGGCAGCTACGCCGGCGTTTACACCAGCCGCTACAGCGAGCTCTGCGCCCACCTGGGCGTGATCGCCACCCGCAACAACCGCGGTGTGGCCCATGAGAACGGCGCCATTGAAGGCCCGCACGGGCACTGGAAACACCGGCTGGAGCAGCAGCTGATCCAACGCGGTAGCCGCGACTTTGCAACAGAGGCCGAATACCGCCAACTGGTGGCGCGCGTCACCGCCTCGTTCAACAGTCGCTACGAGGTGGCCGGCAGGCTGGAGATCGAGCGGCTGCACCTGCAGCCGCTGCCGGTGGAGCGCTTTGCCGACTACGACCCACTCACGGTGCGGGTACGCAGCACCAGCACGATCGAGGTCAGGTCGGTCACCTACAGCGTTCCCTCACGGCTGATCGGCCAGCAGCTCAGCGTGCATCTGCGCCACGACCGTTTGGATCTGTTCCTGCGTAGCCAGTTCATTGAAACCCTGCCGCGGCTGCACGGCCAGAAGGGGCAGAAGGCCCTGCGGCGGATCGATTTCCGCCACGTGATCGACAGCCTGCGCCGCAAACCCAGAGCGCTGCTGCGCGCCCAGCTGCAGGACGACCTGCTGCCAACAGACAGCTGGCGGCAGCTGTGGCGCGCGCTGCTGGCAGCTCTGCCGCCAGATGAGGCGGCCAAGGTCATGGTCGATGCACTCCACGTCGCTGCCAGAACAGACGATCTGGCCGGCGTGGAGCGGTACCTGCGCCGTCAGCTGCGCAACGGCGAGATCAGCCTCAGCTCCCTGCGTGATCACTACGGCCTGCGGCCGCCACGGGACCTTGCAGCCTTACCCCAACTCGACATCCCTGAACACACCCTCAGCAGCTATGACGCACTCCTGGGTCGAACCACCGAGCCGGCCAGCGCTGGAGACAGCCCTGCCGACACTGCTCAAGCAGTTGAAACTGGCGCAGTTCCGCAGCCAGTGGCAGGCAGCCGAGCAGCAAGCCCAAGCCGACGGCTGGAGCCCGGCCAGTTACCTCTACGTGCTGGCCGAGCAGGAGCACCAGCAGCGGCACCAGGCGCGGCTGCGGCGGTTGTTGCATGAGGCCCAGCTGCCAGTGCCCAAGACCCTGGCGGATGTGGACTGGGGGGCCTTCCTCGATCTCGATCGCCACCAGATCGAGCAGCTCGCCCATGACACCGGCTGGGTTGACCGGGCCGAGAACCTGCTGCTGTTTGGCCCCAGCGGCGTCGGCAAAACCCACCTGGCAGCAGGGATCTGCCGCAGTCTGATCGCGCTGGATCGCTCAGCCCGGTTTTTCACTGCCACCACGCTGGTGCAGGAGCTGCAGCGGGCCAAGGCCGACTACGCCCTGGCCAAAGCCCTGAACCGCCTGGATCGCTATGCCCTGCTGGTGATTGACGACATCGGCTACGTGCGCAAGGACGAGGCCGAGACCTCGGTGCTGTTTGAGCTGGTGATGCACCGCTACGAGCGCAGATCCCTGCTGGTGACCAGCAACCAGCCGTTCAGCGAGTGGGAGAACGTCTTCTCCACCAGCGCCATGACCGTGGCAGCGGTCGACCGGCTGGTGGACCACAGCACCATCATCCAGATCAATGGCGAGAGCTACCGCCGCAAACGGGCCCGTCGTTTGGCGCCCTGACCGGGCGTCAATTACCCGCCAACCCAACCCCAACAGAAGCGTGGCCCAAGCCCCTGCCAAGGCAGGGGCTTGGGGGGCACACCCGCCTACGTAATTGACGCGACCCGCCTACGTAGGGCTTCCTGAAAAGGCGAGTTCGAGGCCAATCCGTCAAAGAGCCAAGCTTGGTCGAGCCGGCTCCTGTCTATTCATGCGGGGCTGAACTGAGTGCTCAGGCACACGAACCGTGACCTCTTGCCTGGTTGACCGCG
>RGUW01000181.1 GCA_010027605.1 Synechococcaceae bacterium WB9_2_112 | reverse complement strand
TCGGGTGCCACCTGCCATTCATCGATCAGGCGCGGCCTCGCTCCTTTGAGCAAGATACCCGGTTCCACCGCCAACACCTGGCGTGCGGACTGGTCGATATCGAGCAGCACACGAGAGGCTGCCTGCTGCGAGGCCGTCATCGTTTTGCCACAAGCCTTGGGCCCTTCGATCACCACCGCACCGGCGGATGCCAACAGCTCCAGCAGCTCGGCATCCACGATTCGGGGGCTGTAAGCAGGCACGCAGGCTCGCCAATGCGCAAAACACGGTCATCCTAATGCTGAAAAAACGGAGTCGCTAATGCAGGTTTCACAGACTTCACCATGCGGGTTTTGCGGGGGCTGATCGCGGCTCGGCCGACTGACCACAGTTCCGCTGGTACTGGTTCACGCCGAGATCAGCTGCCGCCTGCGGGCTCGGAAACCGGAATGGCGACCAACTCAGCCTGCTCCAGCACCTCCATGGCCCTGCTGGCCAGATCAGGATCGTCGCGCACCAGCGCCCTCCCCAACACAGTGATGTCTGGGGTGATCTTCACAACCCTGCCCATCACAGAAAGGTGGCCTGGTGGGCATGCAACTGCAGCAGGCCTCCGGGTAACACCTCCACATCAAGGCGCTGACCCGGCCGAACGCCGAGATGGGCCAGCAGCTCTTTGCGCAACGTCACCTGCCCCTTGGCCGTGACGGTCAGAAAGATCGTCATCCACCCACAACAGACCCCTAGACTGCTAGCAGCCAGCAAGCAAGCGCCATGCGCACCCTCTACATCCGGCATGTCCCCGAGGAGGTGGCCGCTCGCCTGGAGAGGCTCGCCGCTCAGGCAGGGTTGCCCCTGAGCACCTTTGCGCTGCAGGAGCTCACGGAAAGCGCCCGTCGCGCCGACAACGCCGAGCTATTGAGCTCCCTGCCGTCAGTACCGATCGATCGTGACAGCATCTTGGAGGCCCTCAGCGAAAGCCGGGCCGAGCGCTGATGGTTGTGATCGATGCATCAGTCCTGGTGAACGCACTGCTCGTGAACGGCTCGGCTCGCTCCCGTCTCGCAGCCGAGAGCCTGCAGGCTCCAGAACTGATCGATGCAGAGGTGCTCTCGGTGCTGCGGCGACTGGTACTGGCTGGCAAGCTGCAGGACGTTGCTGCCCTGCAAGCCCTCACCGTCGCCCATCAACTGGGGCTGCGCCGTCATGTCAGCCGCGCCCTGTGGCTTCGTGCCTGGGAGCTGCGCCTCAATCTCTCGGCCTACGACGCCCTCTATGTCGCGCTGGCCGAGCAGCTTCAGGTGCCCTTGCTCACGGCAGATGCTCGTCTTGCGCGGGCCCCTGGGCTGCGCTGTTGCGTCGAGCTGATCAGGCCATGACCCCGATGCAGGCTCGCCAGCTTGAGCCCCAGGGTGCAGGCCTGCAGCACCAGGCAGATGCTGTTGGTGGCGATCACGGGCACCGAGGCGATCACCACCCCGAACCAGATCCACAGGCTGCTGGCGCTCACCAACAGCAGGTACATGCGCAGCGACACAGCCCCCGCATCGCGCTGCCGCAGGATCTTGAGCGACTGGGGCACAAAGGCTCCCACGGTGATCACCGAGGCCACGGTGCCGATCTGGTTGGCGAGGCTCAGCGCAGGCTGGGGCGGCTGCTCCCAGTCTGCGTGGGCGTCGCCTGCAGCAGCCGCAGCACATGGCCGGCCTGGTTCTGATGGGTGTAGGCCTCGGCCTCCTGGAGGCTGCCGGTGTGCTCAAGCTGGGGCCGCGCCGCTCCCCACCCCAGCGGCGGCACACCCCTGAGGCCGCCGTGCAGGTGCTGCAGCACATGAATGAACTCATGGCTGATCAGCAGGCAGCGCACCTCGGCACTCATGGGTCGCTGCTTGAGCGTGATGGTGCCCAGCCGCCCAGGCTCGGCCCGGTAGCTGGCATCCCTGCCCGGCAGCTCTGGCGGGCCGGCCACCACTGCGATCCCCAGGCGCTGGCCCTGGCGCAGCAGCGCGTCGGCGATCGTCGGATCGGCGCTGCAGGTGAGGCCGCGGGCGGGGGGCGGTGCGCTGTAGTCGGGCCTGCGAGGCCCGGCATCGAAGGCCAGCACCACCAGCATCAACAGGCGCGGCAGGATCATGCCTGCCCCAGCCGCTCGCCCCCATAGCCGGCCTGCCGGTGCACCTGGGCGCACCAGTCCTGGTGCTCCAGCAGCCAGCGCACCGTGGCCGCCAGGCCCTGCTCAAAGCTGTGCTGCGGCCGCCAGCCCAGCTCGCTGGTGATCTTGCCGGCATCGATCGCGTAGCGGCGGTCGTGGCCGGGGCGGTCGCGCACCAGGGTGATCAGCCGGCTGTGGGGCGCGCCCTGGGGCTGCAGGGCGTCGAGCTGGGCGCAGATCGCCTCCACCACCTGGCGGTTGGTGCGTTCGCTGGGGCTGCCGTGGTCGCCCGCCCCGCCGATGCAGTAGCTCTCGCCCAGGCGGCCCCGGGTGGCCGCCAGCAGCAGCGCCTCGACGTGGTCTTCCACATAGAGCCAGTCGCGCACGTTGGCGCCGTCGCCATAGAGCGGGATCGGCTCACCGGCGGCGGCCTTGAGGATCACCACCGGGATCAGCTTCTCGGGAAACTGCCAGGGGCCGTAGTTGTTGGAACAGTTGGTGAGCACCACCGGCAGGCCATAGGTGTGGTGCCAGGCCCGCACCAGGTGGTCGCTGGCAGCCTTGCTGGCCGAATAGGGGCTGCGGGGGTCGTAGGG
>RGUW01000019.1 GCA_010027605.1 Synechococcaceae bacterium WB9_2_112 | reverse complement strand
CGATGGCGTCGGCCAACCCTGCCATCTCGGTGCCTGCACCAGACGCAATGGCATCCGCACATGCAGATCGACCCAACCCGCACCGCTGGCCACGCCACTGCCCTGAACCATCAGATCAAAGGGCGCCAGGGCGTGACTGGCCGCCACCGCGAGGGCCAGCACGGCCAGCTGCGGCTGGAGCGCCCGCTGCTGTTCACGGCTGATCCCCTCGAACCGCAGCTCGCTGAGACTGGATCCGGCGGTCAGCGTGACCCAGACGCAGGCCGCCAGGCCAACGATCGTCTGGGCGCAGAGCACGCTCAGAATCAGACGCAGTGCTGGAAACTGCAGCACTGTGAAGCTGAGATCAAGGCCGGTGAGCGGATCGGCCTTGTCAAACGGCACCGCCAGCAAGGCTGGCAACCAGTAGCTCCAACCGCGGGCCAGGGCTGTGGCTGAAGCGGCCAGGGCAGCGGCGAGTGCAAGGCGCAGGCTGGTCAGAGGGGCCAGCAGCAGCGCCGGCGCCAGCCCGAGCACAAACACCAGCAACAGTCCGGGCGGCAGATCAGCCAGCACGGGAAGCCCGGTGATCACATGGCCACTGAAGGGAGCCATGATCAGATCCTGGGCCTGCACCATCAGGTAGGTGAGGGCCAGGGCCAGCAGCAGCAGCAGCAGCAGCAGCAGCAACAGCAGGGGCCACTGGCCAAGCCGCAGGATCGTTCGCTTCGCCGACGGCGTGACTGCCTGCTGGTGACGAAGGCGCCAGCAGCGCTGCAACTGCTGGAGCTGCAGGGGCACGCCGAGACCCATGACCGCCACAAAAGCGGCGATCTGCAACAGCCAGCGGCGCAGCAGCATGCTCTCGGCGCCGAATTCGCCAAACCAGAGCCATTCGAAGCTGAGGCGCGAACTGGCGACCAGCAGCAAAGCCAGCAAGCCAGCTACCGCCATGGCACGCAGCAGCAGGCCAGGCCGAAACAGGGAGCTCAGTAGACGGCGCGTCATTGCCCGAAACTAGGCAGCACACAGACAGCGACAAGGGGGTCGGGCAAGGAAAAATAGCCGAGTTCTGAAGTCGGATTTAAAGCCTCCCCCTGCGCAGCGCTGTTAATCTCGACCGAGCGCCAGAGCAGCCTGTGACAGCAACCCTTTCTCGCTCCTCGCTGGCCGGTCCCACCTTCACGGGCCTGCGCTGCAAAGAATGCGGCCAGGGCTATGAGGCCGGCGCCCGGCATGTCTGTGAAGACGTCTGCTTCGGGCCACTTGAGGTGGTTTACGACTACGACGCCATCAAGACACGGGTCAGTCGGGCCACGATCGAAGCTGGTCCAGCCTCGATCTGGCGCTACAGGGACTTTCTGCCGATCGAAGGCGATCCCATCGATGTCGGCACCGGATTCACCCCGTTGCTCAAGGCCGACAACCTGGCCCGACGCCTCGGGCTCAAGAAACTGTTCATCAAGAACGATGGCGTCAACATGCCGACGCTGTCCTTCAAGGACCGCGTCGTGTCGGTGGCCCTCACCCGTGCGCGCGAGCTGGGTTTCACGACGGTGAGCTGTGCCTCAACCGGCAACCTGGCCAACTCGACCGCCGCGATCGCGGCCCACGCCGGCCTGGAGTGCTGCGTGTTCATTCCCAGCGACCTGGAACTGGGCAAGGTGCTCGGCACCCTGATCTACAACCCCACCCTGATGGCGGTGAAGGGGAACTACGACCAGGTGAACCGTCTCTGCTCGGAGGTGGCCAACACCTTTGGCTGGGGCTTCGTCAACATCAACCTGCGTCCCTATTACTCCGAGGGATCCAAGACCCTGGGGTACGAAGTGATCGAACAGCTGGGCTGGCAGCTGCCCGACCACATCGTGGCGCCCCTGGCTTCAGGTTCGTTGTTCACCAAGATCCGCAAGGGTTTCGACGAATTCATCAAGGTTGGTCTCGTCGAAGACAAGCCCGTGCGCTTCAGCGGGGCCCAGGCCGAAGGCTGCAGCCCGATCGCCCAGGCCTTTGCCGCAGGACGCGACTTCATCACCCCGGTCAAGCCCAACACCATTGCCAAGTCGATCGCCATCGGCAACCCCGCCGATGGTCCCTATGCGATCGATATCGCCAACCGCACCGCTGGCACCATCGCGGCCGTGAGTGATGCCGAGATCATCGAGGGCATCAAGCTGCTGGCCGAAACCGAAGGCGTGTTCACCGAAACGGCCGGGGGCACCACCATCGCCGTCCTGAAAAAACTGGTCGCGGAGGGCAAGATCGATCCCAACGAGACCACCGTGGCCTACATCACGGGCAATGGCCTCAAAACCACCGAGGCGGTGGCTGATGCCATCGGTGCCCCGTACACGATCGAAGCCCAGCTCGACAGCTTCAAGGCCGCCTGGCAACAGGCCCAGGCCGCCCACTGACGCTCGCGATTTCCGTCCTTACCTTCAACCATGGCCGTTCAGGTTCTCATTCCGACCCCGCTGCAGAAGTTCACCAACGACGACGCCACCGCCTCACTGGAAGCGGCCAGCGTTGACGCCCTGATCGATGCGCTTGATGCCCGCTACCCAGGCATCAAGGGGCGCCTTTGCGATGAGAGCGGCAAGTTGCGGCGTTTTCTCAACGTCTATGTGAACAGCGAGGACATCCGCTTCCTCGACAACCAACAGACGCCCCTGAGCGATGGTGATGAGGTCAGCATCGTGCCTGCTGTGGCCGGAGGCTGATCCAGGCCCGGCTCCGCAGGAGCCTCTGGAACCGTTCCTGCAGTCAGCGGCCCCTGCCTCTGGCTCAATAGCCTGAACACGCGCAGCGACACTGTGCCGCGATCGATTGGCAGGGAGATCCGCAGCAATGCCCAAGACACCCGAGCGGACCATGGCGACCAGCCCAGCGGCCTCCCCCGGCGACCCGACCCGAAGCGCGACCCCTCCTGCTGGAAGCAAGGCCCTTCTGTTCGACTACCGGCAGGCTGCCAACCCTGTGCGCAGCGGACTGACCGAACCCATTCCGTACCGCAACTGGGGGGCTGAACTGCACCGCCAGGGGCCAAGTGCGGTGATCCCTCTGGATCTGAGCAGCGAGCTGGGCGTGCCAGGTCCGGCGACAAGCCCGGCATTGGCAGCCCATTTTGTGCGCATCGCCCCTGGCGAAGGCGTCAAGGCCTCAGCCCTGGCAACCAGTTCGCTCTTTTATGTGCTCCAGGGTCAAGGCACCTGCCAGCGCCGTGCCGGCAGCGGCAGCCCTGCCGTGAACCTGGGCTGGGAGGCCGGCGATCTGTTTGTGCTGCCCTGCGGCGAAGCCCCGTTGCTGCAGGCGAACACCACGAGTGTTCTGTACTGGGTGCATGACGGTCCACTGCTGACCCACCTCGGAGCGATGCCCACATCGCCGCGATTCGAGGCCACTCACTATGCCGCCAGCTGGCTGAATCAGGAACTCAGCCAACTGGCGCAAGCGCCTGGCAGCAGCCGCAGCAACCGGCTCAGCCTGTTGCTCGCCAACAGCGATCTGCCCGCCAGCCGCACCGTGACTCACGTGCTCTGGGCCATGTATGGCCTGGTGCCAGCCGGTGCCGTGCAGGCACCCCACCGGCACCAGTCGGTGGCCCTCGATCTGATCATCGACTGCGATCCCGGGGTCTACACCCTGGTGGGCACCGAGCTCAACGACGACGGGACGATCCGCAACCCGCAGCGGATCGACTGGGAAGCCGGGGGTGCCTTCATCACACCACCAGGACATTGGCATTCCCATGTCAATGCAAGCGGCCGTACAGCCACCTTGCTGCCGATTCAGGATGCCGGTCTGCAGACCTATCTGCGCAGTCTCGACATTCGCTTTGCGACAGGTCTCGACGCGGCAACCGGGTAATCAGGCTGACACCAGCCGACCGGGGGGCTGATGGGGCGACGGGGGATCAGCCTCGGGGAATCCGGCCTGCTCGTGACGCGTCACCAGCTCACGGAAGCGGGCGCCCTCGATGGTCTCCTCGAGGATCAGCAGATCGACCAACTGGTCCATGAGCACCCGACGAGGGGCGAGCAGAGCGACGGCTTCGGCCAGGGCCCGGCGGGCCAGATCCTGCACCTGGGCATCAATACGCCGGCCGGTCTGCTCCGAGTACTGGGGGTCTCCCCGCAACCAGTCGCGCCCCAGAAACACCTCGCCGCTCTCACTTTCGAGAGCCAAGGGCCCGAGACTGGAGAAGCCATAGCGGGTGACCATGGTGCGACTGATCTGGGCCACCAGGTCCAGATCACCAGCGGCTCCCTGGGTGACCTCACTCGGACCGAAGACGACCAGTTCGGCGGCCCGGCCTGCCAGGGCCACCACCAGACGGGCTTTGAGAAAGGCGCGGGTGATAAGCCCCGAATCCAGCATCTCTTCATCGGGCAGGGTGCGGGCGAAGCCACCCACACCACCGGCACGGGGCAACAGGGTCACCTTGTCGAGCTTGTCGGCGGCTGGCAACAGGGTGGTGACCAGAGCGTGGCCGATTTCGTGATAGGCGATCAGTCGTTTCTTGGCGCTGTCCTGAAGCGGAGCAACACTCAGCCCCATGGTGATGCGCTCGAGCGCATCGGTGAGAGCCGCATCGTCGACCTCCTGCTGTTGACGGCGGGCCGTCAGAATCGCCGCCTCATTGAGCAGATTGGCCAGATCGGCACCCGAGAATCCGGGCGTGCGGGCGGCCCAGTCGGCCAGATTGACCGCGCTGGCCAGAGGCCGGCTGCGCGCGTGCACCGCAAGAATCTCCTCGCGACCGCGGCGGTCGGGCAGGTCGACGGTGATGCGCCGGTCAAAGCGGCCCGGACGCATCAACGCCGAATCGAGCACATCGGCCCGATTGGTGGCGGCCAGCAGGATCACCCCGGAGTTGTCCTCAAAGCCGTCCATCTCGGTGAGCAGCTGGTTGAGGGTCTGCTCACGCTCGTCGTTGCCGCCACCGATGCCGGCTCCGCGCTGCCGGCCCACGGCATCGATCTCATCAATGAAAATGATGCAGGGCGCCTTGGCCTTGGCCTTGCGGAACAGATCTCGGACCCGGCTGGCGCCGACTCCGACGAACAGCTCCACGAACTCGGAGGCCGCCATCGAGAAGAAGGGCACCCCCGCCTCGCCGGCAATGGCCCGGGCCAGCAGGGTCTTGCCGGTGCCAGGTGGACCCACCAGCAACACCCCCTTGGGGATCTTGGCGCCGACCGCGGTGTAGCGCTCGGGAGCCCGCAGGAAGGTGACCACCTCCTGGAGCTCCTGCTTGGCCTCGGCGATGCCGGCCACATCCTCGAACCGCACGGTCGCCGACGTCGTTTCCTGCACCCGGGCCTGGGTGCGCCCGAAGCCAAGGGCCCTGTTGGCCATCTGGGCCGACCGGCGCAACAGCACCCCGAGACCCAGCAACAGCACCAGCACGAGCAGGCCATTGGCCACAAACGAAGCGGTCGCCGCCTCCTGACGGTCATCACGCACACTGAGCGGCACGCGGGCTTGCTGGGCTGTCTGCAGCAGTGTCTGATCGTTGTGAAAGATGCTGACCTGGGCCGTCTGACCGTTGCGGTAGCGCACCGTGACCTCACGGCGTGCCGGTGAGAGATCGAGATCACGCACCCGGCCGGCCTGCAGATCCTTGAGCAGCTGGCTGTAGGTGGGAGGAGCTGTTGACCGTGGCGCCTTGTCTGCCGGGACTGCTGCCGGGACAGCTGCCGGCGCTGCATCGGGCGCCCCAGAGGGTGGAGTGGCGGTGGAACTGGCAGGCTTCACGGCCGTCAGCAGCGTTGGGAAGAGGCCAGGAACGCTTGCGCCCACAGGGGTGTTGTTTTCAACAGAGCTTAGCGATTTGACGAAAGGCCAGCCGGCACCACAAGATTGTTGTTTGGCAATCGGGTAGCGGGATGGCAGTTCCCAAGAAAAAGACCTCCAAAGGCAAGCGCAATCAACGTCATGCCCACTGGAAGGCCAAGGCTTCCGCCGCAGCCCAGAAGGCTCTGTCGATCGGCAAGGCTGTGCTGAGTGGCCGCGCCCAGGGATTCGTCTATCCGATCAACGAGGATGAGACCGAGGCCTGAGCCCCGGACTCGACCCTCAGGCATCGCCGCCGGCCATCGAGCGTGGCCACCAACTCGGCGCGGGGCAGCAGATCCTGGTGATAAAGCGCTGGCGGCAGTGAGGCCAGGCTCGCCCTCACCAGGCTGCTGACTTCACTCGCTGTCATGGCAGCCTTGGCGGTGATGCCACCGTTGCCAGTCGTGGCAACCAGGCCTTGGCGTCGCTGCCGGGATTCAGCTTGCAGCCGCCAGCGCTTGACCTGGGTCCAACGCTGCGGTTGGAGCACCCAGAAGCCATCACAACTGGTCCAGAGCGACTGATAAGCCTCCAGGGCGCGGTTCCAGCAGGGCAACCAACCCCGTTCAGCATCGCTGAGATCCATGGAGGTGGAGAGCAGCCAGCTGTCGAGCCTTGCGGCCGACACCGGTTGGTAACCCATCAGCCATCCTTCGATCAGCAGAGCATCGGCCCTGACGGTGATCGGCTCGGCACGATCACCGTGGCCCTGGTTCAGGCGTTTGTCAAAACGGGGGAGGTGCAGCGCCGCACCTTCGCGCCAGGCAGCAATGGCGGCCGTGAACAGGTCCGGATCATGGCTGCCCGGGGGGACCCGATTGACCCCGAAGGGGTTGCCCGCCAGCCGCTGCCGCCGTTCGGACCATGGCCTGTAGGCGTCATCGATCGAGGCCACAGCCAATCGCAACGGCAGCAACCCGGCCAGCTCAGCCAGCTGGCCCGCCAGGGTGGTCTTGCCGCTGCCCACGGGGGCCGTCAGCCCGATCACGACGCGGCGTTGGCGGTCTGCGCAGCGGTGCTCCAGCCAGCTCAGCAAGGGCAGAACCAGGTCCCAGAGCAGCACCGGATCGATGGCAAGGGGCTGCTCCAGGCGTTGCAGACGCTCGCTCCACTGGGCCCTGGACTCGGGTGTGAGCATCAGGTCCCCAGCTTGAAGGCCTCCAGCACCACCGAATACACAGCACCAAGGCGCAGGTTGTCGACCAACACCCAGCCCAGCGGCGGCCGCCCCCGCACCAAGCGGCTGCGCAGGCGCACCAGCAGCTCCACCACCAGCACCATCAGCAGCACCACGCTGGGACGCCCACCCGGGATGCGATGGAGCACGACAACAGTGAGGTTGGAGCCCAGGTAATACCCCCCCAGCAGTGCCAGCAGCTGCAGACTGCGGACCCGCCAGCTGCCTCCCCAACCGGCGAACAACGTGGCGATGAGTGCCTGCTGCAGGCGTTGGTAGCGGGTCTGCTGCAAAGGCAGGCGGGTCATCCGAAGGGCTCAGCGCACCAGGGCCTGCAGATAGGAGAGCGTGATCTGCTCTCCCTGGCAAGCCGGACCATGCAACACCCGGGCCGGTGGCCCCAGCTGGCTGACCACAGCGGCCGCCATGGCCCGATCGGCCAACGACTCCAGGGAACCGTAATGGCTGCAGGTGACCAGACAGGCGAGTCCTGCCGCGCGGGCCGCCCGGAGGCCGTTGTCGGAATCCTCGATCACCAGCAGCTCGGCCGGATCAGCCACCAGACCGCCTGAACACAGCCCTTGCAGAGCCTGCTCATAGGCCTCCGGGTGGGGCTTCTTGCTGCCCACGTCGTCACCACAGACCCAGAAACGGAACACCTCCTGCAGGGGGCCCAGGAGATGGTCCATCAGGGCGCAGATGGCCGCACGGGAGCTGGTGGTGACGATCACCTGGCAGAGACCGGCCTGATGGGCCTCGCGCAGCAGATCGGCCACACCGGGGCGCAGCTGCAGAGAGCCCTGCTGCATCAGGCTGCGGTAATGGTGCTGCTTGGCTGCCTGCAGGGCTTCGACCCGTTGCGGCTGGGGCGCATCGCCCTCCAGCTCTCGCAGCTGGGCGGCGATGCGTTCGCGGCCTCCGCTGATGGCCAGCCAGCGGCCATAGGTCTGGGGATCCCAGTGCAACGGCAGACCAGCCTCCGCAAAGGCACGATTGAATGCCGGCCGATGCCCGTCGCGTTCGGTCTCGGCGAGGGTGCCATCGACGTCCCAGAGCAGTGCCCGAAGCGTGGCCACGCCAATGCTGTTGCTGGTCCAAGCGTCCCATGGCGAACCCTGCCCTGGACCGACCGGCGGCAGCCCTCACAATGGATCGGTGTTGCCGGTCCCCGTTGCTGCCCCCCTTCGACGAGCAACGCTGGCATTTGCCAGAACCCCTGAAGCAGCACCGGGAAGGCTCGCTGGATCAACTGGCCCGCCGCACCAGGCTGCCCCCCGAACTGGTGGCGGTGTTGCTGCGCCGTGGATACACCAGCGCTGCAGCGATCGAGGCGCTGCTGCAGCCGGATCCCCCGCCACCGGCCAGCGACCATTTCGCCGATCTGGACAAGGCGGTGCGGCGGCTGCGCCAGGCCTGCGCCCAGCAGGAGGCGATCGCGGTCTGCGGCGACTATGACGCCGATGGCATGACCAGCACCGCCCTGCTGGTGGGCGTGCTGCAACGCCTTGGGGCCCGACCCGTGGCGGCGATCCCCAGCCGGATGAACGACGGCTATGGGCTCAACACCGCCATGGTGGAAGGGCTGGCCGCCGGCTCGATCTCACTGCTGATCACCGTCGACAACGGGGTCAGTGCCGACGCTGCCCTGCAGAGAGCCAGAGATCTGAACCTTGAGGTGATCCTCACGGACCACCACACCCTGCCCGCGACGCTGCCGCCACACCTGGCGCTGCTGCACCCCGCCGTGACACCGAGCGGATCGCCCTACCGCGGGCTGGCCGGTGTCGGCCTCGCCTATGTGCTGGCCGCTGCCCTGTGTGAGGCCCTGGGTGATGACAAAGGGCTGGACATCGCCCTCAACCTCTTCTGCATCGGCACCATCGCGGACATGGCGCCGCTGCAGGGGGTGAACCGCCGCTGGCTCCAGGACGGACTGCCCCGCCTGGCGGCCAGTCCGCTGCCCGGGCTTCAGGCCCTGATCCAGCTGGCCGGTCTTGACGAGCAGGTGCTCGATGCCCAGGCCGTGAGCTTCAAGCTGGCACCCCGCATCAACGCGGTCGGACGGCTGGGGGATCCGGCCCTGGTGGTGGAACTGCTGACCACCGACGACAGGGCCCGGGCACTGGAGCTGGCCCGTCAGTGCGAAGCCCTCAACCGCCAGCGCCGCGAACTCTGCGACGCGATCGAGGCCGAAGCGCTGGCCCTGCTTGAGGCCGATGGCGAGCAGCGCAGTCCGTTTCTGTTGATCGCCCAGAACCACTGGCATCACGGTGTGATCGGCATCGTGGCTGCTCGCCTGGTCGAGCGCTTCGGCCAGCCTGCCGCCCTGCTGGCGGGCGAAGGCGACGGTCGCCTGAGGGCCTCGGTGCGCGCGCCCAGGGGCTTTGCCGTCGACCAGGCGCTGCAGAGCTGTTCCCGGCACCTGGAGCGGTTCGGCGGCCATCCGGCGGCCGGTGGATTCAGCGTGCGGGCTGAAGCGCTGGCCGCCCTGCATCACGACCTCAACGGTCTTGCTGCCACCTGGCAACAGACCCATGGCCCAGGGCTGCCGGTCGAACCCGAGGCTCTGCTGGCACTCAGCAGAATCGACCGTGGCTTCTGGCAGCAGCACCAACAGCTTGGTCCGTTTGGCATCGGCCAGCCGGCCCCGGTCTTCTGGAGCCGCGCCTGCCGGGTGCAGCGCAGCTCCGTTCTACGCGGCGGGCATCTGCAGCTTGAGCTCAGCCAGGGCCCCGCCCGCATCAGAGCGATGGGCTGGCGCTGGCAGGGCTCGGCCGACCTGCCCGAGCATGTCGATGTGGCCTATCGACTGGTGCAGGACCAGTGGCAGGGGCAGGAACGTCTGCAGCTCGAACTCGTGGGTCTCAGACCCAGCCAGAGCGACAACGCCGTGGTGGTGCTGCATCGCAGCCAGCGCACCTATTGGTGCCACCAAGAGGGCGATGAGCTGGTGGTGCGCAATGCAGCCGGGGAAGAGCTGCGCCGGCCGATCCCTGAACGGCCTGATCATCGGCGTGCTGGACAACCAGGTCTGCAGGCTGGTGGAGAGGCCGGGAGCACAACCCCGGATGCCCCCGGGGATGGGGCTGCAGGTCAGCCCCATCCCTATGTCCAGCGTCTGCTCGATGAAGCGGCGGTGGCCCTTGGGCTTGCCGCCTGAGGCCTCACCCTGAAAGCAGGCGCAAACAGCGCAGGCTCAAAGGGAGTGGGCTCAGAGAGCGCCGCGGCGGTAGAAGAGGATGAAGATCACGGCGGGCCCGGCCAGGGTGATCAGGGCCAGAGCAGCGAAGTTGGCGATCAGGTGGAAATCCATCGGGCTCGGGTCGGGATCGGGAGTCAGCGGCCTGCAGCAGAACCGGCTGCATCGTCAGATTAAAAGCACAAGCGGGCCGCCCCCACGGTCCGCCGCCCGGCTGTGATGGCTTGTCATGCTGGATGGCATCAGCGCATGGTGCTGCATGGCGTCCTCAGGATCAGGCTCGACGCTCCAGTGGCAGTGCATCACCGGCTGTGGGGCCTGCTGCCGTCTGGATCCAGCCCTGCGTCAGGAGGCCCTCGATGCCCTCAGCCCTGAACAGCGGCAGACCTATCTGGCCATGGTGGGCGACGACGGCTGGTGCCGCCATTTCGACACCGGCGGGCGTCGCTGCCGCATCTACAGCGACCGGCCTGATTTCTGTCGGGTGAGCAACCTGGTCAGGTTATTTGCCCCAGGAGAACCCGGTAGCGCAACTGGGGAAGCCTTCGCGATCGACTGCTGCACGCAGCAGATCCGAAGCGAATACGGAGGCCGTGGCAAGGTGATGAAACGTTTTCTGAGGGCCAACGGACGGCGGCGATGAGCGACCAGCAGGAGCCTGCGAGCACCGACGCAACGGGCAACACCCCTGGCGACACCAGCGGCCTCGGCAGCAGCGCTGCAGCCAGCTGGGGGGCTGTGTTCGTGACCACCGCCACCACCGTGTTTCTGGCCGAACTGGGTGACAAGACCCAGCTGGCCGCCCTGCTGCTGTCGGCCCAGTCGGGGCAGCCCCTGGTGGTGTTTGCCGGCGCCTCCCTGGCCCTGATCTGCTCGTCACTGGTGGGGGTGGTGCTCGGCCGTTGGCTGGCCCGTCTGCTGGCTCCCGAACTGCTGGAGCGCCTCGCCGGAATCCTGATGGTGGTGCTGGGCCTGTGGCTGGGTCGGCAGGCCATCCTGACCTTGCCCAACTTCAGCTGAGACCCATGGCGCTCCCTCTCGGCCTGCTGGCCTCCACCTTTGCGACGGTGTTTCTGGCTGAACTGGGCGACAAGACCCAACTGGCGATTGTCACCATCAGCGGCACGAGTAGCCGACCTGGTGCGGTGTTTGCCGGCAGCGCCACGGCCCTGGTCCTGGCGAGTCTGGTGGGGGCGGCGGCGGGGGGGTCCCTGTCGAGCCTGATTCCCACCAACCTGCTGCAACTGGCCGCCGCCGTGGGGTTTCTGCTGATCGGGATGCAGCTGATCATCCGCAGCCTTGCCAGCACTGAGACCCCTTCGGAGTGAGCGGGGCAGCGACCGAACGGCTGGGTAGGATCGGAGCAATCCCTCTGGGAGTCGCAGGGTCTTAGGGCATCGCTTCGAGCCCTCACCGTTCCTGCCCAGCCATCGCAGCCGGACTTCCGCGCGTCACCCTCGTTCTTGCAGGGACCGTGTCCTGGGACTCCAGACCGCCGCAAGCTGTGCCCGTCCTGCTGCTGTTCGCCCGCCCCAACCATGAAGTTCACGGTCGCCGACCTGCTCGACCAGCTTCCCGCCTCCGAGCCCCTGCCCGTCGCCAAACTCGAGAAGGCCCTGGGCCTGAGCCTCAAGGGTGACAAGGAGCAGCTGCGCATCAGCCTCGAAGCCATGGGTCGGCTGGGCCTGCTGGAGCTCGGCGACAGCGGCGTCCAACGCCTGAACAACGACAGCCTGATTCCCGCCCGTCTGCGCTGCTCGAGCAAGGGATTCTGTTTTGCCCTGCGCGAAGACGGTGGCGAGGACGTCTACATCCGTGATCACCAGCTCAATCACGCCTGGAACGGCGACCGGGTGCTGGTGCGCATCACCCGCGAGGGCGGGCGCCGGCGCTCACCCGAGGGTGGTGTGCAGTGCATCCTGTCGCGTACCACCACAAGCCTGCTGGCCCAGTTGGATCAGCAGGGTGAGCGGCTCATCGCCCAACCCCTCGATGACCGGCTGCTGACCAGCATCGAACTGCCAAGCGACGACAGCAAGCATTGCAACGACAAGGGCGACAGCGTTGTGGAGGTGGTGGTGGACCGCTTCCCGGTGGCCCAACGGCCTGCCATGGGTCATGTGGCCCGCAGCCTGCCGATCAACGGCGGTGAAGCCGCCGACCTCGACCTGCTGCTCACCAAGCATCGACTGCAGGAGCGTGCCGCTGCTCCACGGGCCACCCCCAAGGCCCCGGGCAGCGACAACAGGAGCGACCTGACCAGCCTGCCGACCATGCTGCTCGAAGGCTGGCAGGGCAAGGAGGCGCCCGCCCTGGCTGCGCTGTCGCTCGAGCCGCTCGAGCAGGGGCATCGCCTGTGGCTGCATGCCCCCAGCGTGGCCGAACGGGTCGCCCCCGGCAGCAGCACCGACCAGTGGCTGCGGGAGCAGGGCGAGGCGCTCTGCCTGGGAGGCCAGTGGCAACCGCTGTTGAGTGCGGCCCTGAGCAAGGCCTGTGGCTTCAAGGCCGGCGACAGCCAGGACGCGCTGTCGGTGGCCCTGGAGCTCGACGGCAGCGGCCAGCTGCTGCATTTCCGCTTTCACCGCAGCCTGATCAAGGTCGATGCCACCGCCAGCGAGGCCGCCCTGAACGCCCTGGCCGAGCGCAAGCCCAAAAGCCGGACCCTGGCCGCACCGCTCAAACCGCTCAAGGACCATCTCCCCCTGCTGGAGCAGCTGATCGCTGTGAGCACCAGCCTGCGCGAGCAGCGCCTGGCGGCGGGTTCGATCGATCTTGATCTGCCCCTGCCGGCGATCGAGCGGCTTGGCGATCTGCGCACACCCGCACCCGATGCCAGCCGCGACGGCTGGATGGTGACGCTGCCGGCCCACCACCCCCACGCGATCCTGCGCGAATGCGTGCTGCTGGCAGAGCGTGCACTCGGTCAGCATCTGAGCGCCCTGGAACTGCCGGCGATTTTCGCTGTCAACCCACCGCCGAGCGCCGCCGATCTGCATGACGTGGTCAAAGCCGCCCTGGCCCTGGAGATTCCTCTGGAGCTGAGCGAAGACGGTGACACCAGCGCAACCGAGCTGGCGCAATGCTTCAGCCAGACAGACCGGCAGCGCCCGCTGCAGCAACAATTGCGCGGCACTTTGAACCCCGTGCAGCTGTCAAGCGAAGCCGGTCCCCACAACGTGGCCGGTGCATCCACGGCACTGGCGCCATGGTGCAACCCGACCCTGCACTACGCCGACATCTGGAATCAACAGCTGCTGCTGACCCTGCTGCTGGAAGGCAAAGACAGGCCCAGCATCCGCCACAAGACCAGCGTCGATCTGGCCGCCGACAGCTGCCATGGCCAGATCGACTGGCCGCTGCTCGCCGCAGGGGTGTTGGTTCCCTACAGCGAGGATCTCGCCCATGGGCTGAGCGACCGGCTGAACCAGCGCAACCGGCAACTGCACGACTTCGGCACTGATCTGGTGGCCATGGCCCAGGCGCGCCAGGCCGAACCGCTGGTGGGACAGACCCTCAGCGGCACGATCAGTGGCGTGCAGAGCTATGGCTTCTTTGTGCAGGTGCCTCCGTCCCAGGTCGAAGGCCTGGTGCACGTCAGTTCTCTCAAGGACGACTGGTACGAGTACCGCTCGCGCCAGAACCGCCTGGTGGGACGCAAGAACCGCCGCACCTACATGCTGGGCGACACCGTCGAGGTGGTGATCGAGAAGGTGGATCCCCTGCGACATCAGATCGATCTGGCGGTGGTGCTGCCCGAAGGCGAGGTCGGACTTGAGCCTGCCGATGGCGAACCGGCCGATCTCCACCACGGCGATGACGCCATGGACGCTCCCGACGCCGACTGAGCATGGGCACGCCACGGCCTCCGCTGGTGCTGGCCGTGTCGGGAGCATCGGCCCAACCCCTTGCCGAGCGGGCCCTCAAGCGTCTGCTTGATGCCGACGAGGCTGTGGAGCTGGTCACCAGTCGCGGGGCCATCACGGTCTGGCAGGCCGAACTCGGCATCCGGGTCCCCGCTGAACCCGACGCACAGGAGGACTTCTGGCGGCAACGCACCGGCAGCAGCGGTGGCCAGCTGCGCTGTCATCGCTGGAACGATCAGGCAGCGAGCATCGCCAGCGGCAGTTACCGCACCCGAGGGATGGTGATCCTGCCGGCCAGCATGGGTTGCGTCGGCAGGATTGCCGCCGGCGTCGCCACCGATCTGCTCGAGCGGGCAGCCGATGTGCACCTCAAGGAGGCTCGCCCCCTGGTGATCTGCCCACGGGAAACACCCTGGAACCTGGTTCATCTGCGCAACCTCACCGCCCTGGCCGAAGCGGGAGCGCGCATTGCGCCGCCGGTTCCGGCCTGGTATCACCAGCCACGAACCATTGAGGACATGGTGGATTTTCTGGTGGTCCGCCTGTTTGATGTGCTCGGCGAGGAGCTGGCTCCGTTGAACCGTTGGACGGGTCGGCCCTGAGCAGAGCGTGAAGGTGCTGCGTCAGCTGTTGTTGGTCCCCGCGCTGGCACCCCTGCTGGCGGTGCTGCTGCTGGCGGCGGTGAATCCCCGTCCGAGGGTGAGCCTGCGCCTGCTGATCTGGAGTTCACCCACCCTGCCCCTGGGGGCCTGGATCGCGGCGGCGGCGGCCGGTGGGGCAGGCCTGAGCGCGGCCGCCACGGCCCTTGCCCTGCGCCAGGGTTCACAGGGAGCCTGGTCGGCAGCCGCATTCCCGAGGGAGCGAACGTCGGGCCGCGCTGCCGGTCCCCCCCAGCAGGGGCCTCAACAGGCAGCGCAGCGACCGCAGCCGCCGGCAGCCGGTGCTGGGCCCAGCCGGGCCCCTGGCGACCCCCCTCCGACGGTTGAAGTGCCGTTCCGGGTGATTCGCCGCAGCAGCCAAGCCCAGCAGCCTGCCGCCGCTGTCGGGAACGACAACGACGATGGCTGGGATCAACCCACCAGTGAAGCCTGGGGCTGAACCCGGGGTGCCAGACCAGCCAGCAGGGATCACTCCTAGAGTCCCGGAAGTTGCCCTGCAGGTCAGTGCCGGCAAGCGAATCAGCGTCTGAACCCAGCACCCCGGGCCCTGCCGCCAAGGCCAAACCACCGGCTCCTGAAGACCAGCCGTTCGAACGCTTCATCCCCGACCTGCTGATTCCAGCCCTGGCCAAGGAGATCGGCAGCAGCGGCGGCGCCGCCTGCGATCTCCGTTTCGAGCAGGGCGAAATGCCCGTGGTCGGCAGTTCCTGCTGGATGGTCAACGGCAGTTTCGGCGATGGGCGCCGCTTCTGGCTGTGCTTCACCGCGGCCGACATCAATGCGGCCAAAACGGTGAGCCTGGCTGAGCCCGGCAGCTCACCGACCGTGCTGGAGTCGTTTCTGATCGACGAAAAGAAAATGAGCCTGGCCCTGCTGGTCTCCCGTCTGGTGCAGCGGCTCAATGGCCAGAAATGGCTGGGGCCCAACTGAGGCGTTACAAGGGCCCGGTCGCGGCGGCGTGACCTCTACGATGCAGCCAACGCCACCTGTGCAGCCGATGGTGCCTCCCTCCGCCGTAGCCGACCCGACCGCAGCTTCGCTGGGAAGCTCCGACGCACCGGCGATCAAGGAGCCTGTCAAGGACACAATCCTGACCCCGCGCTTCTACACCACGGATTTCGACGCCATGGCGGCGATGGATCTGCGGCCCAATGAAGTGGAACTCGAGGCCATCTGCGAGGAATTCCGTAAGGACTACAACCGCCACCACTTCGTGCGGAACGAGGCGTTCGAGGGTGCTGCCGACAAACTGGATCCCGAAACGCGACGGGTGTTCATCGAATTCCTGGAGCAGAGCTGCACCTCCGAATTTTCGGGGTTCCTGCTCTACAAAGAACTCAGCCGCCGGATCAAGGACAGGAATCCTCTGCTGGCTGAGTGCTTTGCCCACATGGCCAGGGATGAAGCCCGTCATGCCGGTTTCCTCAACAAGTCCATGGCCGACTTCGGTCTGCAGCTTGACCTGGGCTTTCTGACTGCCAACAAGGCCTATACCTTCTTCAAACCGAAGTTCATTTTCTACGCGACCTACCTGTCTGAAAAGATTGGTTATTGGCGCTATATCGCTATCTTCCGCCACCTGGAACAGCATCCGGAAAGCAAGATCTTCCCGATCTTCAATTTCTTTGAAAATTGGTGCCAGGATGAGAATCGCCACGGCGATTTCTTCGATGCCCTGATGAAAGCCCAGCCCGACACAGTGCGTGGGTTGCAGGCCAGGTTGTGGTGCCGCTTCTTCCTGCTGGCCGTCTTCGCCACCATGTACGTGCGGGATGTGGCCCGCAAGGAGTTCTACGAAGCCCTGGGCCTCGACGCCCGCAGCTACGACAGGTACGTGATCGCCAAGACCAATGAGACCTCGGCCCGGGTCTTTCCTGTGGTGCTCAATGTCGATCATCCCAAGTTCTATGTGCGCCTGGAGCGACTGGTCCGCAACAACAATGCGCTGGCCGAGGCCGATGCCAGCTCTGCCCCAGCCCCGCTGAAGCTGCTGCGCAAGCTTCCCTTCTGGGCAGCCAATGCCACCGAGATGGCCAAGCTGTTCCTGATGGCGCCGATCCGCAGCGACCGATTCCAGCCTGCCGTTCGCTGACCCGGGATCAATCACCTTGACCAGCACCTCCACGCGTTCCGTCGATTCATCGCTTCACACCGCTGACACGCTCGCAACCGGCTTCGGCAGCCACTGGAGCACCCGGCTGGAGGCTCTCCTGGCCTGCGGCCGCAGGGCGGGAGCTGATCTGGTCGAAGTGTTTCTCGAACGCACGGATCATCTGGGGGTGCTGGCCGAACAGGACCGGGTCACGAGCGTGAGCCCAGCCTTCGGTCTCGGTGCCGGCATCCGGGTGTTCCTGGGGCACCGTGACGGTTTCGTCAGCACCAACGACCTGAGCGATCAGGGTCTGCAGAGCGCGCTCGAGCAGGCCCTGGGCATGCTTGGCCTGCAGGTCGGGGGTCCCAGCAGTGCGGCCGTCGGCCGTGGGTTTGACGGCCTGCCCGGGCTTCGCGACCACGGCAGCAGCAAGGCCTCCTGGTTGGCCAGTTGCCCTGGCCTGGCCGAGGCCTCGGCGAAACTGCTCGACGGCACCGCCAGGCTGGAGCGCCATGGGCGTCACCTGCAGGTGCGCCGCGGCAGCTACAGCCGCGACTGGCAGGAGGTGCTCGTGGCCGCCAGCGACGGCACCTTCGCCCGTGACATTCGCCTGCACCAGTCCCTCGGGCTCAGTGTGCTGGCTGCCGATGGCGACCATCGCTCCAGCCTTGGGCGGCGCTACGGCACCACCGACAGCCCCGACGACCTGCGCCGCTGGGACGCGGATGCTTCGGCGCTGGAAATCTGCGACAGTGCCGCGACCATGCTCTATGCCGACTACGTCGAAGCCGGTCAGATGCCTGCGGTGCTCGCCAACCGCTTCGGGGGTGTGATCTTCCACGAAGCCTGCGGCCATCTGCTCGAGACCACCCAGGTCGAGCGGGGCACCACACCCTTTGCCGACAAGGTGGGCGAGGCCATTGCCCACGAAGCGGTGACCGCCATCGACGAAGGCCTGAGTGATGCCGCCTTCGGCTCGCTGAGCATGGATGACGAGGGCATGGAACCCCAACGCACCGTGCTGATTGAACAGGGTGTGCTCAAGCGTTTCCTGAGCGATCGCGCCGGCGAGCAACGCACCGGCCACCCGCGCACCGGCAGCGGCCGCCGCCAGAGCCACGGGTTCGCCGCCGCCAGCCGCATGCGCAACACCTACATCGCCCCCGGTCACCACACCCCTGAACAGCTGATCGCTTCGGTCGACCGCGGCCTGTACTGCAAGTCGATGGGTGGCGGCAGCGTGGGTCCCACGGGCCAGTTCAATTTCGCCGTCGACGAGGCCTTCCTGATCGAAAACGGTCAGCTCACCCGTCCGGTCAAGGGCGCCACCCTGATCGGTGAAGCCAAGGAGGTGATGCCGCGGATCTCGATGTGCGCCAATGATCTGGAACTGGCGGCAGGGTTCTGCGGTTCGGTCAGCGGCAGCATCTTCGTGACGGTGGGACAACCCCACATCAAGGTCGACAGCATCACCGTGGGAGGGCGCTGATGAGCATCAGCCAACTGGATGCCGAAGCCCTGCGCCAGAGCCTGGAGCAGCTGGCCGGTCGCCATGCCATCCACCAGTGGGATCTGGGCGCCTCCTGCAGCGACGACACCTCGGTGCAGGTCGATCGCGGCGAAGCCAAGCAGATGAAGGCCGCCCAGCGCAGCGCCATCACGGTGCGGGCCTGGAACGGCGATGGGCTGGTGGGCATCACCAGCACCTCCGATCTCTCCGCCGAGGGCCTTGAGCGAGCTCTGGTGGGCGCCAGCGAGGCGAGCGCCTTTGGCAACCCCGATGACACCCCGGCCTTTTCGCCCCTGGCCACAGCCGCGTTGCAACCACTGGATCAGCCGTTGCACGAACCGGTCAACATCCTGCAGCTGCTCGACACCCTCAAGGACGCCGAGCGGCAGCTGCTGGGTCGTCATGCGGCGATCGAAACCGTGCCCTACAACGGCCTGGCCCAGCGCCGCAGCCAACGCCTCTATCTCAACAGCGCGGGGGCCTCTCGCCAGCAGGCCATGACCACAGCCAGCCTGTACCTCTATGCCCGGGCCGAGGAACGTGGTCGCAAACCACGCAGCGCCGGTGCCGTGCGCCTGGCCTATGGCGCGGGCGACCTTGACATTGCCGGCTGCATCGATGAAGCGGCTGAGCGCACGATCAGCCACCTGGACTATGCACCGATCACCACCGGCCGTTACACGTGCGTCTTCAGCCCCGAAGCGTTTCTGGATCTGATCGGCGCCTTCAGCAGCCTGTTCAACGCCCGTGCCGTGCTCGACGGCGTCAGTCTTTCGAGCCGCGAGTCGCTGGGCCAACAGCTGGCGGCCCCGTGTCTCAACCTGCACGACAACGGCCTGCACCCCGGCAACATCGGCGCTGCGAGCTTTGACGGCGAAGGCACCCCGACCCGGCGCCTGACCCTGCTCGAGGGGGGAGTGCTGCGTCAGTTCCTGCATTCGGAAGCCACGGCCCGCGCCTTCGGCGTTGCCCCCACCGGCCACGCCGGCATGGGAGCCAAGGTCTCGGTCGGTCCCGACTACTTCGAAGTGGGACCGGCCGGCACCGCCGCCGGCTCTGGCGGAGCCGTGGGCCTGGACCAGACCCTGCATCAGGGACCGCTCGTGCTGATCGACTCGCTCTCAGCCCTGCACGCCGGGGTCAAGGCCAGCCAGGGTTCGTTTTCGCTGCCGTTCGACGGTTGGTTGATGCACAACGGTCAACGGGTCTCGATCGAAGCAGCCACCGTCGCCGGTGACATCCGCACCGTGCTGAGCCAGCTGATCGGCTTCGAGGGAGAGGCCAAGGTGACCCCTGACGGGGTGTGCCCCCAGGTGTGGGTCGAGGGGCTCTCGATCACGGGCGAGGCCTGAACGCCCAGGCCATGCGGGTGCTGTTCTGGGGAACACCGGCCTACGCCGTGGCCAGCCTTGATGCCCTGGTGAACGCCGGCCACCGGCTGGTGGGCGTGGTGAGTCAACCCGACCGACGCCGCGGGCGCGGCAACGAGCTGGTCCCGGCCCCGGTCAAGGCCCGTGCCCTGGAGCTGGGTCTGCCGGTGTTCACGCCTGCCCGGATCCGTCGCGAGCCAGAACTGCAGCAACAACTGGCCGACCTCGGGGCCGATCTGTCGGTGGTTGTGGCGTTCGGCCAGATCCTGCCACCCGAGGTTCTGCAGCAGCCTCCCCTGGGGTGCTGGAACGGCCATGGTTCGCTGCTGCCCCGTTGGCGTGGGGCAGCCCCGATCCAGTGGAGCCTGCTCGAGGGTGATGCGATCACCGGGGTGGGAATCATGGCCATGGAAGAGGGGCTCGACACCGGACCGGTGCTGCTCGAGCGCCGCACGTCGATCGGCCTGCTCGACAACGCCCAGACCCTGGGCACCCGGCTCAGCCAGCTGACCGCCGAACTGCTGGTCGAGGCGCTGCCCCTGATCGAAGCCGCCGGACCGGGCCCAGAGCGCGAGCGCCTGGTCCGCCTGGGGGTGAGGCCCCAGGACGAAGCGGGTCTCTGCCACGCCCGGCTCCTCACCAAAGACGACTACCGGATCGACTGGCACCAGAGCGCGTTGGCGATTCACCGGCGCGTGATGGGGCTGTACCCCGGAGCCACCACCCTGTGGCAGGGCAAGCGCCTCAAGCTGCTGGTCAGCGAACCGCTGATCCTGCGCCTGAAGGAGCAGCTCAGCCCCGATGTGCATCAGTTGCTCGAGCGCTGGTCTTCCGACCACCCAACACCCGGCACCGTGCTGGCCTGCGAACCCGAGCTTGGCCTGGTGGTGAGCACGGGCGGCTGCCCGTTGCTGGTCCGGCAGGCCCAGCTCGAGGGCAAAGCCGCCAGCAGCGGCACCAGCCTCCTGCAGCAACTGGGGGCCAGCAACGGCGACCGACTGGGCGCTTAGATCACGGTCCATGTTGTGTGGACTCACACACATGGACGCTCCCGACGATCACGGCTAGAGAAAGAGAAGACTCTGATCCGCGCTCATGGGCGAACTCTCCTATGTGGGTGAAACCGGCAGTGGCTGTCTGATCCATCGCGAGACGACCGGCCGCTATGTGGTCAGTCATCAGGAGCACCCCCGGGGTCGCGCCCATGCCGCCACCCTGGCCAGCGCCTACGCGACCTGTCAGGTGTTCGAAATGGATCTGGCCGGCGTTCAGGAGCCGGCTGCGGCGCGGCGGTACTGACCATGCAGCGATTCGAGCTGATGGTGGACCTCCATCAACTGAGCGCGGATCGCCTCGGTCTGATCGATGCGCGACAGCGTCAGGAGCATCGACTCGATCTGCCCCTTGCAGTCGATCAGCACGCGGCACTGGGGCGATCCGGGCTCGTAGGGCATGGCTTTGGAGAGCAGGCTCTCAGTCCAACCCAGAGCAGCCTCCCGTTTTGTCGCCTTCGATGCCATTGGCCCCTGCGCCGTGGCGTGCTGTCTCGCAGTAGAGGCCACGGGCCCGCTCCAGCACCAGGGCAAGCTCGGCATCGCTGAGTGCCAAGGCCTGGGGCAGCACCCCCTGGAGCCAGTGGCGCAGAGCCGCCTCCTGAAGCCGACCCTGGTGCTCGAAGCCGCCGAAGAATGCCTCCTGAGACGCCAGCACCCTGAACTTGAGGGCCTCGAGCAACTGGGCCTGCAACCTGCGCGGGCGAAGGCGACGGCAGCGGGCCGGATCCACCCCGAGTTCGAGCGCCTGAGCCGCCGCGATTCCGGGGATCCAGGGGGCCAGCACCTCGAGGCGATCGGGATCCTGGTGGTGGGCGCGCTTGGTTTCCGGGTGGGGCCAGTAGAGCAGTCCGGCCACGGGCTCTGCCTGGCCCTGCCAGCGCAGGGCCACCGACCAGAAGGAGAAGGTCTCGGGCGGATGGCGATCGGTCCAGTGCAGTCGCTCGACCCGGGCGTCGGGGCAGCGCAACTGCCAGCGGGTGTCGTCAAACCCCAGATTCAAGGTGCCGGGGTAATAGGGGCTCAGGTCGATGCCCCGCGCGGCAAACAGGGGAGCCTGCAGGGCGATGGTGCCAGCCGGGTAGGGGGAGGAAGGTGAGCGGCCTGAAGCGACTCCGTGGCCCTGGCGCAGCTGACAGTGGTGCCACTGCAACGTCACGGCCATTCAGCCCTCGGTGCCGTTGCCGGCCTCGTAATGGCTGCAGCGGTCGCAGGGCCCATCGGGCAACACCGCACAGCGCAGCAGGGGGCTGCGGGCGTTGAACCGACAGCTGGGATCTCCGATCACCCATTGCTCCCGCCAGATGCGGGCATCGACCGGTCGCTGCTGCGGCTTCACCTGCAGGGCCACCGCGGTGAGCTGGTAACGCCCCCCCCGGAATTGATAACGATGGCTGCGCTGCAGCACCAGAAAGCTCTGGCCAGCGCTGGTGAACCAGCGACCCGGATGGGGCACCTCAGACAGATCAACCACCTCGAGCTGATCGAGCAGCCGGCCGCTGCCGCTCTGGCGCAACTCGACCCTCATGGGGTCACATCGACGGGTCGGCGGCTCGAGAAGCCCCAGACAAACAGTCCCGCCACGACGAGCAGCAACACCCACTCGGGCGGCAAGCGTTCGGGCATGCCAAGACGCAGCAGCAGGCGGATCCCCACCAAACCGACGGCCAGGAAGCCCGCGGTCTCGAGATGGCTGTAGATCTCAAGCCATCGGATAAACAGACCGGCCGTCAGGCGCAGGGCAATGACGCCAATGACCCCTCCGGCCATCACCAGCCAGAGCCGATCGCTGACCGCCACCGCCGCCGCAACGCTGTCGAGCGAGAAGGCCAGGTCGGTGATCGCCAGGGTGCCGACCACCGAAGCCAGTGACGCGACCGCAGGCGCATCAGGGTTGCTGATCGCAGAGACGTCTGACGCCGAAGCCTCCGCTGCGTCGCCGTGGCGCCCAAGCCAGAGCCCCTGCAGATGGCGTCCGCAGAGCCAGAGCAGATAGAGCGCCGCCGCCAGCTGCAGGGGCCACACATTGAGCACCCAGCGGGCCGCAATGATCAGCAGCAGGCGAAACACCAGAGCCAGGCCCAGGCCCAGGTTCAGGGCCAGTCGCTGGCGCGCGCGGTCGTGCAGGCCACGGCTGATGGCCGCCAGCGCAATGGCGTTGTCGGCCGAGAGCACGGCTTCCAGCGCCACCAGCAGGGGCAGCAGCAGCAGCAGTTCACTCCACTGATCCGCGTTGTTGAGCAGCGGCAGCAACGATCGGATCGACTCGGCTTCCATCCCGGCGCAAACCGCTGCAGCGGGGCTCACAAGGGTGCACTCTAGAAAGCCCCCCTGGCATGGCGGACCCGGCGATGCTGATCGAGATCGAGCTGGTGCATGCCGATGCCGGGCAGCGGGTGGTGCGTGCCAGGGCGATCGCAGCCGAGGGCTGCCTGGCCATGGCCCTGGGTGAAGCTGCCACCGCCGAGGAGGCCGAGGACAAGGCCAGAACCCGGCTTGCCGCCCAACTCGAGGCGCAGACCGGTCAGCCGCCGCAACACAGCAATCCGCCGCAACGCAACAGTCAGCCACAACGCAGCAGTCAGCCGCAACGCGACAAGCAGTTCCAACCCAGCAGCGAACCCCAATCCAGCACTGCGAACGAGAGCAGCCCTGGCGAACAGCCCCTGGCCTCGCCCCCCGGACCACCAGCCCCAGCGGAGCAGGAGCCCCAGGCCGATCCCGAAGACTGGAGCAGTGAGCTCGCCAGCCTTGATCTGCAGCTGCAGCGGCTGGGCTGGAGCCGGGAGCAGGAGTCGACGTACCTGGCCAGGGCTTTCGGCCATGGCAGCCGCTCACGGCTCACCACCTATGCCGACCTGGTGACCTATCTCAAGGCTCTGGAGGCCATGCCCTCGGGCGCCGAACCGGGCAGCGCCGCCGTGCCGCTGA
>RGUW01000180.1 GCA_010027605.1 Synechococcaceae bacterium WB9_2_112 | reverse complement strand
CGGTCCCAGGAGGAGCTGGCCCGGGCGTACCAGGAGCTGGAGAAGAAGCTGGGGCAGCCGGCTGCAGAACCCGCCGAACCGCAGGCGCCGGCCATCCCGGCCCCCGAGGACTACACCCCGGAGAAGGCCGCCGAGATCTATGGCGAGGTCCTGGCTGAACGGATCGGCGCTGCCGAGATCAATCCGTTTGAGATGTGGCGCACGCTTGATGCCGGTGGTGACGTGTCCCCCTACGTCAATGCTCTGGTGGAGAAGGGCGGCATCCCCAGGCCGCTGGTGGAGGCCTACCTGCAAGGCCTGAAGCCGGCGGCAGCGGCGGCACCGACCGCTGACGTGGCATCCCTGAACGACAACCCCGAAGCGGTGGCAGCACTGCGGCAGTCGGTTGGTGGCGATGCCGCTTTCGATCAACTCAGCCGGTGGGCGGCGGTCAACCTATCCGATGCCGAGAAGGCCGAATACCAGGCGGCAGTGGATACCGGCAACGTGCTGGCAGCCCAGTGGGCGCTGCGGGCGATCCAGGCCAAGGCTGCCACCAGCACCAGGTCCGAGCCCATGTACCTCGGCGGTGGTGCCCAGGCCAGTGAACCGGCCGATGTCTACGCCAGCCGCAGCGATTGGCAGGCCGAGCGCTATGCACGGGATGCCAATGGCGATGAGAAGTATCTGCGGGATGAGGGCTATCGCAGTCGGGTTGATGCCAAGCACGCCCGTAGCAAAGCTGCAGGAAAGTGGTAACGTCAAGGCGGAAGATTCCACCCTTGTAGCGATCGGAGCCGTCTGCGGGCGATAACTCTGGATCAGCGGGAGGCGATGGGTTCCACGGAACAACCATCCAATCGCTGTACCAGTCATGTCTGCTGATGCACTTCAGCTGTCACGCCTTGGCCAGATCAAAGGCACAGGCTCCGTTGACGCACTGTTTCTGGATCTCAGCTCTGACGAGCTGCTGACCGCCTACGACAAGAAGAAGATCTTCGCCTCCACCGTCAAGGAGGGCAACATCCGCGGTGGCCGCTCCAAGCGGTTCATCGTCACCGGCCGCCGGAAGGCCAGCTACCACACTCCCGGGACTCCGATCGACGGCACCACCAATGCCCCGTCGGACGTGAACAGCCGGATCATCTACCTCGATGGTCTGATGGTTGCCGATGAGGTGGTCTACGACCTGGACGAGCTGAAGGAAGATCCTCAAACGAGGGCCGAACTGATGCACCAGCTGGGTCAGGCGCTGTCGGATGAGCGGGAGGCTCGCATTGCGCGGGTCCTGTTCGCTGCCGCCAACACCACCACTGAACCGCTGGCCAAGAGCATCAACACCGGCCGCACTGGCGACAAGATCACCTTGAGCGCCAGCTTTGCCACGGCTTCCAACGAGGCCAAAGGCGACGAGCTCTACGCGGCCATCAAGTCGCTGATCATCCTCAAGCAGAAGAAGCACGTGCCCACCGACGACATGCGTGTCGTCGTGACTCCCGACGTTCTGGGTTATCTCCAGGACTCGAAGCGGGTGATCAATGCCGACTTCAACGGTGCCAGCGGCGCCAACGGAACCGTCCGTGAGGTGTTCGCAGGCATGATCTACGGGTGCCCCGTCTACTGGTCCAACTTCGTCAGCCAGTCCGCCTACACCCTCCAATCCGGGGATAACGCCAACTCGGTGTACGCCCAGGATCTGAGCAAGTGCCAGGCGCTGATCTACCACCGGGACGCCATGGGCGTGCTGAACCTGCGTCAGCCCAAGTTGCAGATGACCGCTTCCGGCTGGTGTACCAGGCCCAGCTGTTCGTCGCCTCCATGGCGGTCGGCATGGGTGTCCTGTCGCCGGAGTGTGCCGGCTGCATTGTCACCCCCTAAGCTGCCTTGGGACGAGGCGCAAGAGCCCCCGGCGACGGGGGCTTTCTTGTGTGCAGCGTTAGCATTGCGCTGCGGGGGTGCAGTGTTCAATGGGCCTGTCCAACCAAGCGGTGACGCCAGGCAGGACCACGCTGCTGGAAGCGGTGAACATTGCCCTGGCTGTGATTGGTGAGGCTCCGGTCAACACCCTTGATGCCCAGCAGGTTGGCGAAGCAGTCCAGGCCGAACGCACCCTGCTCGAGTTCCACCGTGAAGGCCAGTGCCAGGGCTGGAGCTGGAACCGGGAAACAGCAGCACCGTTTCAGAAGGACGCCAGCACCAAGGAGATCCGACTGCCGACCAATGTGGTGAAGTGGGCGCCGGCCCGGCTGGAATGGAATGGACGCTTCCAGGCCCGTGGTGGCCGCGTCTACGACACGCAGGAGCGCAGCTACCAGCTGCCGGACGACATCACGACGCTTGATGCCGACATCGTGACCCTGTTGCCGTGGGACGACTGCCCCGAGGTGTTCAACCGTTGGGTGACGATCCGCGCAGCACGGGTGTTCAGCAACCGCGCAGTCGGCAACACGACCACGTACCAGCTGACGGCAGCCGATGAGGAACGGGCCTGGCAGGCCTTGCTGCGGATCGACACCGAACAGAGCCAGCCGAACGCCATCACGGGCGACACGGCATGGGCAACGTTCCGGCCAATGATGGGCCTTCGCCGCCGGCAGCTGGGCGCATCGTCGCCTGGTTCCTGGCTGCTGGGGTAGCGGAATGGCGCTCACGGCTTACACCATCGGCAACCTGATCCAAGGGATCAGCCAGCAGAGCGATGGCCAGCGGGATCCCACGCAAGGGGAGATCCAGGTCAATGGCTATTCCTCCCTGGCCGATG
>RGUW01000179.1 GCA_010027605.1 Synechococcaceae bacterium WB9_2_112 | reverse complement strand
GGGCCATGATGCAGGCCCTTGGCAACTGCAACCAGCCGCTTGAGCATCGCGGCACGGTTGGCGTGACTCCGCAGATGCCCGTATCTAGTGGCGGCGGAATGTACAACAGCGACTACTGGAACATCAATGAGTACAACGACATCTTTAACATCAACAACGTGAACAACACGCAGGGCGACCAGTTCACGTACCTAAACAACAACACGTTCAACAACGTCAACAACGTCCGGTATGGCGACTCTAACACGTACAACGAATACAGCACGTTCAATTACAACTACGGCGGCGATGCGTTCTACGACTTTTCTGATCGCAGCACCATTCGCCTGGGCGATGTGTTCAATTATGCCGGCGACACCATCATCAACCTCGTCAACAACCCCCCCGGCCAGCGAGGCGAAAAGGGCGAACGCGGGCAGGACGGCGAGCGTGGCGCGGATGGCGAGCGTGGTGCGGACGGCGTCAACGGGGAGCGTGGCACCGATGGTCTGACTATTGTCGGCCCTCCCGGACCACCCGGCAGCCCAGGCCGAGACGGCGCTGACGGGCTTCAGGGGCCGGCTGGCCCTCCGGGCGTCACCACAGTGGTCTACATAGGCGAACCCGGTGGTCCGAGACAGACGAAACGCATCAACTTCGTCAAGAGCCTGCGGGTGGAATATGGCCTGTTGCAGTATCTCAAAGGCGGGACCGTCTCGGTCTCATGCGGAGACGATGGGTCGATTTCCGCCAACTTTATCCCCAGCTATGGGTTTGCGGATTACGTGCGTTCTGTTGAGGCGGTGCCTGGTTCTGAGACAGTTTTGGCTGGCTAGAGCCTGAATCAGGACAGTTGTATGTAGGAGAAACTCATGCCATCCGTAATCAGCCAGCAGGGCATCACCAACGCCTTTCCGGGCGGCAGCGTCACGCACATGCCCGGCCAGCCGCAGCAGTTCCCTGATCCGCGTGGGGCCATGTTCCAGCTGCCAGGCCAGATGATGGCCGGCATCTCCAACAACTACGGCTCCATGGCCGGCGGGCTCGCAGGCATTGGGTCAGCCTTGGGCCAGATGAGCGGCCAGCAGTCTGCCGGCCTGAGCAACTTGGGCAATGCCTTTGCCCAGAACTATGGGGCATACGGCGGCGTCCTGGGGAATCTCGCCCAGTCGCAGGCTGCCGAGCGGGCTGCACGCATGTCCACCATGGGCAGTGCCGTCCAGGCCAACCAGGCCGGGCTGGGGAACATGTGGACCCAGGCCCTGGCTTCGTTTGGCGGCATGGGCAACCAGGCCCTCCTGTCCATGGGACAGGGCCAGCAGGGATACCAGCGGTCTTTGGCCGACATGCAGGGCTCCAACCAGCAAGCCCTGGCGTCCATGCAGGCCGCGAACCAGGGGGCCCGCGCCTCCATGCAGAACGCCAACCAGGGGGCGCAGGCAAACATGCTGGGCAGCGCCATGGGGGCATACCAGGGCACCCATGCGGCTGATCAGCAGGCCCTCATGGGGATGCAGAACGCCAATCAACAGGCATTGGCCCAGTCTCTTGGGGCCACCCAGGGTGCGTTTGGCAACGCCGTCGGAAGTACTCAGGGGGCGTTGGCCAACATGCAGGGCAACGCCCTCCGTGGGCTGGGTGCCATGGGTGTCGCCGGTCAGGTCAGCGGCATGTTCGGCGGCGGCGGTGCAGGCAACACCTTCTCAGCCTCTGGGCCGGGCGGGCCGATCGCAACTGGCTCTTACGGAGCAAGTGGTGGCGGCGGTGGAGGAGGCGGTGGTGGCGGAATGTCTACGGCTGACATGGTTGGCATCGACGCTGATGCCCGCCGGCAGCTCATGGACTTCGGCTACGACTCCATGGGCCAGATCGGCCGGGCCGGAGACCGCACTGCCCGCAACCTGATGGGCGGCAACGAAGCGGCCATGGGCCAGCTTGGCTCCACGGGCATGGACATTCGCAACCGCATCGGTGCGGATCGTTCCAGTGCCCTCTCAAGCCTGCTGGACAGCAACAACGCAGCCCTGGCCGACTTGGGCCGCGCCGACGCCGAAACGCGGGGCCAGGCACTGGACGCCAACCGCATGGCCATGGACCGCTTGGATCGGCAGCAGGATCTCTACCGCCAGGACTACGGCAACATGATGGGCCAGGGGCTCATGGGCCTCCTGACACTGGGGCGTGAAGGTTCAGGTGCCATGCGGACTGGCATGGGTGACTTCTATTCCAACCTGGACCGTGGGGCGACGAACTTCGGCCAGTACCTGGATGCGGCTCGCCAGGGCTTTGGGCAAAGCAGCTCCGACATCCGTGGTATCGGAGATCGCATGAGCCGCGACTACGGCTCGTCTCTTGGAGCGCTGACGGGCCTGGCGTCGCAGATCGGATCCGGTATGCGTGACGCCAACCAGACTGGCGTGGATTTTGCCAACAACTTCCTCCAGCGATACATGCCGACTCCAGAAGAGGAGTACCGCCGCGCCAATCGACTGGGTGCCATGATGGCGGCAGACCGTGAATCTGCCATGGCGCGGTCTCCTTACGTGCAGAACTACAACGCATACCGCGACCGCGTGCGAGCGGCCGAGCGGCGCATGCCAGTGATGCGGTGACCAATGATCCAATACCAAACACAGCTCAAGAACGCTCCGCCGCAGACCGCCCAGCCGCTGCAAGCATTCCAGCAGCAGGGCCTGCCGTATCAATACAACCAGAACCATGCTGATGTGATGAACAGCATGATGCAGCGGCAGGCAGTGGACATGAGCCGCTACGCCCAGC
>RGUW01000178.1 GCA_010027605.1 Synechococcaceae bacterium WB9_2_112 | reverse complement strand
TGAGCGCAACAATCCGCGCATGCGCAGCAATTCACCCAGCGCGGCCTCTTTGGTCAAGGGGGCTATGTAAAAAGTGAGCAACTCCGACGCGCACGTGGTGGCCCATCCACACGCCGGCCAGCGCGGGAGTGGTCCTGCGGTGACAAAGACAACCGTGACGGCAGCCCGTACCGCCGATGGCAGCTTTGCGCCGGTACCGATCAGCAGCAGCAGAACCAATGGCCTGGTGTTAGTTGGGAACTACGGCAATCTCACCATCGGCGCCGACGGCTCCTACACCTACACCCTCAACAACAGCAGTCCCGCCGTTAACGCCCTGCGCGAAGACCAGAGCCTCGAGGATTCCTTCCTGCTGGCCCTCACCACCACGCAGAACGGCGCCAATGATGTGATCGAGCAGCCATTGCTGATCCGCATCGATGGCAGCAATGACGCCCCGATCAGTGGCGGTGTGATCAACGCTGGCCCGGCCCGTGAAGCCGGTGTGGTGGCTGGCGGCAACACAGCCCTACCGGGCGTGAATGTAACCGGTGCCGCAGGGGCCCTATTCGCACGCCTCAGCGACGCCGAGAACGACAGCTTCACGGTGACCGGCGGCCGCCACAGCAGCCAAACCAGCACCACCGCCACCATTGCCATGGGTAGTGGCGTGAAAGTGGAGCTCTATGAGGGCATCGGATTCAGCGGCTTGCTGCGCTCCACCCGCACCGAAGCCAAGATCGATTTCAACGACAGTTACGACACCCGTGATGGGGGCAATGGCGACACCTTCTCAATCCGCGCGACAGGCCAGATCCAGGCCTATGCCAATGGCAACAACACCTTCAGGATCGGTAGTGACGACGGGGTGCGCGTTTGGGTGAACGGCACCCAGGTGGTGAACAGCTGGTACGACCGGGGCACCACCTACGACACCTTCACGGTGCCGGCCCTCACCCAGGGCCAGTGGTACGACCTTGTCATCGAGTTTTACGAGAATGGTGGCGGGGCAGCCCTGCGCCTGCTCAATGCCGACAACAGTGTGGTCACTGCGCTGCGCAGTGTGCAGACCAGTGCGATCAGCGGCACCTACGGCAACCTGACCCTGGATCCCAGCGGCAGCTACAGCTACAGCCTCAATCAATCCAGTGCTGCGCTCCAAGCCCTGCAAGCGGGTGATTCAGCCACGGATGCGTTTGTTGTGTCAATCAGCGATGGCCAAGGCGGCTCCGTTGACCAAACCCTCACCCTCTCGATCAGTGGCAGCAACGATCAACCGTTGATCACGACGGCGATCGCTGATCCAACCTTCACGGAGCTCACCAATGCCAGCAGCCAGACCCTGAGCAGCAGCGGCACCCTCAGCTTCAGCGATGTCGACGCCTCCGACCCGGTCAACATCACCGCCGCGCTCAAAGCAGCCTCAACAGCAGTATCAAGGCCGCGCTGGAAGCGGGTTTCAGCCTCACCACAGCAACCTCGAACCTGAGTTCGCCGGGCTCGGTGGGCTGGGTCTACAACGGCGGGACCCACAACCTCGATTTTCTCGCCCAGGGGCAAAGCATCACGCTCACCTTTGGGGTGACCCTCACCGATGGGCGCAACGCCAGCGCCAGTGATGACGTCACCATCACCATCGTCGGCAGCAACGATGGTCCCGTTGTCACCAACAGCGCAGGAGCGTTGTCGGGCAGCGTCATCGAGGCGGGGCATCTCAACGACGGCACCCTTGTTGCAGGCACCAGCAGCGTCTCAGGAACGCTGAGCGCCACCGATCTGGACAGCGGCGCCACACGCAGCTGGTCGATTGCCGGCACACCCTCCACCACCTACGGCACGATTGCGATCAACAGCAGTGGGGTGTGGACCTACAACCTTGATAACACCCTGGCCGCCACCCAGGCCCTGCGTGAAGGTCAGCAGGTCAACCAGACATACACAGCGCGCGTCACCGACGACAAAGGTGCCTACGCCGATCAGACCATCACCATCAGCATTGCCGGGACCAACGACAAGCCTTCGATTGTTGACCCCAACAGCTCCAGCACCGCCACCTTCAGCAGCAGTTTCGAGGGCTGGAGCAACGGCAAACTGGCCAGCAGCAGCACCTGGGGCTCCATCCTCGGCCTCTACGGCGTGGGGGAAGGCAGCAGCAAAACCTTCTCTGGCACCAGCCCAATCCAATCGATCAGCTTCGACTGGTTCCGCCTCGATTCCTGGGATGGTGAGCTGTTCAAGATCAGAGCCAACGGTGCCGAGATCTTCTCAAGAAGTTTCACCACTGGCAACATCACCGCTGCCACCAACGGCACAACTGGGGGCTACAGCTGGACCCTGACCCCCAAGGACTATGGCTATCTAGCCAATGCGGGCTGGGATGACCAGCGCTTCACCTTCACACTCACACCACCGGCTGGCACCAACAGCCTCAGCCTGGAGTTGCTGTCCACCCTGGATCAGGCTGCCAACGACGAAGCCTGGGGCATCGACAACGTCACGATCACGCGAGCCTCCACCGCCGCGTTTGAAGGGCTCGTGGTGGAAGCCGGCAGCAACGACAATGGCACCATTGCCCCTGGCACCAGCAGCGTCACCGGCACACTGGCGTTGGTTGACTCCGATAACGGTGCAACAGCCGGCTGGTCGATCGTTGGGACGCCGTCGACCACCTACGGCACGTTCGCCATCAGCTCCGGTGGTGTCTGGACCTACAGCCTCGACAACACCAAGACAGCGACTCAGGCCCTGAAGGAAGGCGACAGCGTCAGCCAGTCCTTCACGGTGCGCGTCACCGACGACAAAGGTGCCTACGCCGATCA
>RGUW01000177.1 GCA_010027605.1 Synechococcaceae bacterium WB9_2_112 | reverse complement strand
TCGTTGAGGGCCTGTTGGGTGGGCAGCACCGGACTGCGCAGAGTCCAGTGCAGGCCGCTGTGACGCGCGCTCCAGCCATGGGCCCGCAGGTCCCGAGCCAACTCCTCCTGCCACGACTGTGCAGCCAGGCCTTCGTGCTGCAAGCCGAGCTGCAGCTGGACGCGGCCGGCCGCGCCGAACTGCACCCCAGCGTCGATGGCACCACAGCCCCCCAGCAGCAGGGCCAGCAGCATCAGCACGCCGACCAGCAGGGCAAACCCCAGCGGTGCCCGGGTGGGACCCACCGCCGGTGGTGGCGGTGGCGGCGGTTGCCTGCGCCGCCGGCGGCGCACCTGTTCGCCGATCCGGCGCCCCATGGCGGCCTCACTGCCGCCCAGATCGGGCAGGGTGAGCGACCAGTCCCGCGGTCGCTCCAGGGCTGGCGCTTCGAGCACCCGCTGCAGCTCCCGGGCCTGGGCCCGCAGGCTGGCATCGGGATGGGCCCGCAGCCGCCGGCACCACAGCAGCGCTGCTTCGCCCTGGCCCTGCCCCAGGCGGGCGGTGGCCAGCATCAGCAGGATCTCGGCATCCACGGCCGATCCCTTGACCGCCAGGGGCTCGAGCAGCCGCACCACCTGGCCGTAGTCGCCCCGTTCGAGGGCTGCCCGGGCCAGGGCGATCACCGCATCGCCGCCCTGAACCCCATCGGGAGGTTCAGGCGTCACCCGCAGTGCCGGGGGCCAGATGCCGCTGGCTTCCCACCACCATGGTGCCGATGCCGGCATCACTGAACACCTCGAGCAGCAGGGCGTGGGGGACCCGGCCATCAATGATGTGGGCCGCCTTGACCCCCTGGGCCAGGGCGCGGATGCAGCATTCGGTCTTGGGGGTCATGCCCCCCTGCACGACGCCGCCTGCCATCAGGTCCCTGGCCTGACTCAGGGTGAGCTGGCGGATCAGGGAGCCCGGATCGGTGCGGTCCTGCAGGATTCCGGGGGTGTCGGTCAGCAGGATCAGCTTTTCGGCCTGGAGGGCGGCGGCCAGTTCGCCGGCCACGGTGTCGGCGTTGATGTTGTGGGCCTGGCCGTTGGCATCCGCGGCCACACTCGAGATCACCGGGATGTAGCCGGCATCCAGCAACGGCTTCAGCACCCGGATGCTGACGGCTGCCACCTCGCCCACGAGGCCCCGGGAGCCATCGCCATAGAGGCGGGCAGTCACGAGCTGGCCGTCGCTGCCGCACAGCCCCACCGCCTGGCCGCCGACCCGTTGCAGGCCATTGACGATCTGCTTGTTGACCCGGCCGACCAGCACCATCTCCACCACATCCATGGTGTCGGCATCGGTGACCCGCAGACCGTCGACGAACTGGGGCTCCATCGCCAGTTTTGAGAGCCAGAGATTGATCTCGGGCCCACCGCCGTGAACAACGATGGGTTGGACCCCCACGCTGCGCAGCAGCACCAGATCGCGGAACACCGCCTCCCGCAGCTCGGCCTGCACCATGGCCGCACCGCCGTACTTGATCACCATGCGGCGACCGGCGAACGTCTGGATGTAAGGCAGGGCCTCGCTCAGAACCGAGACCCGCAGCGCCTCATTGGGATGGATGCTGGCGTCAGACGTCACGGCGATTGGGGCGTTGCAGGAGTGTCAGCCGACCGGCGCAGGCTCAGTCTGAGTTGATCGGGGGCCAGGGGCTCGAGCTGGGCTTCCAGTCCACGACCGAAGAAGCGGCCGAGGCGTTCGGCCTGATCCTGCCAGCGCTCCAGCGACACGGCACCGCAGGCAAAGGTGAGGGCGAGGCCGTAGCGGCCCGCATCAGCGCTTTCGGCCACGCTGAGCAGCTGGGGAGGGTTGTCCTCGTCCCACAGTTTCAGCGCTTCCAGCGAACTCTCCAGGTGGGCTTTCTGTCCGTAGCGCCAGCGCGTCACATCGCCGAGAAGCTTTTTGAGGTCGGCATTGTCGGGTTGATCCCGCACCTGCTGAAAGGCCTGAGGGGGTGTCAGCCGCTGCGGCGGCGGCAGCTCCGATGACTTGAGTGCCAGCCCCCCCAGCAGGATCGGAATGCCGTAGAAGATCGTCGGCAGGCTCAGGTTGGCGTTGTCACCCAGGTAGGCGATCGAACCGATCACCGTGAGCACGGCACCGGCGAGGCTGACCAGGCTGCCTGGAGAGAAGAGGGCGTTCATGCCGCCATCTTCGGCCAGCAGGGGCCAGGATGGCGCCAGTAGCTGCGTTGGCCTGGGCCACGCGTTGGCATGGACAACGGTTCCAGCGATCGCCCCGAGGCCGATGCGGCTGTCGCCGAGCTGATCCGTCAGTTGCACGACGATCGCCTCTGGCTGTTGCGCCAGCTCGATGCCGGCGCCTGGCCCCAGTGGCGCCTCGATCTGGCCGCGCTCGAGCGGGAGCTCGGCCAGCTGCTGGCCCAGGCCGAAGAACGGCTGGGTGGCTGAATCAGATGGGCCCGATGGTGGTGACCACGGGCCCAACCGACCAGGCTTCAGAACGGAATGTCGTCGTCGCCCAGATCCGGGACCAACGGGGCACTGTTCCAACTGGGCAGGTCCTCCGTCCTGCTGGTGCCGCTGCTGTTGCCGGGGCTGGCTGCGGCCCTGGGCCCGGGGCCCGCTGCAGCTGGGGGCGGAGCGGTTTCAGCCTTGATCGGTGCCGCTTGCCTGGGAGCCGCCTGGGCCTGACCCAGGGGATGGAGCCGGCCGAGGGTGAATTCAGCCTTTTTTTCCTTGACGCCGTCTTGGCGGGTGACGGTGTTCATGCGCAGGCGACCTTCGATCAGCAGGCGCTGTCCCGGCTGCACGCGGTTGGGCAACTCCTGGGC
>RGUW01000176.1 GCA_010027605.1 Synechococcaceae bacterium WB9_2_112 | reverse complement strand
AGGATCAGACGCCTGAGCCGCTGGCGGCAGCAGCATCGGCCACACCAGGATCGCCCCCAGAAGCACAGAGCTTCGGGCTGAGCATTGGAACAGAGACATCGAGAAACATGCAGAGTTGAGAGGGGCGATGCAAGGGAGCCGTCACCAGAGCGCGCAGAGCAGGCGGCAGCGTCCAGTCCTCATGACCGGTCCTGAGGGGCATCCAGCGGGGCTGGGGCGCGTTGAAATAGACCCAGCCGATCAGCTCGGGGTAACGGGCAAGGGCATCGCGGGCGTCGAGCAACCAGCGGCGCCGCTGCTCAGGGGTGCCGCTGACACCCATTTCGGCGATCAACAGCGGCTTGCGATACAGGAAATGCAGCCAGCGGCGGCTCTGATAGATCTCGGCAAATCCGCTGAGGTCCCCATCGCGGCTCCAGCGCGGTGAGCTGTAGACCGACACCCCGATCAGATCGACCGCATCGCCACCCGGCCAGAACGGCCGCGCGTCGCCATTGCCGGCCGGTGACCACACCCAATGGAGCCGTCGACAACGGGGCTGCTGGGCCCGCTGCCAGACCGCCCGATACAGGCGCACGTAGTCAGCGCCCTGGCGCACCGACCAGGGGTACTGGCCGGTGTGGTCCATTTCGTGGGCAAACCGCAGCAGCACCGGTTGCTGGGGTCGGCAGATCGCCGCAATCAGCGGCTCCAGATAGCGGTCGTATCGCCCCTGCAAAACATCATTGACTAACGAGACGCTGCCATTGGCGCGAGCTGGATCAGCAAACGGCTCCAGAGTGATCACTGCCAACCTGTGTCGTTGACGCGCCCGACTCATCAGCCCGGCAACCTGTTGGGTCGCCGTGGGATCGACCCAGCTGACAAAAGCCGCCTCAATATTGCTTCCTTCAGCTGCAATGGAGGCGGCCTGGTAGCTATAAGCACCCTGGAGAAATAATCCATCACGGCGTGCAGCCCATAGCGGAACGCCAAGCACGAAACCCAGGAGCAGACCAAACGGCCAGAGCCGACGCAAAGCCATGACTCAAGGCCTCCATGCCTGGGCACTGAACACAGCACCACCATCATGCAAAGGCAGTGAGAGTTCATGAAAACGTGCTGCTGCAAAAGCGAGCGAGAAGATCAGTACAGAACTGGGCAGCAGCAGCTGACGAATGTGGCGCCTGAATGGCAGGTGCTTGTGATAAAGATCAAGCAAGACCACGACAAGTCCTGCACAGCCCGAAGCCAAAGCCGATATCCACAACAGGAGCATGTATCCCTTAGCCTCACCGGCACCATGGCTCAGCAGCATTGCCGCCCCAGTGCCTAGCAGACTGAAGCCAAGATGGGGACTTATGAAACGTAATCTGAGCGGATGAACCGAAGACAATTTGCTTGTGACTTTGAAGTCGAGACCCTGACGTCGCAAACCATCCAGACAGGCTGCAATCACTCCAGCCAGAACCCAAGGGCCGCGGCCTAACTCATAAAGCACTAGCTCCCAACTAAAAACGGGACTTCCAGGTGGATTTCTAAGCCCAAGACAACCCAACCATGCCGCAGGCAAGAGCGTTAAAAACATCTGACCCGTGGCGAGCAGCAAAAACATTGGATAAGACACCCTGACCCAAGGCTCTCCGAAAGCCATCGCCAAAGCAGGCAATAAGAGACCAGCGAGTGTCAACAAACCCCGTAGCGGATAAAATAGCTGTGAAAACACGAACTGGAGAGCAAGCTTTCCTCGAAGACCAGGCAGACAGCGCGGCGTAAGACTTAATAAAATAGTTGTCAAACTTCGTGACCACTGAAACTCTTGAACCATGGCATCTTCAAAGGTTTCAGGACCCAATCCATGACACTTTGCATCTGGCGTAAAGACACCCTGCCAGCGATGACTGTTCATCAACAACGTCGTTGAGTGATCTTCGGCCAGCTCAGGGCCAAGACCGCCGATCTGAGCGAGAGCGACTGTCCGCACGGCGTAATGACTACCAAAACACAGCGGAGCCCACCCGCCATTGCTACCTAGCTGAAGTGGTCCATGAAGATTGGCCTCAGCATGAAGTCGACCGCGGGCAACCCAGCTAACAGCCGCATTGCGGTCACAAATCGAAGGCGCAGCAACATAACCAACACGTGAATCAGCAAAGGGCCTGACCATGGCTTCCAAATACCCTGAAGCAGGGCAATGATCAGCATCTAGCTGCACAACAACGTCATATTGCTGATAGCCATAATGATCATAGAAATAGGCAAGATTGCCCTCCTTACAACGTCTTCGCCGGGGCCACTCAACATTGTGATAGTCAGGAGCATGCTTTCGCGAAGAAAGCCTCACACCCCGAGAAGAACACCACCGAATGACATCATCTGCAGGATCTTCATCGGCAAGCCAGGTATCGTGCGGCAGCTGTTGCAATAACATCGCTTCAAGTGTTTGACGAACCAGCGGCCATGGCTCAGAAGGAGCCTTGGTCACAACCATCGCCACACGAAGATTGAGAGGAATCTGAAGAAGCGGATTGCAACGCCGCATCCGCAACAGAAACCAGTAACTCCACATTGGGATCAAAGTGGTGACATAAAAGAGCACTGAGGTGTTCAGCACCATTCCAAAAACACCGACCCAATGATCTGGCTGAAGCCACCAGGCCCAGTACAAACCCGTTCCGACCGACCAAAGCAGCACAAGGGCCAATAAGACTCGCTGCTGAGATCGGTTCAATACCGGAACCAACCAGGCGATGGGCTGCTGATCAACAGCTACGGTCCCGGAGAATTCAGCCGACATGACTGAGCTCCTGCAGCAGGGCTGACTGCTGCCGTTGGCATTGATCCCAGGCCGCCGCATCGGCCACGACCTGCTGCAGAGCCGAGTGCCG
>RGUW01000175.1 GCA_010027605.1 Synechococcaceae bacterium WB9_2_112 | reverse complement strand
CTGGAGCGCATCGACAGGTTGTCGGTGGCACGCATCTTCACGGCCAGGAAGGTGATGCCCGCCGGCAGGCTGGGGTTCACCAGGTAGCCACGCACCTCGCCCCAGCGCAGTTCATGCCCGGCACGCGCCCGGGTGTCTTTGTTGTCGAGCCGAACCACGCGCACTTCATACCGGCCCGGTGTGACGGGATAGCGGTAGCTGCGCCGAATGGTGTCGGGCGTGGCGGCGCTGATCACCTCTTGCTGGCTGTAGGCGCTGCGGGTACGGCGCTGGATGTAGTAGCTGTAGCAAATGCCCGACTCGTAGTCCTGGCTGGCGCAGTCGCCCAGCTGGTATTCCTCGGTCAGGGTGTTGGCTGGCATCGGCGGCAGGCCGTAGGTGGTGCTGTAGTAGCCGCCCTCGGAATCCGAATGGTAGGTCTGGGTGGTGACGGCACTGGCCGTGGACCAGGTGGTGTTCCAAGCGCTCCAGTCGCTGTAGCTGGTGCCGCTAATCAGCGTCTGCCAGCCGGTGGTGGGTTCGCCTTCGTCGTTCACCGCCCGAGCTTCCACCGTCCAACGCACCTCCTTGGCGTCCTGGCCACCGGCATCGTTGGCATAGAACAGGCCACGCGGCAGCAGGATGTCAACGCCGATGCTGTCGATGCGGGTTTCGGGCGGGTTGACGATGAAGGGGCCGATCGACTCGCCCCGGGTGTTGGCCGGGTCGTCGAACGCCAGAATCTCCTGGCCCGCCACTTCGGGGGCTGTCACCACGTCGTGATTGAAGAGTGTGTTCTGGCCACCGGGCAGGATGACCTGGGCTTGTACTTCCTCGAAGGCCTGGATGGGCGTGTCTTCGATGCGCACGGCCTCAATCTCGTAGTCGCCTTGGCCGATGACCAGCAACTGGTGCAGGTACTGCTCGTTGTTGAGGTACTCGGTGTAGGGCGTGGCACCCAGATCGGGGTAGACCAGGTGGCGGCCGTAGATGACCGGAATGGGCTGCAGCAGCCGGGCAAAGTTGCCCTGGGATTGCAGCGAATAGGTGGGACTGGGCGCCAGGGCGTTTTGCGCCGAGGGCACATTGGCACTGGGCAGGGGCACCAAGGCATTGACCAGGTAGGCGCCGAGCACACTGACCCCAGCCGCCAACAGACCAAAGCCGATGGTGCCCATGGCCGCTTGCGCGGCAGCAATGCCGGCGGCCGTCATGCCATAGCCCATGAGGCCGGCAGCGGCATACGGGGCCAGCACCATCACGGCGATCGACAAGACCACCCGCAGCGGGTTGCTGCCGCCACCACCTCCGCCACCACCGGGCAGACCGACCAGAACCACCACGTCGTGCGCCGCCAGCGGACGGATGGCCCAGTCACGGCGCAGCAAGGGCTGGCCGTTGACCAGGCAGACGGTGGGCAGTGGGAATTCAGCGATAGCTTGCGCGCTCATCCAGTCGGCCACCGTGCTACCTGGTTGGACGGAGTGGAGGTCTTTGTCGGCGGGATGGAAAGGGTTGCGGGGCCAGACGACGGTGGCTTGCGGTACTGCAGGCACAGCGGGAATCAGCGGACTCATATCGGTTCACGGAAACGGTAGAAGCCGTCGATGCGCCAACCGTGGGCATCAAGCGCCGCCAAGGTTTGAAACACCACCCCGGCATGGCGCACGGCGTGTAGGACACCACCGCCATCGATGTCCAGCCACAAGCCGATATGGACCGGATAGCGCGATTGGCGCATGAGGACGGCGTCGCCCTCCTCTGGCTGGGGCACGGTCTGCCACCGCTGGCGCTCGGGGTGACCGCTGAAGGCATCGAGCACAGCTCGCAAGTTGGTGGCATCGACGGGGTTTTCTGGAAGGGAGCGCTGGAACTGGGTGCGCTGCACCATCACAAACAAGCCCCAACAATCGTAGGCATCGGGTCCCTTAGCGCCGACCACCCACGGCAAGCCAATCAGGTCAGTGAGCGCTGCTGCCTGCACGGCACTCATCGCGTCAGTCCCGGAAACTCCCGCGCCGAGTAGGTGCGGCTGGGGAATGCCTTGTTGCCGATGTCCATCATCCTGGCGCGAGCAGTGACCCGCTGCACATCGGCTTCCACCTCGGTCAGAACCAGCGTGATGGGCGGATCCATCTGCGGGCCTTCCAGGTCGTTGGAGAGATACGGCCGGTAGGTGATCTCGATCACTGCCTGCGATTCAGCGGCCGCATCCAGATGCCGCACGATCTCGCGGCTGACGTTGTCCAGGGTGACCACGATCTCCGGGACTGTCCAGCTCAAAGCCCATCGCGATAAAGGTGACCATCTGGCCCGCGTTGAGCGGGGCATCCGCTTCCAGCCGGGCGGTCAGATCGACCTGATCGCGCACCACACGGATGGCGGTTGGATTGCCTGCGTCGTCTCGGAAGTCGGGGTGGCGCAGTTCCAGGGTGTGCAGGATGATGGCGTCGGTCGGTGTGTGTGCGTAGGCCTCCTGAATGGCTTCAGACAGGGTGGGGTCGGGCATGGCGCAGCCTCATCAGAGCGAAACGCGAATGGCCGAACGGCGGGCGCGTACTTCCACGGGCATGGGTTTGCCGGTTTCCTGCTCGCGCACCACGTACCAGTCGGTGTCAGCCAGGTAGAGAAGCTTTTCTGGGGTGGTGTCTTCGTAGCAGAGCTCGAGTTCGACCAGCACACCGGCTTGGATTTCAACGGGGTTGTCCGGGTCGGTGGTGTCAACGATGCGGTCGAGCAGGCGGGTGCCATTGCCATAGAAGGCCTTGGCGCTGCTGGCCGGGCCGCGAAACAGCTCTTCACCGGTGTCTTTGCGTTTGACGTACATGGGGAAATCTCCTCAATCTGAAGTGGGTGTGAATCAGCGCTGTACTGGGGACATGTAGGCCAGGCCCCAGCCTTCGACAATGAGGCCGGTGAAGCCCCAGTTGTAGACACGCCAGCGCACGTTATTGCCGACCGCGAAGTCACCCACGGGAATAGCCCAGGCCGCTTGGTAGAGCGAGCTGTCGGTGTTGGTGAACGGCACC
>RGUW01000174.1 GCA_010027605.1 Synechococcaceae bacterium WB9_2_112 | reverse complement strand
ACATCCCCACCAACGTGATCTCAATCACCGACGGTCAGGTGTTCCTCAGTTCCGACCTGTTCAACTCGGGTCTGCGCCCCGCCATCAACGTGGGCATCTCGGTGAGCCGCGTCGGCGGCGCAGCCCAGACCAAGGCCATCAAGAAGATCGCCGGCACTCTCAAGCTGGAACTCGCTCAGTTCGATGAACTGGCGGCTTTCTCCCAGTTCGCCTCTGATCTCGATGCGGCCACCCAGGCCCAGCTGCAGCGTGGCAAGCGCCTGCGCGAAATCCTCAAGCAGCCCCAGTTCAGCCCCCTCAACCTGGCTGAGCAGGTCGCCGTGGTCTATGCCGGCGTCAAGGGATTGATCGATGAGGTGCCTGTCGAGTCGGTGGTGCAGTTCTGCCGTGAGCTGCGCGAATACCTCAAGAGCAACAAGCCTGAGTTCATCACCAAGGTGATGGGCGAGAAGCAGCTCAGCGAAGAGTCTGAGGCCCTTCTCAAGGACGCCATCAACGAAGTGAAGTCGTCGATGCTTGCTGCCGCCTGAGCGCTGCGGACCCCACTAACGCACCCCATCCATGGCGAACCTCAAGGAAATCCGCGACCGCATCAGTTCGGTCAAGAACACCCGCAAGATCACCGAGGCCATGCGTCTCGTGGCTGCGGCCAAGGTGCGCCGTGCCCAGGAGCAGGTGCTGCGCAGCCGGCCATTCGCTGACCGTCTGGCCCGCGTCCTGGAGAATCTCCAGTCGCGCATGCGCTTCGAAGATGTCGACGCTCCCCTCTTCGAGGACCGTGCGGTGCAGACCATCACCCTGCTTGCCGTCACCGGCGACCGCGGTCTGTGTGGTGGCTACAACGCCAACATCATCAAGCGCACCGAGCAGCGCACGGCCGAACTCAAGGGCCAGGGCTACAACGTTGATCTGGTGTTGATCGGCCGTAAGGCGATCACCTATTTCCAGAACCGGGCCTCCCAATACACGATCCGTGCCACCTTCACCGGTCTCGACCAGGTGCCCAAGGCATCTGAAGCCATGGGCATCGCCAACGAGGTGCTGGCCGATTTCATCGGTGGTGCCACTGATCGCGTCGAGATCATCTACACCAAGTTCATCAACCTGGTGAGCTCTCGGCCGGTGTCTCAGACGCTGCTGCCGCTCGACCCCCAGGGCATCGCCGCACCCGATGACGAGATCTTCCGGTTGACCACCCGCGAAGGTCAGTTGGTGGTGGAGGCCGCTTCGGCTGCCAACCAGGCTCCCTCGCTGCCTTCAGACATCGTGTTTGAGCAGAGCCCCGATCAGCTGCTCAACGCCCTGCTGCCGCTCTATCTGGAAAACCAGTTGCTGCGCGCCCTGCAGGAAGCGGCCGCTTCGGAGCTGGCCAGTCGCATGACGGCCATGAACAACGCCAGCGACAACGCCAAGGCTCTGGCCAAGACGTTGACCCTGGATTACAACAAGGCCCGTCAGGCAGCCATCACCCAGGAGATCCTCGAGGTGGTCGGCGGCGCTTCGGCGATGGCCTGAAGCCATCGCCTGGGCCCACGGCTGCTGCGGTCTCGTCCGCAGGCTTCAAACCCCTCGCCCCCTCCAGGGGTCGGGGGGTTGTTGCTGTTGGATCGGCTGACGGGCGTGGTCTGCCTTGCTGCTGGTTGCTGATCAGCTGTGGGCGGCCGTTTGGGATGCTGGTGTCTGCACTGGCAGCCAGGGAGCCGAAGGATGCTCGAACCGCAGGGGCACTCGCTTCCCTTGCCGGCACCCGGAGCCCAGCTGCAGCTGCAGCCAGTGTTCCCGGTGGCGCTGGCCCAGGTGCAACTGCGGCCTGATCCTCTTGATCTGGCCGTTCAGTTGCAGGCCCTGCATGCATGGCGTGGGTCGGCCAGCAGCAACCCTGATCCCGGCTGTGCCTGGACGGGCGACCTCAACGGCGTCTGGCAGTTGCAGCGTGAGGCTGTCTTTGCGCCCTTGATCGCTGAGCTCGTGCTGCAGGCCCACAACTATCTCGAGCAGCTTGGTTTCGATCGGCGACAGGTCGCACTGCACGTGCAGCGCTGCTGGCCGGTGCTCAGTGAACCCGGTCAGGTGGTGGGGCGTCATCACCATCCCAATGCCCATCTGAGCGCCGTTTACTACTTGAGCGGTGATGGCAGCGGCCGCTGCGGTTGCCTGCGCTTCTGGCCTCGCCATCAACTCAACGAATTGGTGCCGGGCATGGCTGTTGGCCATGGCGGCCCCCTGCGGGATTCGGCCTGGACCCAGCCCTGGGTCGATGTGGCGCCGCGGGCGGGGCTGCTGGTGCTGTTTCCCGCCTGCCTGGATCACGCCGTGTTGGCCAACGAGGCCGAGGATGAACTGCGCGTCTCGATCAGCCTCGACCTGGTGCTGACCGCAGCGCGCGAGGCTGACCCGCCGCCCGAATATCTGGCGCCCCATCCTGCGCACTGGCACCCGGTCTGAATCCGCAGGCCTGAGGGCTGAAACCTCAGCTGGGAAGATGGTCGGGTTAGCCCTGGCAGCCGTGAGCGAGCCCACCACCTTTCAGATCAGCGCCCAGATCGATGGCGTCAGCCACAGCTTTGCCTGCCGCAGCGACCAGACCGTGCTCGCAGCGGCAGAAGCGTCCGGTGTGATGCTGCCCAGTTCCTGCTGCTCGGGCGTGTGCACCACCTGTGCGGCACTGATCAGCAGTGGCACCGTGCTCCAACCCGATGCCATGGGCGTCAGGGCCGACTTGCAGGATCAGGGATACGCGTTGCTGTGTGTGGCCTATCCCCGCAGCGATCTCACGTTCACGGCCGGCATGGAGGATGCGCTTTACGAGGCCCAGTTCGGCCAGTACCAGAAGTGAGCGCGGGCTCCATCGGGGCGCCGCAGCTGGTGCCGCTGCTGCTCCGCCTCGAGCGCCGACCTGGAGCCCTGCTGCCCCAGATCGAAGCGGCCCTGGCGGGCCACGGACGCCCCCTGCGCTGGGCGATCACCGCTGTCGAGCCAGCCTCGTCTGGGCTGCTGCCGGTGCTGTTGATCGAGGCGGTGGTGCTGACTGCTGCCCAGGTGCCATGACCGGCCTGGAGGGG
>RGUW01000173.1 GCA_010027605.1 Synechococcaceae bacterium WB9_2_112 | reverse complement strand
CCGCTGATCACGCCGATCACCAGGGCGACACCCACCAGGAACCCCGTGGGCAGCTCCGCCGTGCGGCCGAAGCCCAGGTTGAGGCTGGCGCGCCGATCCAGGTTCTGAGCCCCCAGGCAGAGAATCAGCAGCAGCAGGATGCCGCCCCCCAGGCTCGCCACCAGCAGGCGCAAGCGCAGCAGCATCAGCTCTGGTCCTCCCCGGAATGCAGCAGAGCGTAGAGCTCCCGCTTGGCCAGGCCCGTGTGCTGCGCCAGTTGACGCGCGGCATCGCTGCGGCTGAGGCCGCTCGCCACCAGCTGCTGCAGCTGCAGGCGCAGCTCGCTGTCGCTGGCCGCTGGGCGCTCCGCGTCCGGCGCGCCCCCCAGCACCACGGTGAATTCCCCCTGCGGGGCGGTGCTCTGAAAGTGGCTGAGGGCCGCACTCAGGTTGGGGCCCACCTGCTGCTCATGGCGTTTGGTGAGTTCGCGGGCCACGGCCACGGGCCGATCCCCCAATTCCGCCAGCAGATCCTCCAGCAGCGCTAAGAGCCGGTGCGGCGCTTCGTAGAACACCAGGGTGCGCGGCTCGCTGACCAGCTCGCGGATGCGCTGGCGCCGTTGTTGCCCCTTGGCGGGCAGGAAGCCCTCAAAGCAGAACCGGCCCGCCGGCAGGCCACTGCTCACCAGGGCGGTGGTCACCGCACAGGGGCCCGGCACGCAGATCACCGTGCGCCCCTGCTGACGGGCGGCCATCACCAGCGCCTCGCCGGGATCGGAGATGCCGGGTAGGCCGGCATCGCTCACCACGGCGATCGCCTCCCCCGCCTCCAGGGCCGTGAGCAGTTCGGGGATGCGGGCCGCCTGGTTGTGCTCGTGGAAGCTCACCATTCGGGTTTTGATGCCCAGGTTGTGCAGCAGCAGGCCGCTGCGGCGCGTGTCCTCGCAGGCGATCCGGTCGACCCCCGCTAGCACCTGGCGCGCCCGCGGCGAGAGGTCGCCCAGGTTGCCGATGGGGGTCCCCACCAGATAGAGCACGCCCGCAGCCGGTTCGGCCCCCTGCATCACAATGCCCCTTTGCCAGTTCCATGATGCCCGCCGCCAGCCTGCCCTCCGGCGTTGCGCTGGAGCCTCTGCTGGCGGAGCTGCGGCGCTTGAGCTGGGGTGCCGCCGACATCCTGTTGGCCTATGGCCGCGGTGAGCAGCCCCCCTATGGCTTCCCGCCGGCCCTGAGCGTGGACCACGGTGGCGAGGGGCCGGTGAGTGCGGCGGACCTGGCCGTGAACCAGTGGTTGCTGGATGGCCTGGCCCAGGCCTTCCCCAGCGCCGGCTGGACGCTGCTCAGCGAGGAGACCGCCAAGCAGCAGCTCACCCCGGGGCAGCCCCTGCCGGCGGAGTGGCTGTGGATCCTGGATCCGCTGGATGGCACCAAGGATTTTCTGCAGGGCACCGGCGAGTACGCCGTTCACCTGGCCCTGGTGCACGGCGGCCGGCCCGTCCTGGGGGTGGTGCTGCTGCCGGAGCTGGAGGAGCTGTGGATCGGCCTGGTGGGCGCCGATGGCGCCGCCGGCCGGGCCTGGTGCGAAAACCGCGCCGCCGAGCAGACCCCCGCCCGCCTGAGCCCGCGGCGTGAGCTGGCGGACTTGGTGTTGGTGGCCAGCCGCAACCACCGCGACCAGCGACTCGAGCAGCTGCTGGAGGCCCTGGCCCTGGGCGACACCAAGGCGATCGGCAGCGTGGGCGGCAAGGTGGCCACAATCCTGCGCGGTGAGGCCGACCTCTACATCTCGCTCTCCGGCAGCAGTGCCCCCAAGGATTGGGACATGGCCGCCCCCGAGGCGGTGCTGCTGGCGGCCGGTGGAGCCTTCAGCCACGCCGATGGCCGCCCGCTCTCCTACAACAATGGCGACGTGCGCCAGGCTGGCTGCCTGATCGCCAGCCACGGCCGCAGCCACCAACAGCTGTGTGAGAAGGCTGAAGAAGCGATGGCGTTAATTGATCCTGGGTTTGTGGTGTGAGCTAGTGTCTTTAAATAGACCATCTGTAGCCTGCTATTCACAATTTTGCATGAGTTTTGTTCTTGAAAGTTGGGCTATTGATGGTGTCTTCTCTGGCTCGTTTTGAATGTTCTCTCCTTGCTATTCTGGCTTGAGTTTTTCGCCCAGTTATGGGTTCGTGATTGCGAAAACCATGTCTGTCACTGCCCGCCGGAATGATTCATTTTCCACAAACTGCTTGTAAACCTGCGTGTCGTCCTTGAGAAGTGTCTGCATAACGCGGCCTAGTGCGGCGTCGTGAGCCATGCGGGCTGTATGGGGCGTATTCGCCTTGGCGTTCTGGAAGGCTACATCTGCGGCGACTTTGGGAGCGATGTCATCGCGGATGCGCAGCGCCACGCGATCGCCGTCATCGAAGAGGGTACCGAACTGATCATTGAATGCCTGAAGAATATTGCTGAGTCGGTCGATCTCGGGCTCAGGTTTACGACCGCCTGCGTCAGTTGGCACCGGTTCGATCTCGGCGTCTTCATCGGCCAGGGCGATTTTCATGGCAGCTTGCTTCTCGGCGCGGTAGCTGTCCATGTCGATCGCCTCCAGAATGCCCTGGGCAAGATCCTCTTCTTTGGGCGCGGGCAACTTGGGGGTGAGCAGATCCAGGAAGATCGCTAGCTTTTCCCACTCAGCATTGCTGTAGGCGATCACGGAGGAGAGGAACGCATGGGTGCGGCAGAAGGCCTTCGCCTTACCCTTGAACTCAACCTGTTCGTCCTCATCGAGGTGCTCCTCATAGACCGCCACAGAGGCATCGAGGATCGGGTCGAGCTGGTCGCGGTCGGCCCCGGCGAGGAAGCCCTCCACAATCGAAAGAACCTGTGCAGGTGAGTACACCTGAGCTCCATCGAGTGCCGCCTTGAGGTCGTGCAACTTGTTGGGATCAGTCTCCTCGGCGAGTAAAGTGGTGCGGTAGTAGTTCTGGAAGGCGCTCTTCACGGCCTCGATGTTGTTCTGAAAGTCGAGCACGAAGCAGTCGTGCTTCTTGGGATGCGCGCGGTTGAGCCTGGAGAGTGTCTGCACCGCCTTGACGCTGGAAAGCGGCTTATCGACATACATCGTGTGCAGCAGCGG
>RGUW01000172.1 GCA_010027605.1 Synechococcaceae bacterium WB9_2_112 | reverse complement strand
CCCTGGCCAATCCGACCCGGACGGAGCTGGCACCCATCGAGGTGTCAGCCCTGGCCGACAGTGGCGCCGTGCACCTGTGCATCCCGGAACACCTGGCCATCCAGCTGAGCCTCAGCGAACTGGAGCGCCGCGAAGTGGGGCTGGCCGATGGCCATCGCCGCACCGTGCCCTACATGGGCCCGATCGAAGTGCGGTTCGGCAACCGTCGCTGCTTCACCGGCGGCATGGTGCTGGGCAATGAGGTGCTGCTGAGGGCGATTCCGAGGGCAGACATGGACCTGGTGCTGAGGCCCCAGCTGCAGACCATCGAGGTGAACCCCGAGAGCCCCAACATTCCGCAGAGCGTGGCGAAGTGAAGGAGGCGACCCAATCGTGTCTCACATCCGCTCCAGGGTGGGAATGCCCAGCAGGCCCAGACCCAGCTTGAGCGTGTCTGCGGTCAGGCGGCACAGGGCCAGGCGCGAGCTGCGGGCGGGTTCGTCAGCCTTGAGCACCGGCACCTGGTCGTAGAAGCGGTTGAACACCTGCGAGAGTTCAAACAGGTAGCTGCAGAGGCGATTGGGCAACAACTCCTCTTCGACTTCGGCGATCACCGCATCGAGCTTGAGCAGCTCGCGGATCAGGGCCCACTCCTGGGGTTCGCTGAAGACCAGCCCCTCGCCCGCCGTGAAGGCAGAGCCACCCTCAACCGCCTGAGCGCCCCCCTTGCGGGCGATGCCGGCGATGCGCACCACGGCATAGAGCAGGTAAGGCGCCGTGTTGCCGCTCAGGGCCAGCATGCGATCAAAGCTGAACTGGTAGTTGGTGATGCGGTTGGTCGAAAGATCGGCGTACTTGACCGCAGCGATGCCGACCGTGGTGGAGACGTGTTGAATGAACGCTTCCTCCTCCTGGCGGTCCTCGTCAGCGAGGCGGCGGCGCAGGTCGGCCTCGGCACGCTCGACCGCTTCGTCGAGCAGATCCCGCAGGCGCACCGTGTCACCGGAGCGGGTCTTGAGCTTCTTGCCATCGTCGCCCTGCACCAGACCAAAGGGCACATGCTCGAGCTGGGCCTCGGCCGGCACCCAGCCGGCCCGGCGAGCCACCTGGAACACCCCGGCGAAGTGGGCGGCCTGACCGGCATCCGTCACGTAAATAAGGCGGCGCGCACCATCTCCAGCAGGCGGCGACGCCAGGCGATAACGGATCGCCGCCAGGTCGGTGGTGGCGTAATTGAAGCCCCCGTCGCGCTTCTGCACGATCACGGGCAGGGGCTTACCCTCCTTGCCGCTGACGCCCTCGAGAAACACACAACGCGCACCGTCATCGGTCACCAACAGACCGGAGCCGTCGAGATCGGCAACGACGTCGGCGAGGTAGGGGTTATAGAAGGATTCGCCACGCTCCTGCAGGCGGATGTCGAGCCGGTCGTAGATGACCTGAAACTCACGCCGGCTCTGATCGCACAACAGACCCCAGGCCCTGAGCGAGACCGGATCACCGCTCTGCAGGCGGACCACCTCATCGCGGCTGGTGGTCTGGAAGGCTTCGTCGTCATCGAAGCGGGCCTTGGCCTGGCGGTAGAAGGCCACCAGATCCCCCAGATCGACGGCATCAGCCGTATCGAGGGCCTGGGGCGCCACCTGCTTCAGATGGGTAATGAGCATGCCGAACTGGGTGCCCCAGTCGCCCACATGGTTGAGCCGCAGCACCCCATGGCCGCGAAACTCGAGCACCCGCGCCAGGCAGTCGCCGATGATCGTCGAACGCAGATGCCCCACGTGCATCTCCTTGGCGATGTTGGGGCTGGAGAAATCCACCACCACCGGCGAAGCGGAGCCGGCCTCGGGCACCCCCAGGCGCGGATCATCGAGACGGGCCTGCACCTCGGAGGCCAGGCGCTCGGGCCGCAGGGTCAGATTGATGAACCCGGGGCCGGCGATCAACGGCTCCAGGCACAGTTCGGCGAAGCCTGGGTCGCCGGCCAGTTGCTCCACGATCGCCGCGGCGATCGCCCGCGGCGCCTGGCCCAGAGGCTTGGCCAGGGGAAGGGCCCCGTTGGCCTGAAAATCGCCGAATTCGGGTTTGCTGGCCGGCGCCAGCTGGGGATCGAAACGCTGACCCGCTGCCTCCACCGCGGCAGCCTGCTCGGGAAAGGCCCGCTGCATCGCCGCGCGCAACTGGGCTTCGAGGGCGTTGGCGATGCGCAGCATGGACAGGGCGACAGCGGCTCAGCCCTTGATCATCCCGCGGCGGCCGATCCGGCCGGAGGCCTCAGGCGGCGGCGCTGAGCCCCAGCTGCTGCTCGAGCCCGGCCAGCACCACGTCGGCCACCAGCTGGATGCGGTAGCGGCAGGCCTGGGTCTCGCTGCCATCGAAGCGGCCGTGCTCAAAGACCTTGTTGCTGCCCGCACCGCCGCCGCAGAGACCAAAGTAGGCGCAGCTGCTGCGGCAAGCCGCAACGCCGGCGGCCATCTCGCGCTGCACCTGCTGAAAGCGCTCACTGGCGGCGATCTGCTCCAGGCTGTCGCTGAGCACGTTGCCGAAGGCAAAGCAGCCAAAGCGCTCGAGCTCGACCCCCAGCAACTCGGGATCAAAGCTCGAGACGTTGCCGCGGGCGTCGACGTTGACGATCACGAAGGGATGGTTCATGTCGGTGCGCTCGAGCCGCTGATCGCTGCAGGCCAGGCTGGTGATGCCGTCGAATTCGCGCAGGTGGACCTGGCCGGGGCTGGCCAGGGTGCGCTGCCAGAAGCGCTGCAGAAACGCCCGGTAACGCCCCTCAAGCTCGGGGCGATCAAGGCTGGAGCTGCTGTTGCCGCCTTCGGTCTCTTCCATGTTGAAGCCGACCTCGGTGATGCCGTGCTCGGCAAAGAAGTCGAACAGGGCATCGGCGTGATCGAGGGCATCGGCGGTGAGCACGCTGATCACGTTGAACGGGATCTGCCGCTGCTGCAGCCAGCGGATGCCCCGCAGGGCGGCGGCGTGACTGGGCTTGCCCGTGCGGGTGCGGCGGTGGGCGTCATGCAGAAAGGCGGGGCCATCCAGGCTCACCCCCACGTGGATGCCGTTGCGGGCAAAGCAGTCGCACCAATCGGCGTCGATGGTGATGCCGTTGGTCTGCAGCGACTGCCGCACGGTGTC
>RGUW01000171.1 GCA_010027605.1 Synechococcaceae bacterium WB9_2_112 | reverse complement strand
TGCTGCTCAGCCGTCGATCGCAGGAGCACCGCCGCACGCGCCGCTGCCGGGCGGAAGGCTAGTGGGCATGAACGGCACGCCCCCCTATCGAATCCCGAGCTCCCTGCGGGATCTGGTGATGCTCGATGTGCTCGAGCTCACCGGCAGCACCACGGCCACCGCGGAGATGATGACCATGTCGCAGCCCAGCGTGAGCCGCCGTTACCGCTCGGTGGCCCGCGACTTGGGGCTCGAACGAAACGGCGATGCACCGTTGGGTCGGCGCTTTGCAGATGCCCCCTGGATGCCGTTCCTGCGGCGTGGCATCAACCACCATCGCCTTAGCGGTGGGGTGCTGCGGGTGGGTGGTGGTCCGGCCTTGGAGGCCGCCTTCAGCGGCGTCCCATGGGCTCAATGGGTGCGGCTGGGCGGGCAACAGCAAAGGCAATGGCGGCCGCTGTTGACCCTGGAGCTGCTCGATGCGGTTGCCGTGGAGGAGGCGCCAAAGCTCTCTGCCGAAGACTCCACATCCGTGGCCTTGGTGGAGGTGCGCGGCGCGAGCAACGGCGCTGTGGTGTTGATCTGCCGGCGTGATCCGCTGGTGCTGGAGATCTGCGGCCGATTGAGCCCGTGAGGGTCAATGGTGAGAGGTGCGAATCAGACGGTCCACGGGTACTCCTCCAACACCCTTTGCAGCGATGACAACACCGCCAACACGTCATAGAGCTGCACTGGCCGTTGTTGACCCGCAGCCTGGGGATGGCCCATCCAGTTGCCAAAGCAGCGCACTTGATGCAAGCAACTGATCAGCCAGCGATCCGCGCCGCGCTGGGCCATCAGACCGATGCCGCGATTGAGGTCTAAACGGTATTGATCTGGCTCATCACGAAGGCTGTACAGCACCAATTGCTCCACCACCCGACGGGCATGAATGCCCAAGGCGATGGGGGCGATCTGTTCGGCCCGCAGGATCTCCAGGAGCTCGCCGAGGTCATGGGCCAGCGCACTGGAATGCTCCTGGCGTGGATCGACACGATCCCGCAGCAAACCATTCAACCGTTCGAGCCCCGGCAACCCCGTGGGCAGGGGAATCCGAAAGTCCTGCGCATCCACAACACTCAGATAGCGATCGGTTTTGTCAAACAGAATCAGCCGCTTCAGATCAGGGAGATGGCGAAAGGCTTCGCGATAGGCCTCAAGCAGCTCGGGCACGTGGGAGAGCGCATCAATGCCTTGGTTGCCACTGCCCAACAAGGGTGAGGCCACCGTGGCGCAGGCAATGCCTCGCATCGGCAGGAGCGCCAACAACGAAAACAGGCGGTTGAACGGTGGCCAGGGCACCAAATCGCCCTCCTGCCACTCGATGGCGCCCTCCACAACAGCAATCCGTTTGAACCGGCTTGGGGGAGCGTGATCGCCCAGATCCAGCGGCGCACTCACCCACGCCTGTAGGGGGCTGGAGCGCAGGTCTAGGGCAACCTCAAGCTCAGCCAGCCTTAGGCCATAGGCCTCGTTCAGCCGCCCGAGCAGGGTTTGCGGCACCGGGGCGTAGTGCCCCCGAAACGCCGAGACCACCAGGAGGTCGCTCTGAAGCCCCAAATGGGGGTAGTCGCCCACCTCGAGTGCAACGCTGCGCTCGCCAGTCGCTGGATCGACATCAAAGAAATTCAGCAGCACCGGTGTAACGCCCAGCCTGCGTTGAGTCTGCCCAGAAACACGCGCAGGGGCCCTGCCGTTCTTCGCACGAGATCAGCCTCAAACACCCCTGATGCGGGAAACAGTGGATTCAACCAAGCGAGGAGCTGTGCATGGAATCCAATCGACTGACCACGGTGTTGAGCACCCATCCCGAACGGCCGGCCATCTGCCGAGAGGGCTGCCAGTTCGATGCCTTGATCCAGCTGAAGACACCGCCGCTGGCCGTGAGCAGCGACCAGCGCAAGCCTGTTGCCATCGCGGTGGTGATCGATCGCTCCGGATCGATGGCGGGCCCCAAGCTCCAGGCCGCCTGCGCGGCAGCCCAACAGCTGGTGCGCCAACTCACCCCGGCCGATCGGCTGAGCGTGATCAGCTTCGATGACCAGGCGCGCACGGTGGTTCCCTTGAGCGCCCCCAGCCAAGCGGCGATCGCGGCCATCGGCCGGATCCGCTCCGGTGGGCAGACCGCCCTCTTCGATGGCTGGCGGGTGGGGATGGAATCGCTGCTCCAGGCCGAGGAGCTCACGGGCCATCAACAGCGGGTGGTGCTGCTCACCGACGGGCAGGCCAACGCTGGCCTGACGCGCCGATCTGAGGTGGCGCCGCTGGTGGGGCAGGCGAATGAACAAGCGATCAGCACCAGCTGCATCGGCCTGGGTGAGGACTATGAGGAGCGGCTGCTCACCGCCATGGCGGAAGCCGGCGCTGGAAATCTGGTGCACCTCACCAGCCCGCAACAACTGGAGGCTGTGTTTGCAGCAGAACTGGAGGGCCTCAACCTCACCCTGGGGCGTGATCTGCGCCTACGGCTCAACCTGGCGGCGGGTGTGAAGCTCCAGCAGATCCATAACCCGCTGGAGCCCGGGGCGGATGGCTGGATTCAGCTCGGCGCGCTGCAAGCGGGCATCACGCCCACGCTCGCTGTGCGGCTGCAGATGGCTCCTGATCACCAGTCACAGGAACAAGTGCGCGATCTGCTCACGGTGGAAGCGCATTGGATCAACGCCGACGATCAACCCGAGCAACGGGAAGCGGTGATGCGCTTGCCCGTCGTGGCGTTCGACGAGTGGCGGGGATTACCCGTGGATCCCGACGTGCAGCGGGAGGTGGTGCTGCAACAAACGGCGAAGCAACGCCGCAGGGCGATGGAGGAGCTGGATCAGGGAGATTCCGCGCAGATGCTCTACTCGGTGCAAGCTGCACTGCACAGCTTGGAGCGGGCGCAGAGCAGCCCTGAGATCGATCAAGAGCGGAAATTGCTGGCTGAGTTGTTGGAGCTGATCTCCACCAACAAACTCTCACTGGCGCGCAAGGTGATGGGGACGCAGTCGTTCATGCGGGCGCGTGGCCGCAAGCTGCGCAATCAGGAGGGCCGTGATGACCTCTGAGCTGCAAGGGCGCTTGCTGGCGGATCTCCAACAGTTCGCCGTTCCGCGCCATGCCCGCTGGGATCCGCTCGGGCTGATGG
>RGUW01000018.1 GCA_010027605.1 Synechococcaceae bacterium WB9_2_112 | reverse complement strand
TATGACCTTGTAAGGAGGGCCGATTGCGTGGACCTGATCTGATGACATTGTTTGCAGTCAAATCAGCACTGCAGTAGCGACTGATGAATTCAGGATAGTTGTCGAAATACCTTCGGTTATTTCGGTTTACGTACGAACAAGCCAAGGCACCATTGGCCTCGACAAGAACTTCCTCTTGAAATTCAAGGTGGAAATATTGGATTGACTTCTTGAAATCATCCGGTGAAGCTTTGAAAATAGTTAGTCCATTTCCAAGAAAGCTCGCATTAACGATCTTGCCGTCGGCATAGATACCGTGGCTTTCAGAGACATAGAGATCTTTGTTCGGCACTCCGTCTTCCAGAGAATGTGCGCGTATCACCATCGGAAGTGCGGAAAAATAAAAGTCGTCCTCCACAAGCGCCTTGAATATTGTCCGCCTTGCGATCCATTTCACGGGCATTGGACCTTTTGAGGTTGCAACCACATCACCAATTTTTAAATGCTCGATGGATACTTCGCCGTTTGCCGTCCTTATGACAGTACCAGAACAAAAGCAAACAGCTCTAGCTGTTCCATATAACTCGAAGGTGGCCGGTCTAGACGAATTGTCAGGCAAGCCTGCAGAGGTACCTACCGTATAGCGTGTACCCACGTTCCATCCAGATGCAACGTAAGTCGAACTTCCATCGCTAGTTGCAATTTTGACTCTTTGAGCATTGGTGCCATGTGTGTCCGTTGACAGAGTAAAACCCAGCCAGTATTGATTACCTGACTGAAGACTGATTGACGTGGTTGCGACATAACTGCTGTACGCCCCAGCAGCAGGCGACGTTGGACCAGACAGGTACGATATCAGTGAACCTGGTGTTGATGCATTGACACCCGCGGCATAGATACCAACCTGAAAATTTCCAGGATTACTTTGCCCAAGGTCATAAGCAGCAGTACCAATTGAGACCCGGTCAAGATTGATATCTTCGCCGGGAGTGAATGCATTGTAGTTGTATTGATAATTTGAGCTGTCTACGCGCCAAACGCCTGAAGCAGAGACCGCAGAACCCCCGCTGCTAATAAATAGTGTACTCATGCTGGTTTTATATAATTTATAATCCGGAGTGAATTTCGGGCAATAATAACAGTTTTTAGTGCCTACATTGCGTTGCAGTACCCATTGCCCCGCTCCAGGTCTGATTCAATGGGCCGCATCGCGGCGCCCGCCAACTTGCCGGCTATCCCTTCGCCACCTCCAGTAGGTGAGCGATCACGTTGCTGAGGCTTCGTCCTTCATAGGCCCGTGCGCTCCTCAAGCCGATGCGCGAGGTGCCAGGGCAGGGTGGCGGTCACCCGCTGCGGTTTGCGGCGCAACAGTTCCGATGCGGGCACACAGCGGCCGGCCCCGTAAAGGGCTGTGAGAATGCAGTCATCAGTTCATCGCAAGTGGACTGATCACGGGTTGGGGTGTTGACGCACCGCCGGCCCACCCAGACCTTAGACCGCAGGTTGCAGCGCTTCTGCAGCGGGTGATGCGGATCTGCTGCAGGGGTGCCGCATGCAAGACAGGACGAGGGTTTCGCGACCCCTTTTGCGTGCCCGCTTTTCGACCAATCCCTGAAATGTCAATCGGGGCGACAGGATTCGAACCTGCGACCTAGTGCTCCCAAAGCACCCGCGCTACCAAGCTGCGCCACGCCCCGCCATAACCAATCCTACGGACCGACGGGCCGCGGGAGCTGAAGTTTTTCTGGACTGGCCCGGCAGTCGCCCCATGGCTGCTTAGTGTGGAAACCATGACACAGGAGGGACTCATGGGGATCGACCGGCGTTCCGATGGCCCTGTGGGCCCAGGCAGCTTTGACCAGGGTCCACTCGAGGTGCCCTCCTGCATGAAGTGGGGCAGCGATGGTGAGCTGTCGGCCGTGGATCTGCAGGGAATCCTGCAGCGGCTCAGCGCCGTCGATCAGCAGGCCTCCAGGCTCATGGACTGCCCACTGGAGGGCTGAGAAGCCGTCGCACGCGCAAACCGGGAAGAGCGTTCAGCCGCCCACGACGGCGATGCAGTCGATTTCAACCCGGGCTCCCCTGGGCAGCGCGGCCGCCTGGATGCAGGCCCTGGCCGGTGCAACACCTGCACCGAACACGCCGTCATACAACGCGTTGACGCGACCGAAATCAGCCAGATCTGCCAGGTAGACGGTGGTCCGCACAACCTGAGCTGGCGATGTGCCCGCCGCCGCAAGAACGGCCTGGAGGTTGGCCAGCACCTGGCGGGTTTCTGCCTCCACATCACCATCGCCCACCATGGCCCCGGTGGCCGGATCCAGAGCGATCTGCCCCGAGCAATAGAGCACCCCGGCGGCAAGCACCGCCTGGTTGTAGGGCCCCACAGGAGCCGGTGCCGCTTCGGTGTTGACAGCTGTGAGCTCTGGCGTCGTGGCCATGGCAGGGGCGCAGGAGAGGATGGGCCGGAGCTTATGGCCGTGCTGGCCCACCGTCGATCGCCCTGCCCGTTGCCGCACCCCAGCCAGACGCCCTGCCGACGCACGCCCATGTGCACGTGCAGGATCTCTGGCACCGCTACACCCCTACCGACACCTGGACGCTGCAGGCGATCGAGCTGCAGCTGCAGCAGGGGGAGCTGGTAGGTCTGCTGGGTCCTTCGGGTTGCGGCAAAACCACCCTGCTGCGGTTGATCGCCGGCTTCGAGCGACCCAGCCGCGGATCGCTCAGCATCGATGGCCGCGAGGTGGCAGGTCCGCGACGCTGGCTCGACCCCGAGCGGCGCGGCGTGGGCATGGTGTTCCAGGACTACGCCCTGTTTCCCCATCTCGACGCCTGGGCCAATGCCTGCTTCGGTCTGCGCCGTGGCGCCGGCACCGAGCGGGCCGCCTGGCTGCTGGAGCTGCTCGGTCTGCAGGGCCTGGAGCAGCGTTACCCACACGAACTCTCGGGAGGGCAGCGGCAGCGGCTGGCCCTGGCGCGGGCCCTGGCGCCAGGCCCCGCAGTGGTGCTGCTGGATGAACCCTTCTCCAACCTCGACGTTGAGGTACGCCTGCGCCTGCGCAGTGAGCTGCCGGGCGTGCTGAGCCAATGCGGCACCAGCGGTCTGATGGTGACCCACGATCCTGAAGAAGCACTGGCGATCTGCGACCGGGTGGCCGTGCTCGAGCGGGGTCAGCTGCACCAGATCGCCAGCCCCAGGGAGCTGGTGCAGCACCCAGCTTCAGCGTTTGTGGGACGGTTCGTGTTGCAGGGAAATCTGCTGCCGGTGAGCCGTCGTCACGGTGGCCTGCTGCAGACGGCACTGGGTCCGTGGCGCCTCTGCGATCACAGCCCAGTGCCACCGTTGCCCTCCGCCGGGGAACTGCAGCTGCTCGTGTTGCCCGATGCGCTCAGCCTCGAACCCCAGAGCGACGCTGAGGGGGTGGTGCTGGGCCGCGAATTTCTGGGGCGCGAATGGCTCTATCAAGTACAGCTGGGCGATCAACAGCTGCGGCTGCGGCTGCCCCTGGCGCACGACTGGCCGCGGGGACAGCGTTGCCGCGTGCGCCCGTTGCCGGGGGCCGAAGCCCTGCTCTATCCAGGACGGATACCGCTGCTGGCTCAGCCCGACCAGTGATCCTTGCTGCTGCGCAGCTCTGCCAGGGCCTCGGCACTGCCGGCGCGCACAAACAGATTGGTCTGGCGCTCGAGCCCGACACTGCTCGGGATTGAGGGTTGGTTCTGAGCCCGCAGCGCCAGCACCTGCTCGAGCCGAAGGCGAAGGGACTGGCCCAGGGGCTCATCGGCCCCCACCTGGCTGATGGCCCAGCGCAGATTGCCGGCGGTGTATTCGTGGGCGCACCAGACGCGCGTGTGGTCGGGCAGGCTGCAGAGGCGCTGCAGGGCGGTGTGCATCTGGGCCGGGGTGCCTTCAAACAGACGGCCACAGCCCGCGCCAAACAGGGTGTCACCGCAGAACAGATCTCCGCTCTCCGGCAGGTGATAGGCGAGGTGAGCGCGGGTATGAGCGGGCACGGCCAGCACCTCGATCCGTTGACCGAGCAGCGCGAACCGATCGCCATCGACCAGTGGATCCGTCAGCCATGGGATGCGCTGACGATCGGCCTCGGCGGCGAACACCCGGCACTGGGGCCAGCACTGCAACAGCCCGGGCGTGCCGCCGATGTGGTCGTGGTGGTGATGGGTCTGCAACACCGCCACCAAGGTCAGACGGCGCTGCTCCAGCCAGCTCTGCAGGGGTGCATCCACCGCGGGATCGACCAGCACGGCATCGCGGCCGCGGATGAGCGCAAACACGTAGTTGTCGCGCAGCACGGGCACGACCTCGATCTGCAACGGGTGCCGGTCGAGGCCAGGGTCGGACGTTGCCATCGTTAAAGTCCGCTGTGCGGCTACACCCATGATCGGCGCCGCTGCACCACCATGCTGACGATTGCCCTGGCCAAGGGCGCCCTGCTCAAGGATTCGGTGCGCTGCTTTGCCGCCGTGGGGCTCGATTTCTCGGCCCTGCTCGATGCGGGCAACCGCCAGTTGATGGTGGCCAGCCGCTGCGGACGGGCCCGGGCGCTGTTGGTGCGCAACGGCGACGTGCCGGTCTACGTGAACTACGGCCAGGCCCAGCTGGGCGTCGTGGGCTTCGATGTGTTGCAGGAGCAGCAGCGGCCCGTGGCCCAGTTGCTCGACCTGGGCTTCGGTGGCTGCCGCATGAGCGTGGCGGTCAAGGCCAGCAGCCCCTACCGGCGGGCCGCCGATCTGCCGGCCCATTGCCGCGTGGCGAGTAAGTTCACCCGCTGCGCCGAGGCCTTCTTCGAAGACCTCGAGCTGCCGGTGGAGCTGATTCATCTCACCGGATCGGTCGAACTGGGACCGATCACGGGCATGAGCGAAGCGATCGTTGATCTGGTGGCCACCGGCCGCACCCTGGCCGAGAACGGCCTGATCGCCATCGAAGACCTGTTCGAGAGCACCGCCCGCTTGATCGGCAATCCACTGGCGCTGCGCCTCGATGGCGGAGAGCTGCGGCAGCTCATCAACCAGCTCGAAAGCCAGCAGGCTGCGGCCGCTTGCCGCTGATGAATCGACAGGACCGTCAACGACTGCTGCGTCTGCTGCCCTACCTGAAACGGGATCGCAGGCGTCTGACGCTGACCCTGCTGCTGCTGATCCCGGTGGCACTCGCGGCGGCCGTGCAGCCGCTGCTGGTGGGCCAGGCGATCTCGGCGCTCAGGCGCGAACCGACCGCACCCTGGCTCAGTGGGCTGCCCGTGGCCCAGGCCCTGCAGCTGCTCATCGGTCTGCTGTTGGTCGCCGTGCTGCTGCGGCTGGGACTGCAGGGTCTTCAGAGCTACAGCGTGCAGGCGGTGGGGCAACGGCTCACGGCCCGCATTCGCGATGACCTGTTTGGTCACGCCATGGCGCTGTCGTTGCGGTTTCACGACCGCACCCCGGTGGGCAAGCTGCTCACCCGACTGACCAGCGATGTGGATGCCCTGGCCGAGGTGTTCGGCAGTGGTGCCGTGGGCGTGCTCGGCGATCTGGTCACCCTGATCGTGATCGCGGCCACCATGATCACGATCGAATGGCGCCTGGGGCTGCTGTTGCTGATCAGCCAGGTGCCCGTGACCGCCGGCATTCTCTGGCTGCAGAGGCGCTACCGAAAGGCCAATTACCGGGTGCGCGAGGAGCTCAGCCAGCTGAACGCCGATCTGCAGGAAAACCTCCAGGGACTGGAGGTGGTGCAGATGTTCAGACGCGAACACCGCAACAGCGAGCGCTTTGGTCGCACCACGGATTCCTACCGCGGGGCCGTGACCGGCACGATTCTGTACGACAGCGCCATCTCGGCCTTCATCGAGTGGGTGGCGCTGGCGGCTGTGGCCGCCGTGCTGGCCCTCGGGGGCACCATGGTGACCGGTGGCGCCATGGGTCTGGGCACCCTTACCACCTTCATCCTCTATTCCCAGCGGCTGTTTGACCCCCTGCGCCAGCTGGCCGAACGGTTCACCCAGATCCAGGGCGGCCTGACCGCCGTCGAACGGATCGGCGAACTGCTGGAAGAACCGATCGAGATCCAGGACAGCCGCTTCCTGGCATCAGCGGGCACGGCCTCCGGGTCGGCCAAGGCGGCCAAGGCGGCCGAGGCGGCCGAGGCGGCCGAGGTGATCTTCGAGAACGTCAGCTTCTCGTACCGGCCCGATGAACCGATTCTGCGGGAGATCTCGTTTCGCATCGCCCCCGGCGAACACGTGGCCCTGGTGGGGCCCACCGGCTGCGGCAAGACCACGGTGATCCGGTTGCTGTGCCGGCTCTACGAACCGCAGCAGGGACGGATCCTGCTCGATGGCGACGACATCAGCACCCTGCCCCAGGCCACCCTGCGGCAACGGCTCGGCGTCGTGCTGCAGGACACCTTCCTGTTCAGCGGCACGGTCGCCGACAACCTGCGCCTTGACGCGCCGATCAGCAGTGACCGGCTGCAGCAGACCTGTCAGGAGCTGGGGCTCACGCCCCTGCTGCAACGGATGCCCGACGGACTGGCCAGTCAGCTGCGCGAACGGGGCGCCAACCTCTCGTCTGGCGAACGCCAGCTGCTGGCGGTGGCCCGGGTGGCGCTGCGCAATCCGGCGGTGCTGGTGATGGATGAGGCCACCGCCTTCATGGACCCCTCGACCGAGGCCACCCTGCAGCGGGATCTGGGGGTGTTGCTGCAGGGCCGCACCGCTGTGGTGATCGCCCACCGCCTGGCGACGGTGGAAGCGGCCGACCGCATCCTGGTGCTGCAGAAGGGCCGGCTGGTGGAGCAGGGCAACCACCGGGAACTGCGCGATGCCGGCGGGCTCTATGCCCGGCTGGCGGCCCTTCAGGAGCAGGGGCTGGCCAGCCTCTGATCCTGCAGGGCCTCCGCCATCCAGGTGTCGACAACATCACCCAGCCGTGCCGGCGCCTGGCGCATCGGCAGATGACCGGTGGCGTCGAGCTCGATCACCGTGTGATCGGCCGCAAAACCGGCCAGATGGCGCACGTACCGCGGCTCCATGACCCCATCGCGACTGCCGCAGATCCACAGCGTTGGAACCCGGAGTCGGCTCACCATGGCCGGCAGCTGCTGCACCGACTGACGCCGCATGCTGCAGGCCAGCAGGCCGCGCGCCGCATGCAGATCGGCCCGCAGCGGGCTGGCCAGGGCATCGGCCAGGGGAACCTCGGCCAGCCAACCGGGCCGCCAGCGCAGAAAGGCCGCCCCGCCGCGCCGCACCATGGCAAACGGACGTGGCTGGTAGATGCCTCCGCCAAAGCCCACGCACACCAGAGCGCGCAGCTGCTGAGCCAGATGGGGCGCGGCATGGAGAGCGATGCTGCCACCCAGCGAATGGCCGATCAACACCAGCGGCCTGCCTGCTGATCGCTGCTGAATCGCCTCGCTCAACCAACGGCCATAGCTGGCCAGGCTGGGTTGCAGCCCCCGGGGCCGGGGCGCGCTGCCGAAGCCGGGAAGATCGGGACACCAGACTTCATGACGCGCGCCCCAGTGCTGCAGCAACGGATCCCAGAGGCGTCCGGCCAGCAACCACCCATGCACACACACCAGCATGGGAGAGGATCGGGTGGTCTCCATCAGCGCGGCTGCCCTCAGGTCTGTGTCAGAGCTGCTCAATCATCTCTATGGGCAGCAGCATCGCCTCTGCACCACCCCCTCGGGCCAGGTCACGCTGGTGCTGAGCCGTGACCGTGAGATCGATCTGATCGAGCTGGAGCAGCTCTGCGATGCGGTGGGCTGGAGCCGACGCCCCTTGCGGCGGGTGCGCCGTGCCCTGCAGAACAGCCTGCTGCTGGTGGGCCTATGGCGTCACGATCCGCGGCTGCCCAAGCTTGTCGGTTTTGCCCGTTGCACCGGTGATGGAATCGTCGACGCCACGATCTGGGATGTGGCCGTGCACCCCCTTTACCAGGGCGCTGGCCTGGGCAAACAACTCATGCACTACGTGCTGGACCTGCTGCGTCAGCAACAGGTCCAGCGGGTGAGCCTGTTTGCCGACCCCGATGTGATCGGCTTCTATGCGGCTCAGGGCTGGGAACTGGAACCCATGGACCGTCGCTGCGCGTTCTGGTACGCCTCATAGAGACGCTCCGGAGCGCTGCCGCGGCGCCAGGCCCGTCGCAGGGCAGCATTGCTGAGACTCGTGCCGATCAGGCCCAGCCGCTGCCAGCGGCGGGCATCAACCGTGAGCGCCAGGCCCAGGCCACGCAGACGACCACAGCGGGCCAGGCGTTCCACAAACTCCAGATCCTCCATGAGCGGCAGGGGCCGCAGGCCGCCGACCGCCGCGTAGCAGGCGCGCCGCAGCAGCAGACCCTGGTCGCCATAGGGCCGCTGCAGCAGCGCGCTGCGCAGCCCCACCGATCGCTCAAGCAGGCGGTACCCCAGGCCCGGATGGTCAATGCGCAGGGCGCCATACCAGGCCTCGGGCCGCGGCGGCGGCGGGGTGGCGAGGGCCCGCTGCAGGTGATGCGCCCAATCGACCGGCAGGCGCACATCGGCATGCAGCAACCACAGCCAGGGAGCCGTGGTGGTGGCGATGCCGGCAAGCAGCTGACCACCGCGTCCCGGCTGAGCACGGATGACACGGGCTCCGGCCAGGGCCGCCACGGCTGTGGTGTGGTCGGCGCTGTCGCCATCGACCACCACCCGTTCGGCAATCAGCCAAGGGGCCCGCTCGAGGTCGGCCAGCAGTGCCGGCAGGCGACGCGCTTCCTGCCGCGCCGGAATGACCACAGCAACGGGGGGCAAGGCCGCCTTCATCGCCAGGCCAGCAGATCGGTGACCGCGTCGAGATCGTTCTGGAGCGGCAGCAGCGCTGGGGCCAAACCCAGCTGATCGGCCCGCAGCAGGGTCTGCTGCAGCACCTGCTCGCTGCCCCAATCGATCCCGGCGAACAGGCCGGTGGCACCACGATTCAGCCCCACCAGCCAGTAGCCCCCATCGCCGGCAGGCCCCAGCACGCAGGGAGTCTGCGCCAGCGCCTCAAAGGCCAGTTGAAGATCGGCCGCGCTCAAGCAGGGCAGATCACTGCCCACCAGCACGACCTGCCGGTACCCCTGACGCAGGCCGGCCATGAGCTGGCGGGCCATGCGCTCGCCCAGCACGCCCCTGCCCTGGGGCACGGCGTCAAGCCGATCCCTGCAGGGCAGCAGCCGGGCAGCGGCAGCCGGACCCGCACCGGCCAGAGCCAGCCGCCCCTGAACATCGCCGGCAGCGGTGCACTGCGCCAGCACCGCCAGAGCATGGCCAAGCAGGCGCTGTTGCACCATGGCGGCCCGCCCCGGACCCAGGCCGCCGGCCGCCAGCCTTGATTTGCAGCGGCGCGGGGCCGGCCAACGGGCCATGACCACCACCAGCCGGGTCGTTCTCAACGCTGGCGAGGCAGCTCGGCCGGTCGCAGGGTGAGCGTGAGCTGCTTGTCACCGCGCCGCACCCCCAGGCTCAGGGGCGCACCGACCCGGGCCCCATCGACAGCCAGCTGCACCTCCGACGGATTGCGCACGTCGCGACCGCCGACGGTCTCGATCAGATCGCAGCTGCGCAGGCCCCCGGCGGCAGCCGGGCTGCCCGTCATCACATCGACGACGACGACACCGTTGACCTCGGGCAGGCGGCACTCGCTGGTGGAGGCATTGATCTCCCGGGCCAGCTGGGGCGTGAGGCTCTGCAACCGCACGCCGATGTAGGGATGGCTCGCATACCCGCGCCCCAGGATCTGGGCCGCGATCTGCCGTGCCACGTTGATCGGCACCGCAAAGCTCAGACCGGCGCCGGGAGCCTGACGGATCGCGGTGTTGATCCCGATCACCTGACCCCGGTCGTTGATCAAGGGGCCGCCGCTGTTGCCGGGATTGACCGCCGCATCGGTCTGGATGTAGGGCACCCGCTGGCCCTCGCCCAGGGCATTGGTGCGCTGGATCGCGCTGATGATGCCGGCGGTCACCGTGTTGTCGAGCCCCAGCGGGTTGCCGATCGCGATCGCCCATTCACCCGGGCGCAGCTTGCTCGAATCGCCCAGGGGAGCCACCGGCAGACGGCTGGCCACAAGCTTGACCACGGCCACATCGGTGAGGGGGTCACTGCCCAGCACCTTGCCGCTGAAGCTGCGGCCATCGGGCAGGGTCACACTCACCTCGCTGGCCCCCTCGACCACATGAGCATTGGTGAGGATCACCCCGTCGGAACGGGTGATGAAGCCCGAGCCCTGGCCCTGCTGCTGCTGGATCGAAGGTCCCTGGCCGAACAGGCCGCCCAGGGGATTGACCATGCGCTTGACCGTGTCGATGCGCACCACCGCGGGACCCACCCGCGACACGGCGTCCACGATCACGTTGCTGCCGGGTCGCAGGGGTGCGGCAGGGGGGGCATCACTGATGCGCACCGATTCCTGGCGCCAGCCGACACCCGGGAGCCTGCCGTCACAACCGGTGGCCACAAGACCGATCAGGGCACAGCTCACAACCGGCAGAACACGCCTGCGCAACGGCGTGCTCAGAGGCGCTCCCAAAGGCGATCCAAGAGCCGTTCTCAGGGGCGATGACACAGGAGATGACACGGGCAACGGGAGTGTCACGGACGACTGTCCAGCATGGCGGATCTGCGTATAGTCGCGAGTCGTGATTGTGGTTGTCGGTGCAGCAGGGAGAGGAGCTGTGGCACCAGGTTCAGGCGACTCTTCAGGCCAGTCTGAGCAAGCCCACCTTCGAAACCTGGATCCGCCCGGCCCGCTGCACCGCCTACGCCTCAGGACGGCTGGAACTGGAAGCTCCCAACAGCTTTGCCTGCGGCTGGCTGCGCAAGAACTACCTGACGGCCATCACGGCGGCGGCCAGCAGCATCGCCGGCCAGACGGTGGAGGTGCTGGTGCACAGCGCCAACGGAGGCGACCAGCCAGCCATAGCGCTGAGCGACAGCCCCAGTGCCCCGCCGGTTGCATCAGCTGCGCCACCTCGCCCCAGCAGCGTTGATGGCAGCGGCCCTGAAGGGCCCACACGTGTGGTCTCAGGGCTCAACCTGCGGTACGTGTTCAACCGTTTTGTCGTGGGTCCCAACAGCCGCATGGCCCACGCGGCAGCCCTGGCTGTGGCCGAAGCCCCGGGGCGTGAATTCAATCCGTTGTTTCTCTGCGGCGGTGTGGGCCTCGGCAAAACCCACCTGATGCAGGCGATCGGTCATTACCGCCTCGAGATCGACCCGAAGGCCAGGGTCTTCTACGTGAGCACCGAGACCTTCACCAACGACCTGATCCAGGCGATCCGCAAGGACGGCATGCAGGCCTTCCGCAACCGCTACCGCGCTGCTGATCTGATCCTGATCGATGACATCCAGTTCATTGAAGGGAAGGAATACACCCAGGAGGAGTTCTTTCACACCTTCAATGCCCTGCACGAGGCAGGCCGTCAGATCGTGATCGCCAGCGATCGGCCGCCCAATCAGATCCCGAGACTGCAGGAGCGATTGATTTCACGCTTCTCGATGGGGCTGATTGCCGACATCCAGGCCCCCGATCTCGAGACGCGCATGGCAATCCTGCACAAGAAGGCTGAGCAGGAGCAGATGAGCCTGCCGCGCGAGCTGATTCAGTTCATCGCAGGGCGCTTCACGTCGAACATTCGCGAGCTGGAGGGAGCGCTGACCCGGGCTGTGGCCTTTGCCTCGATCACGGGCATGCCGATGACCGTCGAGTCGGTGGCACCGATGCTCGATCCGACCGGTGGCGATGTGGAAGTGACACCCGAGCAGGTGATCGAGAAAGTGGCCGAGGTCTTCGGCGTCAGCCGCGACGAGATGCGGAGCGCCAGCCGCAAGCGCAATGTCTCCCAGGCACGCCAGGTGGGCATGTACCTGATGCGCCAGAGCACCGATCTGTCGCTGCCGCGCATCGGTGACGTCTTCGGTGGCAAGGATCATTCGACGGTGATGTACGCCGTCGAGCAGATCGACAAGAAGCTGAGCAGCGACCCGGCTCTGTCGCGTCAGGTGCAACAGGTTCGCGATCTGTTGCAGATCGATTCACGCAGACGACGCTGACCCGGCCGCTAGCACTCAGGTGAGCGGCTCGGCTGGGTCGAGCCCCTCGATTTCACCGGCAAAGACGCGGCTTGCGGTGATGTCTTCGGCCTCGATCGTCATCAGATCAAGCTTGCGCAAGGGTTGTCCCATGCGGCGGAACAGACGTCCGGCCTGGCGCATGCGAGCCCGATCAATGGCATTGCGGATCGAGCGGGCATTGGCGAAAAACGGCAGCTGCATGCGCCGCCGGATGTATTCGGCAAACGCAGCTGTGGCCTCCTCACTGAAGCGGTAATGCTCTGAAGCCAGAATCAGACGAGCGATCGCCAGCAGCTCATCGGCGCTGTAATCGGGGAAGTCAATGTGATTGGCAACCCTTGATGAGAGACCTGGGTTGCTCTGATAGAACACATCCATTCGGTCCTTGTAGCCCGCGAAGATCACCACCAGATCATCGCGATTGTTCTCCATCACCTGAAGCAGAATCTCGATCGCTTCGGCTCCGTAATCGCGCTCATTTTCGGGCCGGTAAAGGTAGTACGCCTCATCGATGAACAGCACCCCGCCCATGGCCTTCTTGAGCATCTCGCGCGTCTTGGGGGCGGTATGGCCGATGTACTGGCCAACAAGATCATCCCGGGTGGCGGTGACCACATGGCCTTTGCGCACGTAGCCGAGTTTGTGCAGGATCATGCTCATGCGCTCGGCCACCGTCGTCTTACCGGTGCCTGGCCGGCCGGTGAACGACATGTGCAGGCTCGGAGGCGTGGTCTGCAATCCCAGGGATGCGCGGGCCTTGTCGACCACCAGCAACGCAGCGATCTCACGGATGCGGGCCTTGACCGGTTGCAGACCGATCAGTTCCTGATCGAGCTGATCGAGCACCACCTGAATGCCGGCCCCGTCGTAGGCCTGCTGCAGATCGATCGTGGGCTCCTGCTCCATCAGGGATCGATCAGGGCATCAATGGCCGCGGCGAACGCATGCTCGGCCGGCCCCAGAGGGCCGTCGTCATCGGGGCGCACGGTGATGTTGACATAGGTGCGGCCGAAGCTGATGTCGGCAAAGCGTTGCTGGGCTTCCGAAAGATCATTGAGCCGCTCGAGAAAGGCACGCGTGGCGGCGTAATCGGCGAATTCGAGGCGGCGCTCAAGCCGGTCGGCCTGCTCAGGCTTGGGCCGTGGCGTCCAGGGCTGATCCATGGACTCAACCTACGCTGCAGGCGGTCTAGGAAGCCAGACAATCGGTGCGGCCAGCGGCCAGGCGTGTGGCCCAGGCCTGCGCATACGCGCGGTTGGCAGCCTGCTGAGCAGGATCGCTGGTCTCGAGGGGGTGGGGCATGGTGCCATTGATCGCCGCGTTGGTGACGCAGAACATGGCCTTCTGGAAGCTCATGCAGATCTTGACCCGCACATCACCCTCACCACGGGTGCGATCGCGATACCACTGGTGCAGCGACTCAGGTAGATGCCGGTACATGTCCTGCATCAGCAGGCTGGGGGGGATGCCGGCACCCATGCTCGGCAACGGGTCGGCATAGAGAGCTCCGTAAGCAAACTGAGCCTGGTCGGGGGAGATCTGCTGGGCCTGGGCATTGAAGCTGACCGTGCCAAGAAACGGCATGCCCCGCAGAAACACCGCCTCGACATAGGGCACCGCCACATCCACCAGAAACGTGAGATTCGCCTCAGGAGGCAACACCCAGAAGTGCTGCCCGGCGATCGCGACCCCATACCGGATCGGATTGGCGGCAGCCGCCACCAGAGCGTCCTTCATGAAGGCGACCACCTGAGGAATCGTGCGCACGCTGCCGGCCCGTTCGGCCCTTGCCAGATCAAGAAACAGATCGCTCATGACCCGCCAGAACTGTCCCAGGGCATGGGTGGTGGCAGCCGAGCGGATCAGTTCGGGCAAGAACGCGGGGAACAGCGGATTCAGCAGGGCCAGCAGCGGATCGCGACGGCTCTTGGCCGCAATGATGGCGCGGCAATTGGCCGCGAATTCGGGCGAGTCGAGATAGGCATCCATGCCGCCGGTGCCATGCCAGAACATCGCTTTCTGGCAGTACTCGGCATACTCAAAATTGATGCGGTCGTGGTTGAGATGCCTCCAGATCTTGGCGAGGCTGAGATCCCCATCGAGGTACTTGAAGATCGGAACCGGATTGAGAAACTGTTTCTCGGCCTGGTAGATGAGGTTGATGCTGTAGGCATCCAGCACTTCGCCATAGCTCTCGAGCACCGCCACCACCTCCAGCAGGTGGTCAGGGGTATCGCTGAGCAGGGTCTGGCCGGTCAACAGGCGGCGCTGCAGCTCCTCCACCCCCAGGGAGGGATCGGCATGCACCAGCTCAGCAGAAATGACCGGCATCTCAGAGCACTCCCGAGGAGATTGCAGCCACCGTTGAGGCAACCGTGGCCATGGCGGTGGTGGCCACCTCGCTGAGATGCCCCAGGCTGGCAGGCACCAGCCCCAGCAGCACCACGGCAGCGGCCAGGGCAATGGCAGGCAGGGTCTCCCGCGGAGCCACCGGGGCTAGACGCACATCAAGGCGGCCATCGACCTGAGGATCGCCGGTGGGCGGCGTCACGGCCAGCCGTCCGAAGAACGCCCGGTTGACCAGCAGCAGGAAATACACCGCAGTCAGACCTGAACCCACCATCGAGAGCAGGGTGGCCACGGGGAAGATGCCGATACTGCCGCGAAAGACCAGAAATTCAGAGATGAAACCCGCCATACCGGGCAGTCCAGCACTGGCCATGACCGCCACGATCATCAGCGATCCGGTCAGAGGCAGACCCTTCTCGGGGTTCAGCAGACCATGGAGAACCTGCAGATCGCGGGTGCCGGTCTTGCGGTACACGATGCCCACCAGCAGAAACAGCAGGGCCGAGATCAGGCCGTGGCTCACCATCTGAAACACCGCACCGAGCAGGGCCACCGGTGTGTTGGCGGCCGCTGCCAACAGCACATAGCCCATGTGACCCACCGAACTGAATGCCACCATGCGCTTCATGTCGGTCTGGGCGATGGCCGCCAGAGAGCCATAGAGCACGGAAATGGCTGCCCAGATCGCCAGGCCCGGTGCCAGTCGGGCCCAGGCTTCGGGAAAGAGCTGCAACCCGAAGCGCAACAATCCGTAGGTTCCCAGCTTGAGCAGGACCCCCGCCAGCATCACCGAGACCGGGGTCGAGGCCTGGGTATGGGCATCGGGCAGCCAGTTGTGAAACGGCACCAGCGGGATCTTGATGCCGAATCCGATCAACAGGGCTCCCAGCAACAACAGTTGGCCTCCCATGGCCAGGCGGTCACTGAGCACCGGAGTCAGGCTGAAATCAACGCTGCCGGTGAGCAGCGACAAGCCCAGAAAGGCACCCAGGATCAACATCCCGGAGATGGCCGTGAAGATCAGGAACTTGGTGGCCGCATAGGCCCGATCGACCCCTCCCCACACCGAAATCAGCAACCAGAGCGGAATCAGTTCGAGCTCGTAGAACAGAAAGAACAACAGCAGATTTTCGGCCAGAAACGCCCCGTTCACGGCGCCGCTGATCAACAGCAGCATCGCGAAGTAGATGCGGGGTCGCCTGTCGATGTCACGGGTGATCACTGCTGCGACCAGCGTGAGTGCAGCATTGATCAGCACCAGCGGCAGCGACAGGCCGTCGACACCGAGGGCGTAGTCAAGACCGATGCCAGGCACCCAGCTGTGCTGCTCCTGAAGCTGCATGCCTGCAGCAGCCGGATCGAAGGCCCACACCACCACAAGGCTCAGGGCCAGCTGGACCAGCAGGATCACGATCGTGACCAGGCGCAGGCGCTGGGGGCTGGCACCTGCAGGCCAGAGCAGCAGCACAAGACTGCCCACGAATGGAATCAGCAGCAGGCCAGAGAGCAGCATCAGCTCAGGCCCCCCCTGAACCATTGGAACGCCGCCAGCAGCATCAGGATGCCCACGATCAAGGTGAGCACGTAGCTCTGCAGCTGGCCGCTGATGGTCAGCTTGAGACCTTCGGCGGTGGAGAGCGACAAACGGCCCACCCCATCGACAAGGCCCTTGACCAGCGTGCGGTCGACCCAGAGCACGAACCGTGCGATCGAGGCCACCGGCATCACGATGATGCGCCGGTACAACTCGGGTGTGTAGAAGTCATAGGCGAGCAGATCCTGAAGGACCCGCACCACCGGTTGGCGTGAGCGCGACCAGAACTCATCTTTCGGCAGCAGACAACCGACCAGCACACCGGCGCAGCCGCTGAGGAGAACGGCCAGCCCCAGAGCTGGCGGAAATGCAGCGATCCCAGGTACCGGATCGATGCGCTGCATGATCAGGGGCACCAGCAGCACCAACACGGTGAGGCTGACCATCGGCAAGGCCATCAGCCAGTTGCACTCAGGGGTCCGACGGGTCTTCGGCAGGGGCGCACCACCGAAGACCGAGCGCAGCACACGGATCACGTTGGCCGTGGTGAGCAGGTTGGTTAGCAGAAACACCGCTGCCAGTTGCGGATGGGCGGGCAACAGCACGTTGAGCATGAGCCCGAAACACCAGAAACCACCCAGCGGAACCAGGGCGGTGACCCCGGCCCCACCAACCATGAACGCCAGAAGGGTGGCCGGCATTCGGGTACCGATGCCGCCCAGCTCGGTCAGGTCCTGGCAGTTGGTGGTGGCGATGATGCTGCCCACTCCCATGAACTGCAGGGCTCGAGCCAGGCCATGGGCCAACAACAGCAGCAGGGCGATGCCGGGCTGCTGCAGGCCGATGGCAATGAACACCAGACCGAGATAGGAGGTGGTTCCGTAACTGAAAGCCCGTTTGATGTCGACCTGGGCCAACGCCACCAGGCCCCCGCCCAGGGCGCTGATCGTGCCGACCACCAGCAACACCTGGGTGGCCAGGGGTGAGAGGGGTGCGACCACCGGCATGAGCTTGAGCAAGACGATCGCTCCGCAGGTGACCACCACCGAATTGCGCAGAATCGAGGCTGGATTGGGGCCCTCCATCGCCTCATCGAGCCACAGGTGCATGGGGAACTGGGCGCACTTGCCCATGGGCCCGGCGATCAGGCCCAGCCCCAGCAGGGTGCCGGCCAAGGGACCAACCCGGCCTTGGTTGGCCGCCTCGGCCGCCCACACATAGAGATCGTTGAACTCGAGCGAACCGGCCCAGGCTGCCAGGGCCACCACCCCCATGAGCAGCAGCACGTCACCAACCCGCTTGGTCAGAAACGCGTCGCGGGCCGCGGTCACTACCAGAGGCTGGGCATACCAGAAACCCACCAGCAGATAGGTGGAGAGCGTGAGCATCTCGAGCAGGAAATAGCTCAGAAACACATTGCTGCTGAGGACCACGCCACTCATGGCCCCCTCGAAGAAACCGATGAGCGCGTAGAACCGCGCCAGTGACCACTCCTTGTCGAGGTAGCCGAGCGCGTAGACCTGGCAGATCAGACTCATGGTCGTGACCAGCTCGAGCGCCGCCAGGTTGGTCAGCGACAGATCAAAGCCCAGGCGAAGGTCGAGGTCGGCAGCCTTGAACCAGGCAAAATCGAGATGCTGGGGCCCGATTGCAAACACGTCACGGATGACCAGCGAACCGTGGATCACGGCCAGCAAGGTCACCAGCAGGTTCAGGTAGGCAGCCGGGCGTGGTCCATTGCGCTTGATCCAGCCACTGGCCCAGGGCAGTGACAGCAGCATGCCACTGAAGCCATACACCGGGATGAGCCAGGTGAATTGCAGGGGTAGCGGCAGGGCGGCGCTCAAGAAGGGAGGGGCAATGGGCTGGGGGACCAGCCTGATGAATCAGAAGGTCGCCCGGGCGTGGGCGTCATGGAGTGAGCCCGAAACGCCCAGTTGAAGCAGCCAGGCATCGAGATCCCTGGCGTGGTGTTGCTCATCATCGAGCAAACCGCTGAAGAACGTGCGGTTTTCGCTGTCACCGATCAGCACGCAGAAGCGCACCGCATCGGCATAGAGCTCAATCAGGTCTGCCTCCAGGCGGAGGTCGTGGTGCAGCAGGCCGGCCAGATCTCCGGCGTGAGCCACGGGTCTGAGCTGGGAGGCAGCGGGTGCCACCCCCAGAGTCAGCATCCGCTGCACGATCGCCTCGGCATGGCGCATCTCCTCAACGGTTTCCTGACGAAACCGAGATGCCGCGTCATCGTCACCCCAGAGTTCGACCAGGGAAGCCTGGGTCATGTACTGCTGCACGGCAGTGAGCTCAAGGCTCAGGGCACGACCCAGCCAACCGAGGACGCGCGGATGAACGGCGTCCATGGTGATCAGGCCCGGCGATTACCGGCGCTGCCGAGAACAGGCTCGACCTCGCTGTGCGGACGGGCAATGATGTGGGCTGCCACGAGGCCGTCACCGACGCGCTCGCAGGCATCAGCCCCGGCACGCACGGCGGCGTTGACCGCACCGGTCTCACCGCGCACCATCACGGTGACGTAGCCACCGCCCACGAATTCGCGGGCGATCATGGTGACCTCGGCAGCCTTGGTCATGGCGTCGGCCGCCTCGATCGCCGGCACCAGGCCGCGGGTCTCGATCATGCCGAGAGCAATGCCTTGAACGGTGGATGCCATGGGAGAACTGGAGGTTCGGTTGGAGGGAGGGGTGACGCCACGGCCGCCGCTGCTGCTGCGGGGTGTGGCGCTGCGGGCAGCAGCACTGCGAGCTGTGCTGCTGCGGCTCGCCGTACTGGTGCGGGTGGCCGTGCTGCGCCGGGCAGCGGCGCTGCGACTCGCCGTGGTGCCCCGGGTGCTGGTGGGGGGCAGCACTTCAGGCGTCACAGACCTGGGTTCTGCGGCAGCCGCCGACTTGGACGTCGAGGCTGCCGCAGAGGGATCAGCACCACCAGCAGCGGGTTTGGCCGGAGTTGCTGCAGTGGCGGGCTTGGCGGGGGGTGTGGCCATGGCTGATCGGGAAATGGGGAGAGAAGCGAGTGCTCAGAGCGACAAGGTCACAGCTGGGACTAACCGTCAGGCTCCCAGAAGTCGATGATGCCGCCGATCGTCAGATCGGTATGGGTCTCAGGGTCACCGCAGGCGAAGCGGGCTGCCGAGCCGCTGGCCGTGAACACCCAGTTACCGGGCGAAGCACCCACCGGATCGACAGCCACATTGAGCTTGCCCTTGGAGGTGCGCAGCACGCGCAGATTCCAGTGTTTGAGACCTTCCACCCGCTGGGTGCACACCAGGGATCCCGTCACCTGCATGATCTCCATCAGCGGGACCCTCCAGGGGCAGGAGGGGCCTTGCCGGCTTCGGGATCCCAGTGGTCGATGATGCCGACGATCGTGAGATCGCTGGGGTACGACTTGCTGCCGGCGGCCTCACGGGCAGCGGAGCTGCCCACGCAGATGACCCAGTCACCGGGGATGCAGCCGACCGCGTCAACGGCCACCTTCTGGGTGCTGCCATCGAGCACGACCAAGAGATGCTTGTGCTCGAAGTCGGGGATGCGGTTGGTGGAGACCAGCGGCTTGACGACCTTGCAGATCAACATCTCAGTGCCCTCCTGCGCTGGCGAAGCTGATCGTGGACCCTACCGCCTCAGCCGGAGCGTGCCGGCCCTGGTCACGCACGGTGAGCAGGGCATGCAGCAGGCCGGCATTGACCAGATCGCTGTAGCGCTGTTCGATGGCAGCCTGAACCCTCTCGGCCCGCACGATGGCCCGTTCCCGGGCCCCCGGAACCTGGCCGTTGTAATCGAAACGCACGACCACCGGCACAGGCAATCCTCGGGAGACGTTGAGTCCCTTGAAGATCTTGACCCCGACATCGAGGTCGGCAGCGCCCTCTTCCACCGTGTCCATGTAGGCGAAGTAGGTCAGGTTGCGCAGGTGAATCTCCTTGAAGCCGATGCCCACACCGATGAAGCGTTCGGCATGGCCGGCATCGCTGTAGGCACCATCGTGGTAGCGGCGCACATAGTCGATCTGCGAGAGGTTGTTCTCGAGCAGTCGGGCAATCAACCTGACCATGCCGGGATCGGGCGCCGAAGCCGCCGCTTCACGCACCATCTGCTCGAGAGCTTCGCGGGCCTGTTGGGCCGTGAGGCCTGCGGTGGCGGTGTAGACATCACGCGCATCGAGCCAACGCTCCAGGTTGGTACTGCCGTCGAGGCCCGGCACATGCACCCTGATCGCGTCGGTGTCGGTGTCGATCCCCATCAGCATCAGATCGACTGAAGCACCACAGCAGAAGCTGTTTTCAACCGCCTGCTGAAAGTCGCAGAGACGCCGCAGGCCACTGCCGGCAGCCAGCACGTCATCGCTGCCGTGGGCGGCGCAGCCTTCGTGCGCAGGATCCCTGGAACTGAAGTGATAAAGAACGACCTTCAGATAGCGGGTGTCCTCGTGGGCCGGATTGGGCTTGGCTTCGCGGTACCGGTGATGCTCGGTTTTGACCCAGCGATTGACCGTGTTCTCGACGTCAAACATGGCGCCGGCATGGGAGCGACGCCGCACTGAGGCAAAAGGCAGGCGCAGGGCATAGGCGATCGCGTGGGCGAGGCGACCATCGGCACAGGGGGTGATGTCGAGCAGATGGAACCCGCACGACAGCAGAAAGGCGTTGAATGCTTCTGCGGCAGAACTTCCAGGCTGCCCCCCCAGCGGATCCTGATCAAAGAAGGCCGCACTGGTGAGCTCATAGGTCTGAAACACGCACCAGGCGAACAGTGTGCGCATGTCGAGCTGGCTCACCCAGGCTGTATCGAGGAGATGCAGGGGGAGTTCAAAGCCGAGCTCGCTGCGGGCCATCTTCTGGGCCTGCTCGATGAAGGCGGGTTCGTGCTGCACCGCAGCGATGCGCTTGAGCACGGGCACGATGCGATCAAAGGCATCTTTGACCTGGTTGTCGTAATCGCGCAGGGCCTGGTTGGTCAGTGCATCGGTGAGCGGGTGATCAGCGCCGCTGGCACCGCTCCGGGGTCGGGGTGCACGCATGGGGCGCACCGCAGCCGCCGGCACCACCCGACGCTCGAGACGAGCGCGGGCAGCAGAGGGCACGAGTACCTCACCGGCAGACACTGCGGCATCCACAACCGAGGCCAGTTGGCGACGGGTGGGCGCCGTCGGGGCCATGAGGCGATTGCTGGTGGCCAGGGGGCGCGGCATCAGGGGGTCAGCCGCGGGCGCCGCCAGACACCGTGATCAACGAGCCGGCCGTGGTGTTGCCACTGGAACCGGTGACCCTGCTCACGGGCTCGGGCACGTCGTCGTTGCGCTTCACCTGACGCATGGCCATGGCCGACATGGGGCCGGTGCGCGTGGGATTGCGGCGACGGGCTGAGGCCCCCTCGGTGCCGGTGACCCGCTCGCCACGATCCCAGTCGTCGCCGGTGATGCGCAGTCCTGCCGAGATCCCTTCACCGGTCACGCGGGACACGGGACGCTGGGACTCGGCCTCGACCTCGGGTGAGGGAGCTTCGATCGGCCCCCGGGAGAGCTGGGCCCCGCGACGGTCAAAACGGAACTGCTCAGTGCCGGTGACCTTGTCACCGGCCAGATCAAAAGGGCCGGTAATGCGGTTCCCCTGCTCGTAGCTGGTTCCGGTCACACCGCCGCCACGCTGGCGGGCGCTATGGGCCGCCCTGGCGGGCGACTGCACGCTGAAGTTCTGCCAGGGAGCTGACGCAAGCGGCTGGGGGAAGTCGGGTTCACCAGCAGCTGACGAACCACAGGCCTGGGCCCGCTGATCAGCACCCACATAAGGCGTGCCGGTGATGTCTTCGCAGGCACCCCGTTCGGCGCCGGTGAGATGGCCGCCGATGCCGGGCTGAATGCCACTCATGCGGCTGCTGCCGCGAACGGGCGTGCGCTCGCGAATGTTGCGCACTGCTGGGGAAGGGCAGAAATTGCTGGCCTGCTCGAGGCCCGCATAGGGGGTGCCCGTCACCGCTTTGCAGCTGCCAGGCTCATCACCGGTGACCTTTTCACTGCGGCCGGTACGGGTGCCGCTCACCACCTGGGCCCGATTGGTGACGCTGAAGCCCACCTTGGGCGCCTCAGGCGCGGGCTTGGACCCGCAGAACTGGGCGTACTGCTCACTGCCGAGATACTCGTCGCCGGTGATGTTGCGGCAGCTGCCGGGCTCATCGCCCGTGACCCGCTCGCTGCGACCCACGGCGGTACCGGTCACACCGGTGCCGCGCAGGGTCTGCTGGGTGGCCACCTTCAGGGGAGCACGGCCGGCGGCAGGAGGTTCAGCACCGAGATATTGATCACCTGTGAGCTGCAGTCCAGAACCGGGTTCATCGCCGGTCACCTTGCTGCTGCGACCCACCATCACACCCGAGACGGCCTGGCCGCCAAGGGTCTGGCTGCGACCAACCTTGCGAGGGCTGGGCGTGGATGTGCCGCAATAGGCCGCCGACTGATTGGCGGAGACGTATTCGGTACCGGTGACGCTCTTGCAGGTTCCGGGTTCATCGCCGGTCACCTTGTCACTGCGACCGACTTCATTGCCGGTGACACGGTTGCCGTGGCTGGTGGCTGTCACGCGCACCTTGGCCGGTTGGCTGGCGGCAGGACCACTGTTGCAGAAGGTCTGAAACACCTCGGCGCCGAGGTATTCGGTGCCGGTGATGGGGCGGCAGGTGGCAGCCTCGTTGCCGGTGGTCTTGGGTGACCGGTTGGCCTGGGTGCCGGTGACCACCTGACCACCGATCGTTTCGCTGACGCCGACCTTCCAGTGGGCATCAGCGGCTGCGGCCTGCTTGGCACCGTGACGGTTGGGGCCTGAGGGCCGGGTTCCGCCGCTGCGGTTGCTGCCGGCGGCACCACTCTTGCTCTTGAGCTCCCGCACCTTCTGGGAGAGCTCGCGGCCATTGAGCTCAGGGTTGATCTGACGGGCGATGGCGGCCACTCCGCTCTTGCTGGAGGCGCTGGCCGACTTGCCGCGTTTGGATAGGGCTTCGCGGCGGGCCAGCACCAACGCGCGGCTGGGGTTGTGCTGGGCCGTGCCCTTGCGCACCGGTGCGCGTCGCTCAGCAGCCGAACCATGGGTCGACAGGGTCAGGCGTGTGGCGCTGCGCTCGCGGTCCTGGCAACCACAGGGCTTGGGCGCAGCGGCGGCATCAGCGCTCACCGGCGTTGCGGTGGAGGCAGCCGATGCGGCGGGGCGCTGATCACCCAGATCGGTACGCGTGCGGTCCTTGGAGGTGTTGGCGCGCTTGCCACTGCGACTGAGGGCTTCGCGCCGGGCGAGCACCAGCTCACGGCTGGGATTGGCGACACGGCGCGGTGTAGCGGTGCGCGGTGTCGACGGGGTGCTCAGGCTGCGCCGGGCAGTGGCTGGGGCTGTGACTGCGGTTGGGGCCTCTGCGGCCGGAGTCGCGGCGGCGGCAACAGTGCGACTGGGACGGGCATCGCCGGCAGAGCGCACCCGGTTTGGAGCCGAGGTGAAGCGGCCGGCAGCCTTCTTGCCGCCAGTGGTGAGGGCCTTGCGGCGCTCGAGAGCTGCTTCCCGGCTGGATGTGCTGGCCATGACCGCCCGTCGTAAGTGAATGCGAAAGAGATGCAGCGACCGGAGCTAGGCCCGGTGCTGCGTCAGCAGAAGCTGAGACAGAGGGGAGAGTCCCGGACCTTGCCGGGACTCCAGATCCTCATCGTGGTGTTGACAGGGCGCTGAATCAGCGGCCTTCGAACACCACGAAGCAGGCACCCTGGCTCTGGGTGTAGGCGTCGTAGCCCACCAGACGCACGTGATGATCGGGATAGGCACGATGGCAAGCCTCGAGCTCGTTCACGATCACGCTGAGGTCCTTCTCACCGAAGAAGGGCAGCTTCCAGTAGGACCAGTAGGTGGCCATGGAGCGGCTGGGATGGACGTGCTCGACGAGCGGGCTCCAACCCTGGGCAATGATGTAAGCGATCTGGTCATAGATCTCGTCCTGGGTCATCGGCGGGAGGAAGCCGAAGGTCTCCAGGGTGGCGACTGTTTGGTAGTCACCCACGGTGCTCTTGAA
>RGUW01000170.1 GCA_010027605.1 Synechococcaceae bacterium WB9_2_112 | reverse complement strand
GGTGGCTTGCCTGGGCTGTTGGAATTTTCTGCGGGCTGGGCATTTCCCCGCCCGGCGGTTTGCGGCGGTCTATGCCCTGGCCGTGCCCATGGCATTTGCGGGCGGTTGGCTGCAGCTTCCGGGCCCCTGGTTGGAGAGGATGGTGGGCTTGGTGTTGTTGGGATCGGCTGTTTACTTGGGCTGGACCCCCCAGGATCCTCCCGAGCTCCGTCCCGCTTCGGTGCCGGCCCTGCTGGGCGTGGGCGGTGGCTTGGGTCTCCTCGCCGGCCTCACCGGTACGGGTGGTGGTGTGTTTTTGACGCCTTGGCTGTTGATGGTGCGCTGGTGCACCACGCGTCAGGCCGCCGCAGTGTCTGTTCTGTTCATCCTGCTCAATTCCATGGCTGGGCTGGCTGGTCTGCTTTGGGCACGGCCCATGGCGTTGGATCCGTTGTTGACGCAGCCACGGTTGCTCGCGATCGCGCCTGCGGTTGTGGTGGCCGGCGCCCTGGGATCGCGGTTGGGGAGTCGCCATTGGCCGGTGAGCTGGATCCGCAGGGCCTTGACACTGGTGTTGGTCCTGGCCGGTGCCAAGTTGCTGGGGCTGGCGTTGTTGCGCTGATGTTGCTCACCCTCAGCCCCCCAGGTAGGCCATTTCGGCGTGGGGCGCGGCGTGGGTGCCGGGCAGCGCGGTGCGCTCCTCGCTGTAGCGGTCGGTGCGGGCTTGCCACAGCTGGCGCAGGGCGGCCTCCAGCTCTCTGGGCGGGGTCCCAGGTTGTAGCCAGGGTTTGAGATCCAGGCCCCGCTCGGGGTTGGCAAACAGGCAGGTGTAGGCGATGCCATCGGCGGTGACCCGCAACCGATTGCAATCCCCGCAGAACGGCTCGCTCACGGAGGCGACCAATGCCACCGCGCCGGCTCCATCGCCATAGCGCCAGCGGCTGGCGGTGCCACCCGCGTCGCGGCCGAGGGGCTCCAGGGGCCAGTGGCTGCTGATGCGATGCACCATTTCCGCTGCCGGCACCACGGCGTCCGGCCGCCAGCCGTTGCGGTTGCCCACATCCATGTATTCGATCAGCCGCAGTTCCAGACCCTGTTCCCGGGCCAGTCGGGCCAGTGGGAGGAGTTGCCCGTCGTTGATGCCCCGTTGGATCACGGCATTGAGCTTCAGCTGCCCCGTGGCCGGCTCGAAGCCGGCGTTGCGGGCATGGTCGATGGCCGCGAGCACCGCGGCCAGGGCCCGCTCACCGGCGGCGGCATCGGGCAGCCCGGCCATGCGGGCCACGCTGGGGCCATCGGCGCCATCGAGGCTGAGGGTGATTCGATCGAGGCCGGCCTCGCGCAGGGCTTCGGCACGGGCGGCGGTGAGCAGGGTGCCGTTGCTGGTGAGCGCGATTTCGCGCAGGCCATGCTGGCGCAGGGGTTGGGCCGCCTCCACCAGCGCTTCCAGCTCGGGGTGGAGCAATGGTTCGCCGCCCGTGAGCCGCAGGCTGCTGACACCGAGCTCAACCGCCGCCGACACCACCTGCAGCCGTTGGCTCAGGCTCAGCAGATCCGCAGGCTCCCGTCCATCCGGCAGGCAGTAGGGGCACGCCAGGTTGCAGCGGGCCGTCAGCGACAGCCGCAGCACGCCGAGGGGTCGCTGAAGCTGGTCGCGGGGTTGGGCGACGGCCGGCGTGGCAGCAGCCCCCAGTCTGCTGATTCGCCCCCAGCGTGGGTTCAGAGCTCGTCGGGGCGGTTGATGTTGCGCAGCAGATGCGCCTCCAACGGCACGTCGATGCAGGGCAGGCTCTGCAGCCAGGTTTGGAGGCGCCTCTCCCCCTGCTGGATGCTGCGGGCCAGGGAGGCGGCCAGTGCGGCATGGCTGGGATACAGCCCCAGCAGCGGTTGGCGGCGCTGCCCGTCATGGGCCACATGCACCTGTTGCGCCTCCCCAGCGGCCGCGGCCACAAGCTGGTCGAGCCCGATCGACTGCAGCTGCGGCATGTCCACCGGACAGAGCAGCAGCCGTTGGTGGGGATGGCGCTCCATCAACCGATGCAGGGCCAGCAGCGGCCCCTCCCAGGGCGATGGTTCGGCCACCGTTTCCAGCTCGGGCAGGTGCATCGCCTTGGCCAGGGCCAGGTGTTCGGGCCAACGGCTCAGCAGGGTGATCGGCCGCTGTTGCGTCGCCAGCAGCCGCAGGGTTCGCTCCAACCAAGTGCTCCCCTCGGGGTGGGGCAACAGCGCCTTGTCGGATCCCATGCGGCGGCTGGCTCCACCGCTGGGGGGAGATGGACTGTTCTTCAGGCACTGGCTGCTGGTAGCAACGGATGCCGGAACGGCCTTGCCGCATCCATAGGGTCCCGCCAACTCAGCCGCGATGTTCGCCGGATCATGACGCTCTCCCCCCTTGCGTGCACTCTGCTGGCAGCTAAACGCCGCCTGGGGCTCAGCTTTGAGGCGTTGGGCTCTCGCCTGGGGGCTGATGAGGTGTGGGTCGCCAGCTTGATCCATGGCCAGGCCACGGCCACCGCCGCTGAGGCGTCGGCCTTGCTGGATGCATTGGCCATCCCGGCTGCGGAGCAGTCAGCCCTGCTGGAGCAACTCACCACCTATCCGGTGAAGGGCGCGCTCGATCCCGCGGTTCCCACCGACCCGTTGCTCTATCGCTTCTACGAGATTCTGCAGGTGTATGGCTTACCGATGAAGGATGTCATCCAAGAGAAGTTTGGCGATGGCATCATGTCGGCCATCGATTTCATCCTCACCGTGGATCGCCAGGAGGATCCCAAGGGGGATCGTGTGGTGGTGACGATGAATGGCAAGTTTTTGCCCTATCGCAAGTGGTGAAGGCGCCACTGCCGCCCCCGCTACGTTGAAACGCGTTCTGTGTCCAAAACGTCCCTGGCTGCCGCAGCTGTTGATGGTGCCAAGGCCCAGTGTCCCTATTGCGGTGTGGGGTGTGGGCTGGAGCTGAAGCCTCCGGCGGATCCCTCCAGTCCCCAGTGGTCCGTTCGTGGCGACCGCGATCATCCATCATCCCTCGGCCAGGTCTGCATCAAAGGGGCCACCGTTGGTGAAACCCTGCACCACAACCGGCTCACCACCCCCCTCTGGCGCGAGCGCACCGACGAGCCTTTTGTGGCCATTAGCTGGGAGCGGGCCTTTGATCTCCTGGTGGCACGCATCCGCGACACCCTGGCGCAGCGCGGACCTTCG
>RGUW01000169.1 GCA_010027605.1 Synechococcaceae bacterium WB9_2_112 | reverse complement strand
CGGATCTCCATGTCGCGCATGGCCAGCTGGTAGCCGGAGCCCAGCTGGGCAAACTCCTGAATCGCCCGCAGCCGCGCCCGGGCGGCCTCGCTCAAACTCGCATCACCGGGATAAAACAGCCATGCGTGGGCCTGGATGCCGCTGCGACCGACGCGCCCGCGCAGTTGGTAGAGCTGGGCCAGGCCGAACCTGTGGGCGTCCTCGATCAGGATCGTGTTGACCCTTGGGATGTCGAGCCCGCTCTCGACGATGGTGGTGCACAACATCAGGTCGGCCTCCCCGGCGTTGAAGGCGACCATGGCGCTCTCGAGTTCACCCTCGGCCATCTGGCCGTGGGCCACCAGCAGCCGCAGTCCCGGCAGCATCAACCGCAGCTGGGTGGCCACTTCTTCGATGCCCTCGACCCGCGGCACCACATAGAAGATCTGGCCGCCGCGGTCGAGCTCCTGGCGGATGGCGCTGCGCACCGCCTCCTCGTCGAGGGCGGCGAGGTGGGTCTTGATCGGCCGGCGCAACGGCGGTGGCGTGGTGATCAGGCTCATTTCGCGCACGCCCGAGAGGCTCATGTACAGGGTGCGGGGGATCGGTGTGGCTGAGAGGGTCAGCACGTCGACGTCCTTGCGCAGGGCCTTGATCTTTTCCTTCTGGTTGACGCCGAAGCGCTGCTCCTCGTCGACCACCAGCAGCCCCAGCTGTTTGAAGGTTGTGCCTTTGCCCAACAGTTGGTGGGTGCCCACCACCACGTCGACCGAGCCCTCGGCCAGGCCCTCCTGGATCGCCTTGCGCTCGGCAGCGGTGCGGAAACGGTTGAGCAGACTCACCTTGAGCGGGTAGGGGGCGAAGCGCTCGCTCAGGGTGCGCCAGTGCTGCTGGGCCAGCACCGTGGTGGGGGCCAGCATCGCCACCTGCTTGCCCGCGGTGACCGCTTTGAAGATCGCCCGGATCGCCACTTCGGTCTTGCCGAAGCCCACATCGCCGCAGACCAGCCGGTCCATCGGCGATGGCTGCTCCATGTCTTGCTTGACATCGGCGATCGCCTTCACCTGGTCGGGCGTGGGCTCGTAGGGGAACGAGTCCTCCAGTTCGTTCTGCCAGGGGCCGTCGGGCGGGTAGGCAAAGCCCGGGGCCTTGTGCCGCTCGGCGTAGAGCTTGACCAGATCGAGGGCCACCTTGCGGATGGCCTTCTGGGCCCGTTCCTTGGCCTTGCTCCAGGCGGTGCCGCCCATGCGGTTGAGCTCGCGGGGGGCGTCGCTGGTGGCGCGGTAGCGGCCCAGGCTGCCCAGCTGGTCAGCTGCGACCCGCAGCAGCCCGTCGGCGTACTGGACCACGAGGTAGTCGCGCGATTCGCCGCCGATGGCCAGCTTCTCGAGTCTGAGAAACCTGCCGATGCCATGGTTGCGGTGCACCACGAAATCGCCAGGCCGCATCTTGTTGGGGTCGACCGTGCGGCTGGCGGCCTTGCGGCGGCGGCGTACGTAGCCGCTGGCGGCCAGGCTGTGCTGGCCGAAGAATTCCCGGTCGGTGATCAGCACCAGTCGCCAGGCGGGCAGCTGCAGGCCCTCGAGCTCCGCATTGCCCCGGGTTTTCAGCGCCACCGGGGTGTTCTGCTCGACCAGTCGCTCGATCGCCGGGGTGTCGCCCGGGTTGGGCACGAAGCGGGCGATGCAGTCGTGCTCCTCGAGCAGGGCGACGGCCCGACTCGGCTGGGCCGACAGCAGCCACACCGTGGCGTGCTCCTTCTGGAAGCCCTTGATCAGCCCGGCCAGCTTGCCGAAGGCATTGGGATAGGCCGGCACCGAGCGGCTGGCCAGATCGAGCTGGTTGGGATGGTTGTCGGTTTCGTGCAACTCGCACAGATCGAAGCCCGCAAACGCCTCGCTGGCTTCGGCCAGGGCAGCGGCAGGGTCGCGATGCAGGCGCGGCGCCAAGGCTGTGCCCAGGTCGGTTTCGACCTCGTCGTGGTGGCTGACCACATGCTCGAACCACTGCTGGCCGTGGGCCAGGGCGGCACGACGTTCGTCGATGGCGATCAGCGTGCCCGGGTCCAGATAGTCGAGCAGCGAGGCCGGTTGGTCCCAGGCCAGGCCCATCAGCCGCCTCAGTCCTGTGTCGGGCGTGCCGCCCTCGAGCAGCTGCTCCAGGGCTTCAGGGCTCAGCAGCCGCTCCAGACCCTCGGGCATGGCGTCGCGCAGGGCTGCGGCGATCAGGGGGGCGTAGCCGCTGGGGGTGAGCCGCACCACGTCGATCCCATCGAGGGAGCGTTGGCTGGCGGGGTCAAACTCGCGCAGTTTCTCGAGCTCTTCACCAAAGAATTCGAGCCGCACCGGCAGCTCGCTGCTGACCGGAAACACGTCGACGATGTCGCCCCGGCGGCTCCAGCTGCCCTCCTGCTCGATGCTGGTGACCCGCTCGTAGCCCAGCCGGGTCAGGGTCTCGCCGAGCTCCTCGAGATCCACGCGCTCGCCCCTGCGCAGGCTCAGACACTGGGCCTGCAGCGCAGCCGGTGGTGGCAGGTGGGGTTGCAGGGCCCGCTCGGTGGCGACGATCGCCAGGTCGTTGCTGCCTCCGTCGTGCAGGTCCAGCAGCTCGCTGAGGACCTGCAGCTGCCCCCAGGTGATCTCGCTGGTGGCATCAAACGCTTCGTAAGGGCTGGCCTCGCTGGTGGGGTACAGCTGGCAGCTGCGCCACCCCATCAGCTCGAGCAGGCTGGCCCAACGGCCTGCCTCCTCCAGGGTGGGCACCACCACCAGCAGCGGAACCTGACGGCTGCGGGCCAGCGCACTGCTGACCAGGGCCCGGCTGGCCCTGCCGCCACCCCCCAGCCGCAGACGCTCGCTGCGGTTGATGCGGGTCGCCACCTCACCGGTCAGGGGCGCCTGCTGCAGCTGACGCACCAGGGCAGTGAGGGGCATGGGGTCGATGCAGCACAGCCGGCCATCTTGGCAAGCCAGGGCGGCCCGTGGTTCTGTTCCGGGCTTCAGAACCCGCTCAAAGGGAGTACGTCGCGGTCCCTTGGACCACGCTTCACCGCCACACTGTGATCATGACTTACTAATAGCCTGAGCTTTTGCAAAATCTTTGGGCAATCCGCATCCCGGCTTCTCAGGTAGAATTGCAAGCGGTGAATCGAGACACCAAGAGCATTGCCGCGAAACCGACGGCAAGAGACGCAATCGTTACACAGTCTTTGTTGACACGTAGCCGCGTTCGATATAAACATCGCC
>RGUW01000168.1 GCA_010027605.1 Synechococcaceae bacterium WB9_2_112 | reverse complement strand
GGGCAGCAGCAGGCCCGCCGCGAAGAGGATGAAGAGCACGACCAGCCCACGCAGGGGCAGGGGCCGCAGGGCTGTGCGCCAGTCGATCTTGTTCGAGGTGCGCAGAGACCACTCGCTCGCTGCGCGCACACCGAGCACCTCGGTGAGGACTGCCTGCAGGGCCTCGCGCGCGGGGCCTTCGGCCTGCAGGGACAGCTGCCCTGGACCTGGCCGACCGGCCCGAACGGCCTGACGCAGCACGGCTAGGAGTCGCGCCTGGGCGCGCTCATCCCCTAGGCTCCAGGGCAGGGCCACCGGCTGTGCGCTGCCAAACTGCAGGCGAAGGGCCTGTCCGTCGAGCGCAATCACCCAGCGCGCATCCCGCTCGGCGCGCGGGCGTCTAATCCAAGACCACATAATCCACCACGCTCACCCGTCCTCCCTCTCGCCGAAGCAACACCTCGAAGGCCTGCTCAGCCCGCCCAAACTGGGCATATCCCACCGCCCGAAAGTACTTGGTCTTCATATCGAACTGCACGGTCTCAAACGACTGGCCTGGGGGCATAAACGCAGTGAACTCTGCCAGGCTTCGGAAGGGAATCCTATCGCGCTGAGCCACAATCCGCTCGGCCGTGGCCACTGAGTCCATCTCCAGCACCGCCTGCAGGACCGCTGCCGAGGCTGTATTCACATTGACCGGCGTTCGCTCGGGAAGCCAGGTCAGCCATTGACGCAGCGCCTGAGCCTGAGTCTCTCCCAGTCCAAGCCCTGGCAGGACGGACCGCTCAAAGTGTTGCCAGACCGAGACGGCTCCCGGCTGCATGAGCCTGCGTCGGCCTGCACCGTCGAGTCGCGTCTGGCGCGCAAGTGCTGCCACCTGTTCCACCAGGGCGTCGTGCTCTTGACCGCTGAGGCCCGCTGCGCGGGAAAGCCTCGCAAGTCGCTCGACCGCCCGGGCGTCCAGGCCGTCGGCCTTCACGAGGGCCTCCAGGTTGAATCGAGACTGCTCGTCGGCGAGCTGGCCCGAGATGGCCGCCTGGCCAAACTGACGCAGGTCCTGGTCCGACATCTGCCCCCCCAACAGGCTGTTGAGCCGCGAGTGCGGAATGGGCTGTGCCCACGGCTCGCTGAGGTGGTCCAGCGTGGCCGATCCCCCCAGGGCGCCGCGCAGGTCACTGGTGAGAATCCACCGGGCGTAGTCCATCATGGCCTGCGCAATGAGCCGCGCCTGGCCTGCATCGCGCTGGTTCTCGAGCCGCGCAATGGCCGAATACCCCACCCAGGCCAGTCCCACCGTGAGGCTGGTCACCACCATGACCAGCGCCATGGCCGAGATCAGTGCACCGCCTCTGGGCGCAACGCGCCTCACTCGAGCGGCCCAATGTAGTAGAGCCGCGTCAGCCGCTGGCCCGCGCGCTCCAGCGAGAGCTCGACCGCCTTGGGGTTTGCCACCCCAGGCCCAATCGGGGCGCGCTGCTCGGGGCTGCCGCCCACGGCGAGGTACTCAAGCCTCAGCACCAGCGGCCCCGTCCAGAACTGGGTGACCGCCGTGTCGGCGGCGCTGCCCGAGAGCCCCTGCCGAAAGAGACCCCGGTCCGTCCAGAACCACATGGCCTGGGGGGTGCGCAGCCGCGCCTCTTCAAGCACCAGGGCCTGAACGCGCTCGTTCGGAAGCATGCGCGTGAGGGGCTGCAGGTCCTGCTCGATCTGGGCCTGGATCAGCAGCATCCGGCGCTGATCCTGCGCGGACTGCAGCAGGCTCGTTTTTCCCGCTGCCAGCCGCTCAAGGGCCAGAAAGCTCATTAGTGAGAGCACAGCCATGACCGAGAGCGTGACCAGCACCTCAATGAGGGTCATGCCGAGGGGCGGGCTGCGCATGGCTAAAAGCCCACCGCGAGAAAGGCCACGCGCTCGGCGAGGACTGCGGGACGGCCCTGCTGCGTCACCCGAACCTCTAGGCGACGAAAGTTCTGGTGCGGCGTGTTGAGCACTTGGGTGTCGAGATCAAAGGTCTGGTCGAGCTGGGCACAGCTGGACTCGGTGCGCCCGAGCTGCTGCCGGCCCGCATCAAGCCGCACACGGAGCACCTCGTTGTCTGCGCAGACCAGGGCGAGGCTGCGCAGCTGCGCCTGGAAGAGGCTGTCGGTGGTCGTCTGAAAGAGCTTGGTCGCCGCCATGAGCGCCACCGCGGAGATGACCAGGGCCACCAATACCTCGACGAGGGTGACTCCGCTAGGGCGCCGCGACAAGCCGAACCTCTGCAAGGGCATTCACCTCCACACGCAGGCGGTCCTGTGCGCGCACCAAGACCCACTCGACTGGCGAGGCCAGCCCGGCGCCATCTGTCACCACCTGACCGACCTGCTGCGGTCGCACTCCGTTGCCCCAGGTCCTTGCCTGCAGGGGCGCATCGCTCACCGGCTGCCAGGCGCCTCGGACCCATTCCTCCGACCGGTAGCCCTCACTGTCCACCAGGAGCCGGTGCCGCCGGTTCACCATGGCTGCGCGATCGGAGACCGCTGCGACCACCAGCGAGAGACGCTCACCCTCTTCCTGAAGCCTGCGGGACTCCACCTGACGAAAGGAGAGTGCGGTCACGCCCATGAGCAGGCCCACCATGGCCAGCACGACAAGGACCTCGAGGAGGCTAAATCCCTTTGGAGGAGAGGTCGGTCGCAAAGCCACTGCCCCCCTCTTTGCCATCTGCCCCGAGGCTGATGATCTCGACATCGAGGCCGTCTGGCGAGACCTTGTAGACAAAGGGCCTGCCCCAGGGGTCCTGGGGGAGCTTCTGAAGATAGCCGCCCGCCTTCCAGTTCGGCGCCAGGGGAGGCACGGTGGGGGCGGCCACGAGCGCTGAAAGCCCCTGCTCCGCCGTGGGGTATGCGAAGTTATCCAATCGGTAGAGCGCGAGGGCCTGAACGATGCCCGAGAGGTTCTGCTTGGCGGCCACGACCCGCGCCTCGTCGGGCTTGTTCATGACAGAAGGCACCACGAAGGCCGCCAGAATGCCGATGATGACCACGACCACCAGGATTTCAATGAGGGTGAAGCCCGAGGGCGGCGTCCGGAGGTGGGCGGAAATCTGCTTCATCTTCTCATTCTAGACCGCATCGCTGACCCGCCTCACAACAAATCTGAAACATCTCAGCAAAGCTAGCGTCATGTGTGCTTGGGAGCATCCGGGCTCCAACTGGACCCATTTAGGAGCCCTCCATGTCCCACCACGACCTCGACGACGTCGACTGCAACACCTCGAA
>RGUW01000167.1 GCA_010027605.1 Synechococcaceae bacterium WB9_2_112 | reverse complement strand
GGCCAACGCCCGCGAACGGGTGAGCCTTGAGCAACTGCGTAAGCAGCTCGAGGGCCTGCCGGCCTGCCATGACTTTGTGGCTGCGCTGCGCGCCAGCTGCCGCAAGCCGGCGGTGATCGCCGAAGTCAAAAAGGCCAGCCCCAGCAAGGGGGTGATCCGCGACGACTTTGACCCGGTGGCCATCGCCCGGGGCTACGCGGCGGGTGGTGCCAGCTGCCTGTCGGTACTCACCGACAGGCAGTTCTTCCAGGGCGGCTTTGAGGTGCTGGTCGACGTACGCCAGAGCGTCGATCTGCCGTTGCTGTGCAAGGACTTCATCCTCAGCCCCTATCAGCTGTACCAGGCCAGGGTGGCCGGAGCCGATGCGGCCCTGCTGATCGCGGCGATTCTGGAGGATCAGGACCTGACCTATCTGCACAAGGCCGCCCGCAGCCTGGGACTGGCGGTGCTGATCGAAGTGCACGACGGCGAAGAACTCGCACGCGTGCTGGCCCTGCCGCTGTGGCAGCAAGCGGGCGCCGGTAGCCACACCCTGATCGGCATCAACAACCGCGACCTGAGCACCTTTGCGGTTGACCTGGCCACCACCGAGCAGCTCACAACCCAGTTCGCCGATCAGCTGCGGAGCACGGGCGCCCTGCTGGTGAGCGAATCGGGCCTGTTCACCCGTGATGATCTGGACCGGGTCCAGAACGCCGGCGCCGATGCGGTGCTGGTGGGCGAAGCGTTGATGCGCCAGGCCGATGTCACCGCCGCGCTCGAAACCCTGATCGGGGGGTAAACCAATGGCGAGCCGAGCGGCTGACTGGCTGCACCAGGCCAACCAGGATCTTGATCAGGCGCGGCTCAGTGCAGCTCACGGGCACCACGAATGGGCCTGTTTTGCAGCCCACCAGGCGGTTGAAAAAGCCCTCAAAGGCTTGCATCTTCATCATGGCCAGCAGGTTTGGGGCCATGGACTGGGGCGTCTGTTTCGCGACCTGCCTGATGCGGTTCAGGAGGGCCTGGCGGCCAGGGTCCCCGAACTGGTGGAGCGGATGCGGATTCTCGATGCGTTGTACATCCCGACCCGTTACCCCGATAGCCTTCCAGATGGTGCCCCAAGTGATCACTTCGGGCACTTGCAGAGCACGGATGCCTTGAACCATGCCGGTGCGCTTGTTGACGCAATCACTGCTGAAATGGCCTGAGCCGACTGCGGTGCTCCAGGCCGTCAGGACCTGGGCTGCAGCCGAGGGAATCAAGCGTGCTGGCTTTGAACGACTGGGCGTCTACGGAAGCTACGGCCGAGGGGATGCCGGGGTCGGGAGCGACCTCGATCTGGTGCTGATCGACCGCAATGCGACGGGGACAGCCTCAGAGCGTTTTCGCCGATGGCCGTTTGAGATCTTGCCGCTGAGCTGCGACGCCTTGATCCTGACGCCAACGGAGTGGGACCAGTTGCTGCTCACTGGCCGTGCCAACGCTGTGCAGGATCCAGCAACAGCAGCCATGGCGAAGGCTCTGGAGCGCGATTGCCGTTGGCTCTGGTTTCGGGATGCGTGCGCCCAAGAGAAGAACCATGGCTGAAACATCGCGTCCGGTCACGCCCCTTACGGCCCTGGTGGTCAACGCCGACGGCCAGCTCACCTACATGGGCCAGGACGGCCAGCGCTACGTGATCGTGGGCGATGCCGAGCTGCTGGAGCGGCTCAGGCACCCCAGCGACATGAGCGAGGCTGACTGAAGCAGACGCCAATAACCTGACGTCATGATCCTTGCCCTCGCCCAGCCTGAGCTCGACACCATTGCTGACACCTGCCTGCAAAACAACGTCCTGCGCATGCACCTGTTCGGCTCCTCCCTGAGCGGGGACGTCGACCCCAACGGGAGCGACCTGGATCTGCTCGTGGAGTTCCAAGCGATTGAACTGGATGCACTCGTGCAGGCTTACTTCGCCCTGGGACAACAACTTGCTGCAATCTGGGGTGGGTGGCTTTTACTGGACAACGCTGGTTCCTGAAATTGTTAACTCCGGACAGGAGGAACTGGGTCGGTTTCAGTGTAGACGTCATAGGGAGTCTTTCCTCCCAGGGCACTGGGGGGTCTCACATGGCAGTACCTCCACAGGAAGCGGGCAAGGCTGATTTCAGCCTCCCAGCCATTGCTGTAAGCGCGTCGATAGACCTCCTCATCCTTGAGTGTCCTCCACAGCCTTTCGACCAGGATGTTGTCGTAGCAGCGCTTTCTTCCTGACCAGCTGATCTCGATCTCCTCGGCCTGCAACCAGGCCACGAAGTCAGTTGAGGTGAATTGACACCCTTGGTCAGAATGGAAGTTCTGCGGCCTGCGGCCACTGCTGAGGGTCATGTCCAGAGCTTGCAGGCAAAACTCTGTGTCAAGGCTGTTGGAGAGTTTCCAGCTGAGTACATGCCTGGAGTGGAGATCGATGATCGCCACCAGGTACAGGAAGCCTTTCTGTAGTGGGATGTCGGTGATGTCGGTGGCCCACACCTGTTCCACCCATGTGAGCTCCCTGAAATCCACCAGGCATGGGTACCGCTCGGACGGATTACCGGACACGGTGGTGCGTGACCTCTGGTAGATCGCCTGTACGACGACAATCTGGTTGAGGGGCCAATCAACCTGATTGACAAGGGACACCCGTGACAGTTCTGGGGATGACGTTGTCGTCACGAGCGGTATGTACAACAATTCAAGCAGCTCACCCTCTCGTTTCACACCGTGGCCGATTCGACTGATCGTTACCTGGCCTTGAGCGGCGGAGGCTGGAACGCCCATTCCTCTCACGCAGGCCTGCTGGCAGGAGCCATGGATGCGCTGGCTGCAACAGGGAAGGACAACAACATCGACAACCTGCTGGGCCAGGTCAAGAAGCTGTCCTCCAGTTCAGGCGGAACCTGGTTTTCGACCCAGCTGTCCTATGCCGATGCATTCCGCAAGCAGTTTGAATCCCGAAGCGGCCGCGACAGCTACACCACATCTGGATACAACGGTGAGCTCCGCAAGCTCTTTGAGGGACTGGGTTACAACGCCGACGGCTCCGTCAAACTACCCCCCCTGACTGGCGCTGCAAAACTGTCCTTTGACCTGCTGAACAAAGGTCTTGACCTCATCATTCAGGAGGTGGCAAAACTCACCGGTGTTGCCGAAAAAACAATCAGAACAGGTCTCGATATGGCTCTGTTCACAGGCGCGTTGGCTCTCGACACCACGATCAAGTCGGGCATCAGCTGGCTTGGTTTCGTCAACAATTACGTCAACAAACCCCTCGACATCGGCGGCGCGCTCAACGGCCTCACCCTGGAGTCCAGCCGCAATCCATGGGC
>RGUW01000166.1 GCA_010027605.1 Synechococcaceae bacterium WB9_2_112 | reverse complement strand
GGGTGCGCAGGCCGAAGTCCTTGCCCGCGCCCACCAGGCTGATCAGGCTCAACTGCGTTGCTCCCGGGGCTGCTGGCCCTGATCCAGGGTGGCCAGATGGGCAAACACGCTCTTGTCGCCCACATCGGCGGCCGCCGGCATCGGAAATTTGCGCCCGCACAGCAGCAACAGCAGGGCGCTCTGGATGGCCATCAATCCCGAGCTGGTGCCGGCGTCCAACACCCCCACCAGATAGCCCAGCAGCGCAAGCGGCAGCAGCAGGGTCACGCCGATCGCCTCCACCCGTCTGAAGCAGAAGAATTCCTTGAACCCGATGCCCGCCAGGGCGGCAAACAGCGGTCCGATGGCCAGCAGCCACAGTCGCTGGTCGCCCAGTGCCACGACCATCTGATCCGGGCCCACCCGCCAGGCCATCACTGCCGCGCCAAGGCAGCCCAGCAGCCACAGCAGCTGCAGGGCCCGATGCAGCGGTCGTAGGTAGATGTGGATCCAGCGCAGGGCCAGGCCCAGGGCCAGGGCAAGCAGCGCCAGCCAGGGCCACAGCCCCTGCGGTCCCACCAAGCGCCACTGCACGAGCAGGGCTGTCTGGGCGATCGCGGCCAGCAGCAGCGCCAGGCGATAGCCCAGCACTTCGCGACGGTCGCGGGCGTCGATCGTGTAGGGCCCGTAAACCCCCTGAAGGATTGGTTCACTCATGCCCGTTCTGGTGCCCGTTCTGGTCGGCCTTGCACCAGTGTGGCCAGCGGCGGGCCTGCGCGAACGATCCCTCCCGGGTTGAGCGGAAACAGGGCGCCGAAATAATCGCGCTGCCAGGCCTCGGGCCAGCAGCTGGTCGCCACCCCTTCGAGGGCGTAGAAGCGTTGTCGCCAGCGCCATAGGCCATCGAGTTGCCAGAGGGGCACGCGGCTGCAGCCGAACAGCGGCGCATAGACCAGCTCCAGCCTGATCAGCGTCGGAAACAGCACCACATCGGCCAGGCTCAGCGCAGGTCCGCTGAGCCAGGCATCCGGTCGCCGGGTCAGGGCCGCATCAGCCTGGCGCAGCGTGGTGAACAAGGCGGCCTCGGCCCGCTCGTAGGCACCCTGGTTGCGGGCGAACCCGCAGCGGTAGACACCGTCGTTGACGTTGTGCTGCAGCGCGTCTCGCCACTGCTGGATGGCCTCCTGCTGGCCCTGCGGCTCCAGATCCAGCGGCGCGGCGGTGGGGGGTTGGGGCCAGCGGTTCAGCCATTCGATCAGGCGGGCGCTTTCGTTCAGCACGATTCGCCTCTGGCTGCGGCTGTAGAGGGCCGGCACGGTGGCCCTGGCCGCTGGGTCGGCGCCGCTGCGCCGGTAGAGCTCGGCCAGGGTGCGGCAGCCCTCGAACGGTTCGTTGAAGCACCAGCGTCCCGCGGCCGGGTCGGGTTCCACCACCACCAGCCCGATGGCAGGGGCCAGCTGCCGCAGGGTCCACACCAGCCAGGCCCGATGGGCCCACGGACAGCTGCGTCCCACGATCAGCACATGGGCATCGGCTGTGAGGGCGTCCGCTGGAATCGGCGGCAGTTCGGCAAAGGCAGGGGCCGGGCGCAGATAGTTGCCGTCGCGATCGGCTGGTCCGAGGCCGTTCATCAGTTGCAGCCACTGCCAGGTCCACAGACAGCGGGCCGTGCGGACCAGGGTCGCTGGGGGAGCCATCGTTTGCCTCGGGTGCGTCAGGCTGAGCCCCAGTCATCCGCAGATGCCGATGCTGGGGCCACAGGCCGGCTCAATCCTGGTGGTGGGCGGCACCCATGGCAATGAGCCCAATGCCCCCTGGTTGCTCAAGCAGTGGCAGTACCAGCCCGATGACCTGCAGCACTCCAACTTCGTGCTGCAGCTGGTGCATGGCAACCCTGAGGCGCTGGCGGACTGCCGCCGCTACATCGAACGGGATCTGAACCGCAGTTTTGCTGCGGCCCTGCTGGCCGAAGCCGATCAGTGCAGCCTTGAGGTGCGGCGTGCGCGGGAGCTTCTGCAGGCTCACGGGCCCGAGGGCGTCAGCCCTGCCCTGGTCGCCCTCGATCTGCACACCACCACCGCTGCCATGGGCAACAGCCTGGTGGTCTATGGCCGCAGACCCGCCGATCTGGCCCTGGCCGCCGGCATCCAGCAACGGCTGGGTCTGCCGGTATACCTGCATGAGGCTGATCAGGCTCAGCAGGGGTTTCTGGTCGAATGCTGGCCCTGCGGCCTGGTCATCGAGGTGGGCCCGGTGCCCCAGGGGCTGCTGCACGCCGGCATCTGCCGCATGAGTCAGCTCGCCCTCGAGGCGGCTCTGGCGGTGCTCGACCTCGCCGCTGCCGGCAGCCTGCGCCTGCCCCCAGCGCTGGTGGTGCATCGGCACCTGGGCAGTGTTGACCTGCCCCGCCATGCCGATGGCACGCCGGCAGCCCTGCTGCACCCGCGCCTGCAGGGTGGCGACTGGTCGCCGTTGCGGCCGGCGGATCCGGTCTTCCTTGCCGCCGCCGGCCATGCAATCCCACTGGCAGCGGTGCTGCCGTCGCGGTTGCGGGGCGAGCCGTGCTTCTGGCCCGTGTTCATCAACGAGGCGGCCTATGGCGAGAAGGGCATCGCCTTCAGCCTCACCCGCCGCGAACGCTGGCCCTTGGACGAGCAGGCTCTGGTGGCGCTGCAGGGTGTTGCCCAGGCGCTGCAGCGCCGGCAGGTCTCGCCCTAGCCACAGGCCAGGGTGGCCTGCTCCTTGGTGCAGGGCAGATCGCTGACACTGCCATCGGCCCAGTAGATGCGCAGCCGGTCATCGGCGGTGCCACTGCGGTAGGTGAGTGATCGAATCACGCCCGCCGGAGCGTTGCCGCCCGGCGCTCCTGTGGCACCCGGGTTGCGTCGGTTGAGCCGCTGCTCCAGCTGCTGCACCTGCAGTTCGAGCCGTTCCTGGCGCTGGATCAGGTCATCCATGCCCGGTTGGCGCACGGCGTTGCAGCCACTGAGGCTGAACAGCAGGGCTGAGCCACTCAGTGCTCCCACGATTAGGGAACCGCAGGCGGCATGCCGGGGGCGGCGGGTGGCAGCAGTGCAGGACATGGCCAGCTCGGCAGGCCCTGCCGTCTTAGCAGCGGTGTCGGTGTTCAGCAGCGCTGATGCCTCTGATCAGTGCGACTGATGACTCAGGGGTCGGCGCGGCTCGCGCGGCGCGCAAACTTCCTTTACAGTCCTTCACGACGGTTCACCGTCCATCGGGATTCCGTCCTTCTTACCTCTCTCCGTTCTCATGACCACCACTCTCCAGCAGCGCTCCGGCGCCAACAGCTGGCAGCAGTTCTGCGAGTGGGTCACCTCCACCAACAACCGCCTCTATGTG
>RGUW01000165.1 GCA_010027605.1 Synechococcaceae bacterium WB9_2_112 | reverse complement strand
TCTCGATCACCCCCGGCCAGGCGGCGGTGTTCTATGCCGGCGAGACGCTGCTGGGGGGCGGCTTGATCCAGGCCTGAGGGGCTCAGGGCATTGCCCAGTCCAGGTCAGCGCCGGGTGGGGAATGCTCAGGACATCCCATGCCGATGGAGCCATGTTGCCGCTTGCCTTGGCCGGCAGCCTTGTGCTGCTGCTCAGCAGCCTGTCACTGCAGGGGATGGTGTTGCAGGGCCGGCATTTTCAGTTTCTTGAGCAGCGGCGGTTTCAGGCCGAAGACCGGCTGGCTTCCGCTGCGCATCTGTTGTTGGCCCAGCTAGAGGGTCCTTTTAGCTGCTTGAAGCCATTGCCCTCCAGTGCCTGGGTGCGGGGATTCTTGCCGCCGGAGTGTCCGCCACAGTTGGATCCAGAGCCGTTGCGCCGTATGACGGTGGATGGCTCCCCTGTCGAGCTGATGCGCTGGGATCCCACGGTTCAGGTTCCAGAACTGCTCCTGCAGGAGACGGGTGGTGGGCTGCGGCGTCGCTTCGCCTTACACGCTGGCGGCCTGCAGGAGCTCGGGGTATGACGTTGGCTGAATCCCTTGTAGCGGCAATGCTGTTTGTCTCGGCAGCACTCGGTTCGCTGCAGCTGTGGGGAGCCGCCGCCGGCGGTGCTCAGCTGCAAGAGCAGCAGCAGTTATGGCGAGATCAGATTGAGCGCGATCGGTTGCTGGTCCAACAGCATTTGCGCGATCAGTTGTCGTTGAACGCTGTCTGCCCCAACGCCGAGCAGTTGCGCAGCGTGGCGGCGACAGTGTCAGCACCAGTGGCTCTGCAGCGCCAGCTCAGCGTCAGCCCTGATGGTGCTGCGTTGCTGCTGTACTGGCCGCAAGGGCAACGGCGGCGCTGGGTGACATCGGCAGGGCTGGGGTTGTGCTGATTAGCCCTAAAGCTCCGGATGCGGGGGCCGGCATGACCATGCCGGAGCTGCTGGTGGCGGTGGCGTTGATGAGTCTGCTGGCGGCGTTGGCACTCGGGATGGGTCGTGAACAGTTAGCGCGCCAACGGCTCGAGACCGCGACCCGGCGGCTGGAGCAGGGGTTGCAGCGCGCCCGAAGTGAAGCACAGGCCAAGGGCCGACCGTGTGGCCTCAGCCTGCGCGCAGCCGCCTGGGCACCGCCCATTGGCGGTGGACTTTCTGCTTGCTGGCTGGGGCCGGTGGTTCTCCAGGAGCCAAACGCCAGCGGCGAGTTGCAGTTGGAGCACAACCTTCCTGCAGTTTTGCGATTTTCCGCCAATGGGCTGGTGCTGGATGGGGGAACGGTGGTGCTTGGTACGGCAGGTACGGAGTTGCGTCGCTGCCTGGTGGTGGCTCTGCCACTCGGCATCACTCGCATCGGGCGCTATCGAGGGCAAGGTTGTGAGTCCGATCCGATGCTCTGAGTCAATGGCAGGCTTCTCTCTGCTGGAGCTGCTGCTCTCACTGAGTCTGGGGCTGTTGCTCAGTGGCGTGATGTTGCAGGGGCTGATCGATGAAGGACAGAACGGTCAGCGCTTGGCTCGGTTGCTGCGTGAGCGGGCTGTGCAGCGACGAACCCTGGCGCTCGTGAAGTTGGATTTGGCCCAGGCCACTGGCGTCAGCCAAGCCCCTGAGCGTGACGCACACGCCTGTGGCCTGGCCGGACGTCTACCGGTGCTCCATCTGAGCACCGCTGTGGGTTCCATCACCTACTCGGTGGGTTCGCCCCCCAGCCCCATCTGGCGGGGGCAGGTGCTGATGCGTTGCGGCCCCGCCTACGGCCTCGACGGTGTGTTGTCGACGGGAAACACGGCCCAGAATCGGGTCGTGATTGATGGATTGCCGGCGAGGCCTCCGCGATGGCTTGCTTGCGGGGGCATTCTTCCGGCACATGGTTCGGATCCCATCGAGCTAGGGGACTCCGTCGCTCTGGGGTTTTCTGCTTGCCTGGATGCGTCGAGTGGGTTGGTCGCTCTGCGTCTGTTGCAAGAGTTTCCAGGTCGGGCGGGGCGTCCATCGCAACGACTGATGACCACCGCTGTGGCGGGAGGAGCTTGAGCCTCCCCCCGCAGGATTGCGAATCAGCAGGGCTCTATCCCGGCTGCTGTGCCACAGAACCGGATTTCTCCCCCTTGACTCGGGTTCACTCGGGCCACGATCGTCTGGCCCCGTAGACCACCGGCATTGCTACTCCCGGTGGCGATAATCCGAGCGTCAGTCTCCGTCGCCAGCATGCAGCTGAAGCTGAATTGCCGTGTGGCAGCGGGGCACTGAGCACTGGCCCAGGTGTTGAGTCCATCCTGGCCGTTTTCTGCCCAGGCGATCTGGGCCTCCTTGGCAGCGGCGCTGGTCAGGATCTTCGCCTCCGTCGCTTTGGCCTTGTCGGTCTGGCGGGCCAAGTTCGGTAGGGCGATTGCGGTGAGGATGCCAACGATCGCAACGGCAATCATCAGTTCCACGAGGCTGAATCCAGCCGAAGGGTGTGGCGGACGTAAGGGGTTGGGCGTCATGGTGTATGGCAGAGGTGGACAGCCTCAGGGTTCCCCTAGACGCGGCGATCGGGTTTGGCGTTGGCTCACATTGGTGGCAGGTTGATTCACAATGCTGTCTAATGCCGTTCTTCCATCTGCTCTGCCCCGCAACCTGGCGGGTCGCCTGGCGCGCTGGGGGGTGGTGATCGTGCTGGTGTACGGCCTGGTGGCGCTGCTGACACCGCTGTTCACGCAGCTGGGCCTGCTGCCGGATGTGAACGCCGGCCTGGACAACCCCATTTATGGCTCCCCCTCCTGGCAGCACTGGTGTGGCACCGACCGGCTGGGGCGCGATGTCTGCAGCCGCACCCTGGCGGGCAGCGGCGTCGCCCTGCAGGTGGTGGTGCTGGCCCTGGTGTCGGCCCTGGTGATCGGGGTGCCCCTGGGCATGCTCAGCGGCTACCTGGGGGGGTGGCTCGATCGCGGCCTGGTGCTGCTGATGGACACGCTCTACACGCTGCCGGTGTTGCTGTTGTCGGTGGTGCTGGCCTTTCTGCTGGGCAAGGGCCTGCCCAATGCCGCCGCTGCGCTGTGCGTGGTGTACGTGCCGCAGTATTTCCGCGTGGTGCGCAACCAGACGGCCCAGGTGAAAACGGAGCTGTTCGTGGAGGCGGCCCGCTCCCTGGGGGCCGGCCCGCTGTGGATCCTGCGCCGCTACCTGTTCCGCAACGTGATCACCTCGGTGCCGGTGTTGCTCACCCTCAACGCCGCCGATGCGGTGCTGGTGCTGGGGGGCTTGGGATTCCTGGGGCTGGGGCTGCCGGAAACCGTGCCGGAATGGGGCAGTGACCTGCAGCAGGCCCTCAGTGCCCTGCCCACCGGCATCTGGTGGAC
>RGUW01000164.1 GCA_010027605.1 Synechococcaceae bacterium WB9_2_112 | reverse complement strand
CGTCAAGATGGAGGCGCCAACATTCTTTGCAGTCACTGACACGATTTGATTCCGCAGGTATCACCTCCTGTCTGTCCTTTCTGGGGCCGAACGCCTCACGCTGAAAGCATCACAGTGCTTTCATGATCAGCAGGGTGGTGTCATCAAACTGATCTGCCTCCTGGCAATGCTCTTTGAGGGCATCGAGTGTGGCGCTCAGCAGCTGCTCAGGGTTGTTGGCGGAAGCTGTCGGAGTTGAGAGCAGCGCTTGTACACGGTCGATTCCAAAAGATTCACCGCTGTTGGACCGTGCGTCGACCACTCCATCGGTGAAGGTGTTGAGCACGTCCTGGGTCTGAAAGGCTGTGGTCTTCGTGGTGTAGCGGGCAGCCTTGAAGATACCCAGGATGGGACCTGAAGTTTCCAGTCTCTCGAGAGTTCCATTGGCTCTCACCATGGATGGATTTTCATGGCCGGCATTGAGATAGACCAGTTGCTGGGACCGGTAGTCACCATGGTTGTTGACTGTCAAGAGCCAGGCCGATTCAGCCAGCAGGCGACTCGGTGCCCTGCGCTTCGTGCTGCACCGAGCCACCCAGACCAAAGGCCTCATGCACCGCCTGCAACGCCCGCACGCCGTCGGCTTCGGCGACCACACAGCTGGTACGGATCTCGCTGGTGGCGATCAGTTCGATGTTGATGCCGGCATCGGCCAGGGCTCTGAACATGCGGGCCGCCGTGCCGGCGGTGCAGGGCATGCCGGCACCCACGGCGCTCACCCGGGCGATGGCGGGCCCTTGCTCGAAGTGGGAGCCGGGCCACTGCAGCAGCAGCGGCTGCAGGGCCTGCTCGGCCCGCTGCAGCTCCTCGCGCTTGAGCGTGAAGCTCATGTCCTTGGTGCCGTCATGGGTGCGCTCGGACTGCACGATCGCATCGAGGCTGAGGCCCGCATCGGCCAGGGCGCGGCACACCGACGAGGCGGTGCCGGGGCGGTCGGGCACCCGGCGCACGGCCACCTGGGCCTGGCCCAGATCGAGGGCCACTCCCCGCACCGGCGGATCACCCAGATCGCAGGTCTGGGGATTGTGCTGCAGCTGTGAGTCGTGCAGCTCAAAGGCCTCGGCGGCGGCACGCAGCGCCTTGGACCCCTGGTGACCGGCCACCAGGCAGCTCACCTTGACCTCGCTGGTGGCGATCAGGCGCAGGTTGATGCCGGCCCGGGCGAGGGTGTCAAACAGCCGCGCCGCCACGCCCGGGCGCCCCATGATGCCCGCCCCCGAGATGCTGAGCTTGGCCATGCCGGCCTCGCTGGAGAGCCTCGCCCCGGCGTCATCGGCCGTGCTGGCGAGCTGCGCACCCATGGTCAGCAGCACCTCACGGCAGATCAGTTCGGCCCGGTCGCGTTCGGCGGCGGCCAGGGTGAAGGCGATGTCGTTGCTGGCGCCCTCGTGGGTGGCCTGCACGATCAGGTCAACGTTGAGCCCCGCGGCCCCCAGGGCCTCAAACAGGGTGGCCGCCACCCCCGGACGGTCGGGCACATGGGAGAGGGCCAGCACCGCCTGGTCGGCATCGAGCTCGGCCCCGTCGACCGGCTTGCCCAGCTCCAGGCCGCCATGGCCGATGGGTCGTGGTGCGCCGCTGGTGAGGCGGGTGCCCGGAGAGTCGCTCCAGCTGGAGCGCACCACCAGGGGCACCCCGTAGTTGCGCGCGATCTCCACGGCGCGCGGATGCAGCACCGCCGCCCCCAGGCTGGCCAGCTCGAGCATCTCGTCGCAGCTGACCTGGTCCATCAGCTGGGCGTTGGCCACCTTGCGGGGATCGGTGGTGAGCACGCCGGGCACATCGGTGTAGATCTCACAGGCCGAGGCCCCCAGGGCCGCCGCCAGCGCCACCGCCGAGGTGTCGGAACCGCCCCGGCCCAGGGTGGTGATCTCGGGAGTGCCGGCGGCGCCGCCGCTGGTGCCCTGAAACCCGGCCACCACCACCACCTGGCCGGCATCCAGCAGGCGCCTGAGCCGCTCGCTGCGCACCTCGAGGATGCGGGCCCGGCCATGGGCCGACTCGGTGATGATGCCCGCCTGGGTGCCCGTCATCGAGACCGCCGGCACGCCCAGGGCATGCAGCGCCATCGACAGCAGGGCGATCGAGACCTGCTCGCCGGTGGCCAGCAGCATGTCCATCTCCCGCTGGGGCGGATTGCTGCTGATGGCGCGGGCCAGGCCGGTGAGTTCGTCGGTGGTGTGGCCCATGGCCGAGACCACCACCACCAGCTCGTGGCCCTCGTCGCGGCTGGCGGCAATGCGCGCCGCCACCGCCTGGATGCGCTCCACATCGGCCACCGAGGTGCCCCCGAATTTCTGTACCAGCAGGGCCATGGCGGGACGCGCGGCGGCAGCGTGCAACTCTGAGCCGTCGATTATCCGCGAGAGCCCCGGTCGGGCGTTGCTGGGCGGTCGTTGCGAGGCTCCTGGGAGGTCCCTGAATGGGTTCTGAGTCGCTTCTGAGTGGGTTCGGGGAGGGTCTCGAACAGATCCTGATCGTGTTCTGAGGGCAGTGTTTCGTTGTACAGATGGCGATCTGTACAGCTGTACAACGCAAAGCAGTGATCCCAGAGGAAGCAACCCTGGGGACTCCCCAGGAAGGGACTTCCGTCGAAGGGTCTTCAGAAAAAGCTTTCCTGGACACAGGCAGCCCACCAGGCAAGCAGGCTGGCCGGCAGCAGGTCCTCCCTCTGTTCATGCCTGCGCCGGCGCTGACCAAGGGGGTGAGGGCTGCGATCGGTGATCATCGCCTTGGTGGCGGGCCAACCCTGTGGCATCGGCAGAGCTGGAGCAATCCCGGGATCTGGTTGCTGCCAGCGTGCAGGCCCAGGCTGCACTGGTGGGGGTCTGGCAGGAGCACGGCGGCATGGCTTGGTGGCTGAGCGGATTGCCCGTGATGGCTGCCAATCTTGTGGTGGTCTGTGAACCCGGAGCGAGCGATCAGCAGATTGAGGCGCTCGCGCGCTGGATGGCCCGGCGCCCTGCGCCTGCTGGATGGTTGCTCTGGCCCGATCAGCAGCCCTCGCGGCAGCAGCAGCTGCTGGAGGGTTGCGGGTTTCGGCCCTGCGAACGCCTGTGGTTGGCATCGGTGGCCTGTCGGCACGGCGATCAGGAACCTGGGCTCTGGGCCCCGTCGACGCTGCAGACGGAAGCCGGGTCAAGCCGGGTTCTGGCAGCTGCTGACAGGGCTGCTTACGGTTCGTTGCTGCAGGCCTGTCACGGCATTCCGGCGTCGCTCGCGGCGGTGGTGGCGCAGGCCTTTGTCAACGAGAGGCCCAGCGTCATCGGACAGGGCACGGTGCACCTCCACACCTTGGCATTCCATCGGAATGGCGGCATAGCGATGGTGATAGAAGCGGCGCTTGATGCGG
>RGUW01000163.1 GCA_010027605.1 Synechococcaceae bacterium WB9_2_112 | reverse complement strand
TCGCCCCTACGCAAGACCCCAGCCTCGGGTGCGACATGGCCGGCACACCCTGTGCGTCTGCGTGCATAGCGATGTCTACCGACATGTACGGCAGCTGGCGGCCGATCACCAGCTGTCTCTCTCCGGTGCCGCCCATCACCTGTTGCGGCTGGGTGCCGGCCTGGAGCCCCTGCTTCCCCTGTCCTCTTCCCCGTCCACTCTTTCGAGCAAGTCCCATGGCGATTGAAATCAACGACGGCAGCCGCATCGCGGCGCCGGTGATCAGACAGCAGCGCCTCGGTGAGGTGGCCTATCTGGCGATCGTGCGCCCGGAGCAGCGCGACCGCTTGCGCAAGAACCTCAGCAGCGGCGCGATGGAGCCGATCCCCAACGGCACCGACCGCCAGGGCCGGCCCAAGGTCAAGCAGGAAATGGTGGTCCATGCGATCGCCATGCCGGGCACGACGATGGAGGCCCGCATCGGCGATGAGGGCGGCGTTCCAGCACCGGGAGACCGAGTGCGTTTGATCCTCAAGGCCAAGGGTTTTGGCGAGTGGATCGAGGCACGGCGCCAGCACCGCCGCGGCCGGCTGAACGTGGGGGACGTGCTGGTGCTGGAGACCCGCTGGGCCCAGCAGTACGACCAGGACGGCAACCCCAAGGGCCCCAAGATCGAAGATCAGGCAGCCGCCGATGCGGTGCCGCGCAACGTCACGATCGGCTTCTACGGCCCGCTGAGCATCCGCGAAGGCACCGATCCCGCCTGGATCGAAGCGGCGGAGCAGGCTTACAAGGCTGATGAGGCTGCTGCCCGCCAGCAGCAGGCGATCCCGCTGGCGGATGGGGAGGACTACGGCGATGAGTTCGCCGATGTCGCACCACAAGGTGCGCTTTCCAGAGAGGAGGTGCCGTTCTGATGGCCTACCCCCAACACCCCGGCCGCACGCCGCGGCCGATGGCGCAGCCGCAGCTGCCGGCCTTCTGCCGCACACGCCGGCCCATCACCACCACCGTCCGGCTGGGCGACCTGCGGCAGCTGCAGTGGTTGCTGTGGCTGGTGCTGGCCCTGCAGCTGAGCACGGTGCTGCTGGTCCTGGCGGGTCCGGTGCCAGCTCCACTGGCCGCGACCCCTGGGGGATTCACCCCCGCAGTGTTCGCGTCGCGGCATGACTCACCTGTCCTCTCAACTTCCCAGCCATGAGCAACACGTCCGCTCTGGTGCCCTACCTGTTCGAGGGGCACCGCATCCGAGTGAGCACCGATCAGCAGGGCGAGGCCTGGATCGTCGTCGCCGATGCCTGCAATGCGCTGGCGGAGAGCCCGATGGCCTGGGCCATGGCGAACCGACGCGATGAGGAGCATTGCCTCCATTCAGAGGAGGGTCCCGGCGCCGGTGGTTTCACCCTGGCGCTGATCAATGAGGCCACGCTGCTGCGCAGGCTGCTCAACAGCGACAACCCCAGCGCACCGCGGATGCGGCGCTGGCTCACCCACGAACTGCTGCCCGCCCTGCAGCGCCGACAAGAGGGCAAAGGAGAGCTGCCGCGACGCAGCATCGAGGCGATCCGCAGGCAGACCGCAGCCGAGGTGCTGCGCGGGGCCGACGAGATCATCCACCTCACCGGCGTGTCCCATGCCGAGGCCCTGCTCAGCGTCCTGGAGGAGATCCAGGCCCACAGCAGTCCTGCCGGCGTTGACGTGAAGCAGCGCGCCGGAGTGGCCTGGCTGACCGCTGATCAGGTAGCGGACCGACTGGATGGAACGCTCCGCCACACCAACCAGCGGCTCGCTGCCGCCGGATTGCAGCAGCGCAACGAGGACGACGACTGGCAGCTCACACAAGCCGGCCTGGACTGGGGCGTCGCCCTGCCGCTCTGCAGTCGGGGAGAGCGCCGCCAGCAGATCCTGTGGGATCCGGCCGTGGTGGCGTTGCTGCACCAGACCAACTGAATGGCACCAAACCAATCCAACACAAGCACCTGAGACCCAGACCATCAGCCATGACTTCCGCAACCGATCGACTGCTGCGGCTCCCGGAGGTGATCCACCGGGTCGGCCTCTCACGCACCACGATCTACAGCCTCATCGCCACAGGTGAGTTCCCCAGGCAGATCGTGATTGGGCCGCGGGCGGTGGCCTGGTCCCAGCAGGAGCTGGAGGCCTGGATCACCTCCAAGCGTCAGGCCGCCTGCAGCGCTGATGGTTGAGCAGCCACCACCGCGCTCAGCTCTGAGACGGGAGCCAGACCGGCAGCGACGGCCACCTGATCGAGCAGATCGGCCCAGCGCTGCAGCATGTCGGAGCGCTCCTCGAGGTATTCGGCCCAGTCGTAGGCGCGGCTGACGCTGTTGCCATCGGCATGGGCCAGCTGCTTTTCGGTCACCACCCTGGGGATCTTGAGCTGCTCGATGCAGTTGGTCTGCCCAAAGCCCCTGAATCCATGGGGTGTCTGCCGCCCCTGGAAGCCCATGCGCCGCAGAAGCATCGAGAGGCAGCCATTGCTCATCACCCGCAGTTCTCCATTGCCGCGGTGGTTGGGGGTGTGAAAGACCAGATCGGTGTGGCCAGTGATCGGCCGCTGCAGGTCGAATAGGTGCCGCGCCTGTGATGAGAGCGGCACGATGTGCCGAACACGGGTCTTCATGCGTTCAGCGGGAATGATCCACTGACGACCCTCGGTATCCACTTCACTCCAACGGGCTTCTCGGAGTTCACTGGGCCGCACCAGGGTGAGCATCATCAGGCGCAGAGCGATGAGGCTGCTGCGCTCGGCCAGCCGCTGTTGCTCGAACCGTTCGATGGCCTCCAGCAGCTCGGGCAGCTCTACCCAGCTGATGCGGTGGTAGTGGGTGACGCGGGTGGCGGCGATGACCTTGCGGGCTTTGACGGCGGGGTTGTCCTGCCGAAGTTCAAGATCGACGGCGTGCTCAATCACACGACGGGTGACGTCATTGCAGCGGCGGGCCTGTTCATGGGCGCCCCTGGCGAGGATGGGTGCAAGTAGGCGGGTTTCAATGTCGCTGCGGCTGATCGCCTCGATTTCCAGCTGACCCAGTGCCGGTATCACGAAGTGATCAAGTTTCTCCCGCATATCTCTGCAATAGCGGGGACTCCAGCTGGCGCTGTGGTGCTCAAACCAGGCCTGAGCGATCTGGGTGAACGGTCGGCGACTGTTCTGCACCTGCTTGCGCTGCTGGCCTGGGGCCTGGGTGCGTGGATCGATCCCGGTTTTGATCCAGGTGTTCAGCTCCAGGGCCAGCTTGCGGGCATCGGCGAGCCGCACGGCCGGGTAGGCGCCGATCGTGAAGGTGCGGCGTGCACCCTGCCAGCGGTAGTCCTTGCGCCAGGTCTTGGAGCCGGAGCGCGCCACCCAGAGGTAGAGGCCGTCACGGTCATGGTGCTTGGTGCCCGGCCTGTCCGGGTCGGGCCGCAAGGC
>RGUW01000162.1 GCA_010027605.1 Synechococcaceae bacterium WB9_2_112 | reverse complement strand
GGCAACGGCTCGCCCACCACCATGGCCGCCTGGGGCACCTGCAGCGGTGAATTGCCAGCAGCTGCGGCGGCGTTCGCGGGCGGGGGAAGCTGGCCGGACAGCGCCGTGGCGGCCACGCTCATGGTGCCGTAGCGCTGGGCCGCCGTGGTCGTCGCGGCCGTGGTGGTGCCCTTGAGGGGCAGCATGTTCACGACGAAGCCGAGGTCGTTCATAACCGGCACGGCACTCCAATCAGCGGCGTGATGGCCGTGCGCGGCGGGAACTGCGCGCCCACCGGCGACAACGCCGAGCCCAGCTTCCAGGTGATCTGGCTCAGGCTGGCGCTTGCCCCGATCACTTCACCGACGCAGCTGGCCGCCAGGATGTAGCTGGCTGGTGGGCCGCTGCTGGCGATGGATTCATCGAACTGGATGACCCGCAGGGTGGCCACCCACGGGCCGGCCAGGGCCTGCTCAGTCATGGCAGCGTCGCCTGATCGCCCACAGCCTGGCCGCTGGCGAGCCCTGCCCAGTCCATCTGCTGGTAGCTCCATTGCTGGCCGTCCCAGCTCACCACGGCATCAACCCAGTAGCTCTGCCATCGAGCAAAGATGGCGCCGAAGCCATCGCCAATCGCCACAAACGCCGCCTGTCCCCGCAGCATCAGGCACCTCCCATGGCGATCCGGCCGGCAGGGGTGCGCAGCTGCCCCAGGACACCAGCGGCGGTGGCGCGCATGGCCTGCTCAAGGTCAGCCATGCTCACCCATTGGCTGCCATCTGGCATCTGCACGACCTGGCCGGTTTGGATGGTGATCGTGGGGGCGTTGCCTTGCTGGGTGTGATCGATCACCGTTTCCCGAGGGTGCAGCATCGCCATGAAACCGCCGCGGCCATCGAGTCCACCAGACCTGGCGCCATCTCCGGTGTAACCGCCGCCGACGTAGGTCAGGACGCCGTTGATCTTCATGCCGGTGCGGCCATCGCTGAGCACTGGGGCGCCGTTGACGTATTGGCCGGTTGACGCAGGGCCAGCGCTGGCAACGGCAGGCATTTGACGCCCCAGGATCTGCGTTTGCTGCGCCTTGAATTGCGCGTTGTTTGCGCGTTCCTTCTGCGCCGCGATCTCCCGCTGAAACTTGAACTCAGTATCCGCTGAGTTGGCTGCCACTTTCATCAGGGCCACCTGTTCACGGAGCTTTTCGGTCTGCTGGCCATAGGCTTCTGCGGTCTTCAAGGCGCGCTCAGCGCTGCGCAACTCCTCCCATGCCTTCTGCCGCTTGAGATCAGTGATCAGCACCTCTTGCCTGATCTGCTCATCAGCCGCCGCCTTCTGGAGCCTGGCGTTTTCCAACTCAATCCCCATGATCTGCTTGAGGATTGGGATTTTCTCAGCGTCGCTCTTGGTCTGGCTCAGCTTCACTTCAAGGATCGACTTTGCGGCGTTGTTCACCGCGATGTCAGCCGTCAGCGTGGCGTCCCTGAGCTGGCCCTGCCGTTGCACCGCCTGACTGGTGGCGTCAATCGTCGCAGCTAGCAGCCTGTAGCTGGCGTTGCTTTGCTCGATTGCAGCGTTGAAGGCCTGCTGCTGCTGCTTGGCCCTCTCTGCCGCGGCAGCGGCTTCAGCCGCCGCTCTGCGCTGCTGCTCTGTCTTCTCGCGCTCCTGCTGTGCTCGGTTGTATTCCTCAGTGGCGCCTTGCGCTGTGCTCAGATTCAACTCATCCTGCGCCTGCTTGGCCTTTCTGATTGCGTCAGCAAACGCCAAGGCGCCAGCGCCAGCGGCAACGCCACCAACCAGGAGAGCGGCCACCGGGCCGCCTTTGATCGCTGCAAACGTAGTGCTCGCAATGCCTAGCGCCTGAACCGCAAGCGCCGCCGCAATCACGCCGGTGGCCATCACGCCAAATGCCACGCCGGCAGCCTTTACCGGCGCGGGAAGATCCGAGATGGTCTTCAAGCCGGTGGTAAGGCTTTCGACAAAAGGCGTGATGATTGGCAGCAGTTGAGTTCCAAGTTCTGTCCTGAGGTCCTCCGTTGCCGCCGTGAAACGCTGCATTGCCGTTGGTGGTGGCGGCTGCAGCTTGTTCAACTCCGCAGCAGCTTTGATCAGCACTTCAGTTGTGATCTTGCCTTCCGATCCCAACTGCTTGACTTCGCCAGCGGTGACACCCATCACGCGAGCAACGGCCTGGCCAACGGCTGGCATGCGCTCCATGATCACGCGCAACTCATCACCTTGGAGCTTGCCAGAGCCAAGCGCCTGAGAAAGCTGCAGCAAAGTGGCGCTCACATCTTCAGTGGAAAGCCCCATGACCTGGCCGGCTTTGCTGACGCCGTAAAAAATGGTCTGAATCTCTTGCAGCGTGATGCCCGTAGGCCTGAGTCGTCCATAAAGGTCGGCAACGGCATTGCTGGCCGCAATGTTGCTCAAGCCAAACTGTTGAGCCGCTTGGCTTGCCACCTGCCCCACCTGCTGCACTTCGCCATAAGCGCCGGCCAATGCCTTCACGCGCCTGGCGTTCGCGTCTGCCGCAATGCCTGCATCGAGCAAGTTTTTCCCCAAGGCGCCAGCGCCAAAGCCCGCCGCAATCGAGCTCAGGCCGGCCGTCAGCCGATCCACCGCCTGGCGGCTCTGCTGCGCGCCTGCCGTAACGCGTCCCAAGCCCTGCACGACACTGGCCAGGCCGGTGGCATCACCCCGAGCGGTGACCTTGAGGATCGCATCAAGCGAAGCCATCAGGCGGCGCCTCCATGCAGCTCACCCAGGAACGCCAGCTCCATCACCTGAAGATCCTCCAGCAGCTCACGAGGGCGCGTCGTCTGATACAGGCTAAAGAGCCACTCCACGACGCGATAATCCAGGCCCAGCAGGCCGCGTGGACCGGTGCGCCATTGGGTCTCCAGCCGCAGGAACATCTCGAACGCCTCCCAGTTTTCCGGCCAGACCTTGACCACCTGGGGCGTGGTTTCCTGCTCTGGCAATTCCACGCCCCAGGCCGCAGCAGCCTGCTCCAGCTCGCTGGAGTCATCGGGCCTCAGGAGAGCCCTTGCGATGTCCTGGAGGTTTTTTTTCGCCCGCTCAGGATCGATTCATTCCACGCCTGCACCACGAAAGCGGCAAAGCTGGCGCGGCTCAGCAGCTCAGCCTTGAGGCCCTCGCTGAACTCCACCGGCTGGCCACCGCTGGTGATGCCACTCCAGCCGGCCAGCACCTCATCGGCCAACTGCATGTCATCAATCATCCCTTCGACCGGCTCACCGGCCTGGGCCGCGATCATCCGTTGACGGATGGCCTCGTTGATCTCGTCGATCCGCGGCTGGCTGAGGCGCCGGAATACAGCGGTGAAGCTTTCAGACTTGCTGGCGCGCTTGTCCGGCTCACCCAAGGCGACGACCCATTCATAGGTGTCGCCCTTGTCGATCTCAAACGGCATGGCTGGTGTGGGTTCAGAATCAAGAGCCTGAGCCTGGCGGCTCAGGTGAAGGCAAGCGAGAA
>RGUW01000161.1 GCA_010027605.1 Synechococcaceae bacterium WB9_2_112 | reverse complement strand
CTGCGCAGCAACCAGCTCAAGCCGGCCGCAACCTCGCTGAAGCGGGCCAAGCAACTGGACCCCCGCAATGCCGGCATCTGGTTTGCCGAAGGCTCCCTGGCCCTGCGCAGCAACAACCCCGCCGAAGCCGTGCGGCTGCTGCAGGAGGGCATCAGGCTCGATGGCCGCAACGCGGGCGCCTTCTTTGACCTGGGCAATGCCCAGCTGCTGCTGGGCAACCCCCGCGGAGCCCTGGGTGACTTTGAACGGGCGGCCTCACTGCGCTCCGATTTCTGGGAAGCGATCAACAACCAGGGTCTGGTGCTGTACGAGCAAGGCGATCGGGCCGCTGCCCTGAGCCGCTGGCGCCGGGTGCTCAAGATCAAACCCGATGCGGCCGAACCCACCCTGGCCCTGGCGGCTGGCCTGTTTGCCCAGGGGCCACAGCATCGGGCCGAAGCGATCAGCCTGGCCAGCCGCGCCCTGGCCGCAGAACCCAACTATGTTCTGGAGAGCCACCAGAAGGAACAGCTCTGGGGTGCCAGGCTGCGATCCTCAACCCAGCAACTGCTGGCCCTGCAGGAGCTGAAAGCGGCGGTGGAGCGAGCCCACGCCAACGCCTCTCCCGAGGGGAACACCGAAGAAGATCTGTAGGCTGAGCGCCACTTTCAGCCCTCACACCGCAGCACCGGATGGCCGAGGAGCGACCCGAAGACCCGCGCATTCAGCCGATCGCGCTGCACCAGGAGATGCAGCGCTCGTACCTCGAATACGCCATGAGCGTGATCGTCGGGCGGGCCCTGCCCGACGTGCGCGACGGTCTCAAGCCCGTGCAGCGGCGCATCCTCTACGCCATGCACGAACTGGGGCTCACCCCGGATCGCCCCTACCGCAAATGCGCCCGCGTGGTGGGCGATGTGCTGGGCAAATACCACCCCCATGGCGACCAGACGGTCTATGACGCCCTGGTGCGGCTGGTGCAGACCTTCGTGAGCCGCGAACCCCTGCTCGACGGCCACGGCAACTTCGGCTCGGTCGATGACGACCCGCCGGCGGCAATGCGCTACACCGAAACGCGCCTGGCGCCGATCGCCAACGAGGCGATGCTCGACGAGATCGGCGACGACACCGTCGATTTCGCCCCCAACTTCGACGGGTCCCAGCAGGAGCCGACGGTGCTGCCGGCCCAGCTGCCGTTTCTGATTCTCAACGGCTGCACCGGCATCGCCGTGGGGATGGCCACCAACATCCCGCCCCACAACCTGGGGGAGGTGGTCGACGCCCTGATCGCCCTGGTGCGCAAGCCTGATCTCAGCGACGACAGGCTGCTCGAACTGGTGCCCGGTCCCGACTTTCCGACCGGCGGCGAGGTGCTGGTCGGCAGCGGCGTGCGCGAGACCTACCTCAACGGCCGCGGCAGCATCCCGATGCGGGGTGTGGCCCACATCGAAGAGGTGCAACCCGGCAAGGGCCGCCACCGCCGCAGCGCCGTGGTGATCACTGAACTGCCCTACCAACTCAGCAAGGCGGGCTGGATCGAGAAGCTGGCCGAGCAGGTCAACGAGGGCAAGATCGGCGGCATCGCCGACATCCGCGACGAGAGCGACCGCGAAGGCATGCGGGTTGTGGTGGAACTGCGCCGCGATGCCAAGGCCGAGGCGGTGCTGGCCGATCTGCAGCGGCGCACGGCCCTGCAGAGCAACTTCGGCGCGATTCTGCTGGCCCTGGTCAACGGCCAGCCGGTGCAGCTGAGCCTGCGCCAGCTGCTGCAGGAGTTTCTCGAATACCGCGAACTGACCCTGATCCGCCGCACCCGGCATGCCCTCAACAAATGCGAGGACCGGCTCGAGGTGGTCGAAGGTCTCATCAAGGCCCTGGCGGACCTGCAACGGGTGATCGCGATGATCCAGGAGGCCCGGGATGCGGCCTCGGCCCGCGCCAGCCTGCAGGTGCACCTCGATCTGAGCGAACGCCAGGCCGACGCCGTGCTGGCCATGCCGCTGCGGCGGCTCACCAGCCTGGAGCAGGAGGGACTGCGCCAGGAAGGGGACGACCTGCGCAGCGAACGCACCCGCCTGCGGCACCTGCTCGACGACCGCGACGCCCTGCTCGCGGCCCTGGTCGACGAACTCAAGGCCCTCAGGAAGCGCTATGCGACCCCACGCCGCACCCGACTGGTGGAAGGCGGTGATGAGCTGGTGGCCCAACGGGCCGCGGCCGTGCGTCCCAACACCGAACTGCAGCGCCAACAGGCCTTCGCGGCCCTGGCCGGCGACAGCCGGCTGCTGATTCAGACCGACGGCAGCGTCAGGATCGTGACACCCCAGATGCTGGGTCGGCTCCATCTCGACGAAGCGGCACCCCTGGGCGATCTGCCCGCTCCGGCCCGGCTGATTCTGTCGACCAGCAGCCAACCGGCACTGCTGGCCTTCACCGCCAGCGGGCGGGTGGCTCTGCTGCGCTGGGAATTCGCCGGCCAGCAACCCGGCACGCTGGAACGCTTTCTGCCCGACGGCATCAGCGGTGATCCCGTGGTGCAGGTGCTGCCCCTGCCCAGCGAATCAGGGGTGAGCCTGGGCCTGCTGAGCAGCGACGGACGCTTCAAACGCCTGGCTCTGGAGGAGTTTCAGGATCTGTCGGGCCGGGCCGCCACCGTGCTCAAGCTCAAGGACGGCGTTCTGCTCAAGCGGGTGGTGGTCTGCCGCGAAGGGGGCGAGGTGGTGGTGGCCAGCTCGACGGCCCGGTTGCTGCGGCTGGCCGTCAACGACAGCAACCTGCCGCTCATGGGCCGCGCCGCCCAGGGATCGATGCTGATGCGCCTGCTGCCCCAGGAAACGGTCGTCGGCGCCGCCGAGGTGAACAGCAACGGTGCCGTGCTGCTGGCCAGCCGGTTGGGCCAGGTCAAACGACTCGCCGTGAACCAGCTGCGTCCCTGCCTGCGCGGGGATCTTGGTCAGATCGGCCTGCAGTTTCTCGACCGCAACGACACGTTGGTGGATCTGGTTCCCGACACCACCGGGGTGATCGGGGTGCGACTCGAGGCCAGCGGCTTCAACCTGCGTCTCGACGGGACCTGCCTCCATCCGGAGGATCCCAGCGGCACGGGCCTTCAGCTCAACCTGGGCAACGGCAAGGAGGTGGCCGAGCTGGTGCCGCTGCTCAACGACTGAGCGAAGCCGCCAGTCCGGCCGGCTCCAACATCAGCTTGCTGGAGCGCACGTCGTCATCCATGGCGATGGGGTAGGCCCCGTCGAAACAGGCCGTGCAGAACTGGCCGGAGGGTGCCTGGGCGGCGTCGACCATGCCCTGTTTGCTCAGATAGGCGAGCGAATCGACGCCCAGATGGGCACTGATCTCGGCCAGGGTGAGCCGGGCGGCGATCAGCTGGTCCTGGGTGTCGGTGTCGATGCCGTAGAAGCAGGGATGGGTGACTGCGGGTGAGCTGATGCGCATGTGCACCTCGGTGGCGCCGGCATCGCGCAGCGCGGCCACCAACTTGCGACTGGTGGTGCCGCGCACGATCGA